>JBKJUA010000313.1:0-14297 GCA_046590305.1 Bradyrhizobium sp.
GCCTTGGGGACGGACCCGGACCTGATCCACGAGCCGTCGGTCGGCGTCGTCGGCACCAAGGGCGACAGCCAGTGCTATCTCGGCGTCATGGCCAAGGTCGACGCCATCCACGAGCGGCTGAAGGCGCGCGTCGGCCCCGGCCAGGGCCAGCTCAAGCTCCGCCTGGTGCAGCCCGAGTTCACCATCGCCACCTCCGACGGTATCCGCAACGGCACGCGCGAGATGCGCTATTCGCTGATCGGGCGTGAAATCACCCACGACGCGCTCTGCGAACATCTTGAAGCCACCGGGCTCGCCGGCACCATTGCCGTCGTTGCCTGCGACAAGCCGCCGGTCGGCACGCTGGCCGCCTTGCTCGAGCACAATCAACCCTCGATCATCATGTCGGACGGTGCGATCCATCCCGGCACCGACCCGAACACCGGCGAGAAGCTGGATATTGTCAGCGCCTATCAGGTGGCCGGCAACCCGGACGCCGAATACCGCCATCACATCGCCTGCCATGCCTGCCCCGGTTACGGCAGCTGCGGCGGCATGTTCACCTATAACACCATGCAGACCTTCATCGGCGTCGTCGGCATGCAGCCGCTGCACATGGTGGCGCCGCCGTCCGACGATCCCCGCCGCCTCAAGGAATTCCCGGACCAGCTGGTCGAGTACCTCGCGCAGATGATGGCGAAGGGCCTGAAGCCGCGCGACATCGTCGTGCGCGATTCGATCCGCAACGCCGTCATCGTCGCGATGGCGATCGGCGGCTCGACCAATGTCACGCTGCATGCGCCGGAGATCGCGCGGGCTGCGGGCTTCGCGGACTTCTGGAAGGAAGTCATGACGCCGGCGGAGTTCAACCATCTGTCGCAATACGTCGTTCCGGTCCTAACCGATGCCCGCCCCTACGGCAAATATTCGATGGTCGACATCGACCGGGTTGGTGGCGTGCAGGTGATCGTCCGCGAATTGCTTGAGGCCGGGCTGCTCAATGGCGACGTGATGACGTGCACCGGTGAAACGCTGGCCGATCAGGTCAAGCGCCTCGGCACCAATGCCGTCGATGGCACGGTGATCTATCCGGTCGCAAAGCCCTACAAGCCGACCGGTGGCCTGCGCGTTCTCGGCGGCAATCTGTCACCGGAATTCTCGGCGATCCTGAAACTGGCCGGCGTCGAGGGCGGGCTGGAAAACAATCTGTTCCGCGGCAAGGCCTGCGTGTTCGAAGGCGAGCAGGGTCTGCTTGCGGCGCTCGACAAGACCCCCGGCCGGTTCCAGAACAACGATATGATCATCGTGCGCTATGAGGGTCCGAGCGGCGCGCCGGGCATGCCGGAAATGCTCGACCCCACTTCGCGCATCACCACGCTGTGCCGCGAGCGCGGCATCGTGGTGGGACTGATGACCGACGCGCGGTTTTCCGGCGGATCGGTCGGCCTCGTCATCGGCCATGTCGGCCCCGAAGCCGGCCTTGGCGGACCGATCGCCTTCGTTCACGACGGCGACGAGATCATCGCGGATCTGAACAAGAACGAGCTCAACTGCACGGCGCTGGCGGATCCCGCCATTCTCGCGCAGCGCAAGGCGGTCTGGGAAAAGGAGGTGGCGGCCAATGGCGGCATTCACCCGAACTGCGGCGAGGCCGACACCCGCCTGTTGCATCGCGCGCGGCTCACCGCCGTTCCCGCCACCCGCGGTGGCGGCCTGCACCCGAACCGCGAGGTCTGGGTTCGGCAGCCTCGCGAAGCCACGCGGTCGGGCTTCGTGCCCTCGAACAAGCACCGGCCGGAGGCGAAAAAAGCGTTCTAGAACGTGGCGGATCGGCGCCGGGCGCGGGCGCCGTTACACTTCCCGACCAGCAAAAAGAGAGATTGACGCGGCGGTGACGTCACACAGGATTTCGAACCGTTCTGGGAGTTCGTCTCCGGCCCGCTGCATGCGGGGACATGGGCTCCCGCTCCGCTGGACAATACATTCGGTCCGGCGGTGGCGTTTCAAAAGGGTTGCAGCGCGGAGCAGGGTGAAAACCTCGCGCCGTGTTTCGGACTGCAGTTCTTCGGCCGCGTCGATATCGACGGCGAATCGGAGGTGATGACAGTGACCTTGAAGGATGTCGACAACCGGGACCTGTGGTCGGTGGATATCGAGCCGGGGCCGGACGCGCGGCCGGCAAGAATCCTGTCCCAGCAGCTCTGACGCCTGCGGCCCGACTTTCTCCGGGCCCCGGCACGGAAAACCGCAACACTATACCGATCTACCCTATGCTGGCGATTGCATTGGCAGCATTTGGGATGTGGGATGGCGCGGGCGCCGGTTCTGGCGGCGGGAGGCATTGTGCTGCGGCAGGACGAAACGCCGCTGATCGCGGTGGTGCGGCTGCGCAAGCGCAACGAATGGGTACTACCCAAGGGCAAGCTCGATGACGGCGAAACCGCCCGCGAAGCAGCTCAACGCGAGGTATTGGAAGAAACCGGACACGATGTCGTCGTTCACGAGTTCCTGGGAACGCTGGTCCAGGAGTCCAGCAGGGGCTCCAAGGTCGTTCATTACTGGCGGATGGAGGCCCATGGTGGACAGACCCACGCTCTGATGCGCGATGTGAAGGCGGTCGACTGGCTACCGCTCGACCAGGCCATCGAACGGCTCTCGCGCGGATATGAGCGCACCTTCCTGGCGAATGTGGGTCCACTCGCACTGGAGGCGGCAGTGCTTTCGCGGGCTGCGGCACCAGTGGCGGCGCAGCTTCCTGGCCGACACGATAGACCGGGCGTGGCAAGAGACCGGCGCGGCAGCCTGATATGGAAACTGCGGGAGTGGTTGCGGCGTGTCATCTGACGCGGTAGCAGGGCGTTCGTCCACGAGGGTCCGGCTGCGGCCGGTGAGCAGCATTGTGCTGAGGGCTGGGCAGTCCAGCGTCCGGTGATTTTACCCGATGCACATCCTTCGATAGCTTGTCTTGCAGGAGGCGAGGAAGCGGCCTTTTGACCAAACGCAGGCGCCCGTCAGGCGGAGAAATACAAGGAGTGGGCATGCTGGAGAAAATCAGGACATCGGCCGAAGCCGAGGCAAGATCATGGATCTCCGACTTCGGCCGTTCGTTGGCTGGCGGCGACGTAGCGGCGCTTGGCGCGCTGTTTGTTCCGGACAGTCACTGGCGAAACCTGTGCGGCATTTCCTGGGAGATCGCGACCTTCAGCGGCGCCGGCAGAGTGGCGGATGAACTATGCCGGCGCGCACACGAGTTGAGTGCCGGCGGATTTGACGTCGACACCGGGTTGCTGGTGCCGCGCCGTGCCGTGGTCGCCGGGCAGGACGTAATCGAGGCGATTTTCCGGTTCGATACGGCGAACGGGCCCGCTGTCGGCGTTTTCAGACTGTTGCCTTCGCCTGGCGCGGCGCCGAAGGCGTGGACGCTGTCGACGCTGCTCGACATGGACAGGATCAGCGCCACGAAGTCCGGCAATATCGAGCCAGTCTCGCACAATCGCGATTTCGCCAAACGGAACTGGCTCGAAGACCGCCAGGCCGAAATTGCCTTTGAAGGCCGCGAGCCGGATGTTCTGGTGGTGGGCGGCGGGCATGCCGGGATTTCCGCGGCGGTCGAGTTGAAGCGGCTCGGCCTCGATACGCTCGTTATCGACAGGCAGCAACGTGTCGGCGACAACTGGCGGCTGCGCTATCACGGTCTCAAGCTCCACAATAAGACGCCGGTCAATCATCTTCGCTACATGCCGTTCCCGCCGAACTGGCCGGATTACATCCCCAAGGACAAGATCGCGAATTGGCTCGAATCCTATGTCGAGAGCATGGAGGTCAACTTCTGGACCGGCACCGTGTTCGAGGGCGCCGAATACAATCAATCGACGCAGACCTGGATGG
This sequence comes from Bradyrhizobium sp., assembly GCA_046590305.1. Lineage (GTDB taxonomy): Bacteria > Pseudomonadota > Alphaproteobacteria > Rhizobiales > Xanthobacteraceae > Bradyrhizobium. The sequence goes on from JBKJUA010000313.1 coordinate 3,868, forward strand.
CGCGAATTCGGCGCGACAACGGCAGCGTTCGCATGCTGCGGCCGAAGCACATCGTGATGGCCACCAGCGTCAGCGGTACGCCCAACATTCCCACCATCGCCACGATCGAGAAGTTTGCCGGCAAGGTGCTGCATTCCAGCCAGTTCTCCGCCGGCTCGCAGTGGCGCGGCAAGTCCGTCGTGGTGATGGGGACCGGCACCAGCGCGCATGACATCTGCCAGGAACTGCAGGCCAATGGCGCCGACGTCACCATGGTTCAGCGCAGCCCGACCATGGTCGTCAATGTCGATCCCAGCGCGCAGCTCTACGACAAGAGCTATCTCGGCGAGGGGCCGGCTGTTGAAATCAGGGACCTCCTGAATGCCTCGGTGCCGCTGGAAGTGGTCAAGGCCTCGCACAAGATCATCACCAAAGAAGTTCGGGAACTCGACGCGCCGCTGTTGTCGCGGCTGGAGCAGGCGGGCTTTCGGCTCGAGTTCGGTGAAGACGGCACCGGATGGCCGCTGAAATTCCGCACCCGCGGCGGCGGCTATTATTTCAATGTCGGTTGCTCCGAGCTGATTGCCGACGGCAAGATCCGGCTGATCCAGGCGAGCGACATCAGGCAGTTCGTCAGCGATGGTTTGGAACTCAACGATGGCTCGACGCTGAGGGCGAACCTCGTGGTGCTGGCGACCGGCTACAAGGGCCAGGATCACATTGTGGGTTCGCTGTTCGGCGCTGAAGTCGCCACGCGCGTCGGGCCGATCTGGGGGTTCGATGCCGACAGCCAGGAAATGCGCAACATGTGGACCCGTACCAAACAGCCCGGGCTGTGGTTCACCGGCGGTTCTTTCTCGCAATGCCGGATCTACTCCCGCTTCATCGCGCTGCAGATCGCCGCCATCGAGGAGGGACGTCTGGTGAAGGCATCATAGTTCCACGTCCGGATCTGCGGGATCTCACCCCGTTCGCTTGCAGCTTATTCAGCGCGATGGACGGTTGGATCGCAAGTTGCGCGTATCGCATAGATCGGCATGAGTGTCTCCGGAACGAGCTCCTCGACTTCCTCAGCCGCGAAAGGCTGCCGCCGCCATCGCGCAATCAGATGCAATTTGAGTGTGATTTTCCTCAAAAGACGCCTGGACGCGGATATCGCCGGCTCCTCCAGGCGAGCGGGTATTCGGGTATCGCCGTCTTATTTTTCCAGGCAAGCGTAACTTTCGCGGGCTCCGCTACGAAACTCACTGACCGACCGTCCAGGCATCCTCGGAGATACATCGAAAATGTCATTGAATTTCCTGAAGACACTGATCGCAATAGCCTTCCTTACCGGGTCGTGGCTGATGGCCCAGGCCGGACAACCGTTCGATACGAAGGCGTTCCAGCAAGCGCAAGCGGCTGGGAAGCTCATCCTCGTCGATGTGACCGCACCCTGGTGTCCGACGTGCAAGGTGCAACGACCCATCGTCCAGGAAATCGAAAAATCGACGCCGAACCTGGTTGTCTACGAGGTGGATTTCGATAGCGCGAAGGATGTGCTGAAGCGCTTTCGGGTCCAAAGTCAGAGCACCCTCATAGTATTCAAGGGCGCCAACGAAGTTGGCAGGTCAACCGGGGACACCAATCCCGCCAGCATCAGGGCTCTCGTCTCGAAAGGCTTGTGAGGGTGTCCGAGCTCGGCAACCTGGCCCTCAGCTACGCCGCGGGCGGGTTATCGACCCTCTCGCCCTGCGTTCTTCCATTGCTGCCGATCATACTCTTCGGGGTGCTTGAAAAGCATGCCTGGGGACCGGTTGCACTGGCTGCCGGCCTTGCGACATCGTTCGCCTTGCTCGGTACGCTGATCGCCTCGGTCGGCTTCAATATTGGCCTCGACGCCGCGGCGCTCAGATACGCCATCGCGGCGCTGATGCTGGCCATGGGTGTGGTGCTGCTCGTTCCCGCGCTGCAGGGAAAACTGGCGGCTTTCGCAGCGCCCGTCGCAACCGGCGGCCAGACGTTGCTCGATCGCATTCAACCCTCCGGGCTTGGAGGACAATTCGTACTCGGAGGTTTGCTGGGCGCAATCTGGTCGCCCTGTTCCGGTCCGACACTGGGAGCCGCGATAGGACTTGCTGCCCAGGGCGACACAGTGATCAAGGCAGCCGCCGTGATGGCTGTGTTCGGGCTCGGAGCGGCTACGCCCATCCTGGCGCTCGCCTATGGTTCCAGGCAGGCAATCTTCGCCCGGCAAGACCTGCTGGCCAGGACGTCGCGCATCGCCAAACCAGTCATGGGTGCGGCATTCGCGTTCGTCGGCGCCTTTGTTCTCACCGGCCTCGACAAGATCGTCGAAACTTGGCTGACGGATGCCATGCCGGATTGGCTGACGGCTCTGACGACCCGTCTCTGAATTCATCCGGCCCCGGCAGGGCGGACCGAAGAGCCCGATAGATTTCGTTGCTCAAAGCGAAAGGACGGGCCAGGCGCACGAGCGACTGGCCAACCGGATTCCTCAGAACGGGTTGGTGACGATGCCGCCATCGGCGCGCAAGGCGGCGCCATTGGTTGCGCTGGCGGCCTTGGAGCAGACGTAGCAGATCAGGTTGGCTACTTCTTCCGGTGTGGCATAGCGCTGCAGCAGCGATGCCGGCCGGCGCTCGGTAAAAGTCCTGGCGGCGAGTTCGTCGGCGGTGGTGCCGAGACCCTTGGCGCGCGCGGCCAGCCGCACCGGCGCCATCTCGACCCAGGTCGGGCCAGGCAATACTGAATTGACCGTGATGTTGGTGGCCTTGGTTTGCTCAGCGGCGCCGCGCGCGATGTAGAGCTGGGCGGCTTTCGAAAAGCCATAATGCACCATCTCCTTCGGTACGAAAATGGCGGATTCGCTGGAGACGAACACGACGCGGCCCCAGTCCCTGGTATCGAGCATTCGCTTCAGATAGTGCCGGGTCAGCCGCACCCCGCTCATGACATTGACTTCGAACATTTTCGTCCAGTCGTCGTCCTCAATGTCGAAAAAGGCCATGGGCTCGTAAATGCCGAGATTGTTGACGAGGATGTCGACTTCGGGGAATTGCGCCACGAGGCCGGCACAGCCCTCGGCATGGCCGAGATCGAACACCGCTGCATGCACATTGGCGGCGGGTACAGCCTGTTTGACCTTCGCGATCGCCTCAGTGACCGAGGCGGCCTCGCGGCCGTTGACGATGACGTCCGCTCCCATGCGCGCCAGCCCGATGACGGTGGCCAGCCCGATGCCGCGAGTCGAGCCGGTGACGAGCGCGAGCTTTCCGGTGAGGTCGATGTTCATTCTATCATTCCCTTCAGGCGATCAAGCTGCCGGCAGCATGGAGACTGCGGTCCATCGAGAGGGGGCTGCGGCCGCGAAAACTGTTATGCTGGATTTGCGCCCGATTGGTCAATCCGGTCCAGCGCCAGAAGCAGAGACGCGACGCGGTTGGCGGAAGCGACCCAATCGGCCAGACGCACGTAGTTGTCGGTGAACCAGTTGCAGGCGCCCTGCACCACGACAAAGGCTGCGGCCGCCTGAACCACCTCGCCGAGCAGCATCGTGCCGGCGACATATTTCGGCATGCAGAGCAGCAGACCGACGACGGGCGCCAGCAACGTATTGCCCTGCGTGATCACGGTCAGGCGCATGAGTTGCCAGCAATAATCCAGCCACGCGGCGATCACCGCCCGCAGCGCCACGCTCACGGCATCCAGCCGATCGTTGATGTTGTCTGGCAATGTCTTGCCTTCGCCGCTCTCGCGGATGTGGGTTCCTATCGCGCGCAACTCGGCTTCGGTTCGCTTGTTGTCCTCCACGACACGGGTCAGGCGGCTACCGATCAGCGTCATCGCAGTGGCAACGATGATGGAGTAAACGATCACCGCCACCACGAGGTAGCCGGGAATGGTCAGCGCCAGGCCAAACATGTCGATGGTCGAGTTACCGCCCACCGTCCAGAGGATGCCGATGAAGGTGATGCCGGTGATCAGCGAGGAGAAAAGCCCGAGCACGAGGTCGACCGGCAGGTCGGTTGCAAGCCTGGCATCCTCGGCGATTCGATATTCCGGGGCTTGATGCTCTCCCGGCATGAATCTGAGCCGGACATAATGGTCGCGCTCCAGCCAGTATTTGTAGAGATGGCTGCTCAGCCACGCGCGCCATTTCCGTTGCAGGGTCATCCGGCCCCACACCGAGAACACGGCGAGCGCGAGGCTGGCCGCGGCCAATGGCAGGAATCGCCATGCCTGCGCCAGCAGTTCCGCGCCATCCTTGCGTTCGACGGCATTGAAGAAATCGCGGTTCCAGAAATTCAGCGAGTACTGGGTCAACAGCTGCAGCAGCACGGTGGCGATCAGCAGCACGGTCAGCAGCCAGGCCCACGGGGCCGTCGCGCCGCCCCAGAAGCCGCGCGCGCTTTGCCAGAAGCGCGAAAGCAGGCGTTGCTCGCTCGGAACGATGTAACCGTCGTTATTCATGAGCTGGATCGGACGGGGCGGTTGGCGAAACGATAGGCCTGACCGCCACCTCGGCGACCAGGCGGTGCATGTCCTGCGGCCGGCAAAGATCCGTCCCCGGACTGAGCAGCGCCGCGGATCCGCCGGCGACCCCATAACGCAGGGCGGTTTCGAGGCTACCGTTGCTGGAGAGGCTCCAGAGCATCGCCGCCAGAAAACTGTCACCGGCGCCGGATACGCTGACCGGCTTGATCGGCAGGCCGTTGGCGCGCAGGGCCAGATCCCGCGTGATCAGCAGCGCGCCGTCCGGCCCCATCGAGAGCGCGATCACCTCGACCCGGCCGCGACCGATGAGCCGCCGTCCCGCCTCGATCAACGAGGCATCATCGGAGGCGGTCATTCCAACCAATTCCTGAAACTCGCGCAGGTTCGGCTTGATGAGATAAACGCCGTGTTCGAGCGCCGCCTTCAGAAACCGGCCGGACGAATCGACGATGACCTTGCTGTGTTCCTTACAAGCCTGCGCCAGTCGGCCGTAAAAATCCTCCGGTACGCCTGCCGGCAGGCTGCCGCTGGCGATCACGAACGCAGGCCGCGGCTCGATACGCGCCACCGATTCCAGGCATTGCCGCCATTCGCTTTCGTCGAGCGGTGCTCCCGGGAAGACGAAGCGAAACTGCTCACGCGTGGTCTCGTCGAAAACCGTCAGATCCTCCCGCGTCTCGTTCTGGACGGGCACCATGAGGCCTTGAACGCCCTCGCGCTCGACCAGGGTGCCGAGCAATTGCCCGGTTGCGCCGCCGGCCGGGTAAATGGCTGACGCGTCGATACCCAGTCGCCTGAGAACCCGGGCCACGTTGATGCCGCCGCCGCCGGGATCGCGGCGCGCCGGCGCGCAGCGCATCTTGGTGAAGGGCGCCATGTTCTTCACCGACGTCGAGGCGTCGACGGCGGGATTAATGGTGAGGGTGACGATGCCCCGCGAAATTTCAACCAATGCCTTCGACCTCCGCCAGTGCATGCAGGCCGACGAATGCGGCATTCTCGTCCAGAATCAGCCAGACCGGAATCGGTTCGAGATACTCGCGAAGCCGGCCCTTGTCTTCGAAGCGAGCGCGAAATTGCGAGCGGGCGAGAAATTCCGGCATGTGGCGCAGAATGCCTCCGGCAATGAATATTCCGCCTTTCGCGCCAAGCGTCAGCGCGAGGTTACCGGCGACCGTACCAAGCATCGCGCAGAACATGTCGATGGCGGCGCGGCTGATCGGGCAGGTCCTCTCGATGCCGGCCCGGGTAATCTCGGCGGCGCGACGCCTTGGCAGCGCGAGGTCGTCCAGCGCAGCCAGCGCCTGGTGGAGATTTTCCAGCCCGCCACCGGAAAGGACGTGTTCGGCCGAGACATGGCCCAACCGTTGTCGCAGCAGCGCGATGACGGCGTCCTCGCGCGACGAACTGCCGGCCATGGTCGAATGGCCGCCCTCGCTCGAAAGCACGAGGTGGCCGGTTGCGTGCGGTACGCAGGCGGTCATTCCAAGGCCCGTGCCGGGGCCGAGGGCCGCCAGCGGCGCGCCCGCGACCGGTTGCCCGCCGCCCAGCGCGAGTAGCCTATCCGCGGAAAGGTGGGGCAGGGACCACGCCACCGCCTCGAAATCATTGAGCAGGCGGACGGTGGAAAATCCGTAAGCCGCGCGCAGCTCCTCAGCGTCGATCATCCAGGGATTATTGGTGAGGGCACAGTGGCCGTTCCGGATCACGCCTGCCGCGGCAACAATGGTGGCGCTGATCGTTTCAGCCTCCGGCAGGCTGGCAAGATAGGTGTTGAGCGCTTCGCGAAAGTTGCCGTGGTCGCTGACCGCCATATGGGCGACCCTGCCGACCGCGCCTCCGGCCAGAAGCGCGAAGCGTGCATTGGTGCCGCCGATGTCGGCAAGCAGCACGTTCCGGCCGGCTTGTCCTGGAGAGGCTGCTTTCATCGCTGGCGTGCCGCCTTGATCAAATCCGCGTACCAGTGGAACGACGACTTCGCAATGCGTTGCAGCGAGGCATAGTCGACATAGGTCAGGCCGAACCGATCGCTGTACCCCGACATCCATTCGAAATTGTCGAGCAGCGACCAAACGAAGTAGCTCCTGACATCGACACCATCGGCGGCGGCAGAATTCATTGCGCCGATGTAGCCGCGCAGGAAATCGATCCGCTCCGGATCGGTCACGGCGCCGGTCGCGTCGGGTTTGTCGTTGCCGCCATATCCGTTTTCGAGCACGTGAATGGGCAAGCCGTAGCGTTCATGGATGAGCCGCAGCGTCTCGCCGAAGGCTTGCGGATCGATCGGCCATCCGATCTGCGTCAGGGCAATGCCGGCCGGCTTCTCGCCGAAGTCGAAGCCCAGCATCGCCCCTGGCTGTGCCTTTACGTAGACCGGGCTGTAATGATTCAATCCGAACCAGTCGAGCGGGCGACAAATGCGCGCGAGGTCGCCATGCTGCAGATGCGGCTCGACGGCGGTCCGCATTGAGGGCGGATATTCGCCGCGGCATTGCGGATCGGGGAAGGCGCTGTTCCAGTAAACGCCCAGGCGTGCGGCCGCCGCCGCGTCGTCTTCGCTCGCGCTGGAAGGCCGGCAGGGCTGAAGGTTGTGAATGCAGCCGATCGAGGCGTCCCGAACTTTCTGGCGCAGCACGTCCACGGCCGCGCCATGGGCGAGGTTGACGTGGTGGGTCGCCCGGTAAAGACCGGCTTCGGCGCTCCGGTCCCGCTTGCCGAGCGAGCGGCTGAACAGATTGAAGATCGAGGGCTCGTTGAAGGTCGCAAAGCGCTTGACGCGATCGCCGAAACGCGCCGCAACCAGCGTCGCGTAATCGGCGAACCATGCGACCGACTCACGGCTCTGCCATCCGCCGAGATCCTCCAGCGCTTGCGGCAAATCCCAATGATACAGGCACAGCCAGGGTTCGATGCCGACGGTCAGAAGTTCGTCGATCAGCCGGTCGTAGAAGGCAAGGCCGCGCCCGTTGGCCAATCCTCGGCCCTGCGGCAGCACCCGCGGCCAGGCGACCGAGAACCGGTAGGCCTGAACGCCCAGCCGCTGCATCAGCGCGACATCCTCGCGGTAGCGATGGTAGTGGTCGCATGCGATGTCGCCGGTGTCGCGGTTCCTGATTTCACCGTTTTGACAGTAGACGTCCCAGATACTGGGCCCGCGGCCCTCTTCCTTCGTCGCGCCTTCGATCTGGAAGCTGGAGGTCGAAACGCCCCAGATGAAATCCGGACGCAGGCCGGCTGTGGAAGGCGGCTGCGACGCCGGTATGGGACGGTTCGAGTTCACTGTTAACCCTTCCGCCCCGGCAGGAATGCGAGGCACCGTAGCATTAGTCCTGCCGGTGACCGGGCGATCTTGAGATACATCAACAGCTTCGGCCAGCCGATGCGACAAATAGAGCGCCGTTATCTTGCCGTTGGAGGGTCCACTTGCAAAGAACCAAATGGGGGGGAATCGCCGATGATCGTTTCCGGGGAAACGGCTTCTTTCGCGTTGACCAGCATGATGGTGTTTTCTGGCTTGTCGATCCCGATGGCGGTCGCTTTCTTTCCAAGGGTGTCAACAATGTCCGCTTCGATTCGGACCACGTCGGCAATACCGCTCGCGTGCCCTATGCCGATGCGTGCCGGAACAAATACGGCAGCCAGCACGTCTGGCGCGCGGCGGCGGCAAACCGGCTGGCGAACTGGCACTTCAATACGCTCGGCTGCTGGTCGGATGAACTCGTCGCCGGCGCCGGTGTGTCGCCGCTTGCGATCGCGCCAACCAATGAACTCGGCGCTTCCTTCAAGCTGCACCGGCGCGACCAGGTCTTTCCCGACGTGTTCGAGCCGGCATTTGCCGCCCATATCCGCGAACGTGCCAACACGCACTGCGCAAGACGATGTCATGACGTCGGGTTGCTCGGCTCTTTCATCGATAACGAACTGTACTGGTCGCCCGACTGGCGCGGCGTTGATGAACTTCTGACGCTGTTTCTGAACCTGCCCTCGCACCGCCCGGGTCGTGTCGCGGCCATCGCACGGCTGCAGGAGCACTATCGGGAATTCTCTCAGTTCAACGCGGTGTGGCAGACGCCCGCGCGATCCTGGCAGGAATTCGCCACGATGGGACGTATTGAAGCGCCGTTCTTCCGAATGCAGCCCGGCGGCCTGAATGATGCGATCGAGCTCAACGCCAACCTCGCCAACCCCGCCCGCGCGGCATTTTCCGCCGATTGCGACGCCTTTCTGGCTGTCGTTGCCGATCGATATTTCGACGTGTGCGTCTCGGCCATCAAGACCGCCGACCCCAATCACCTCGTCATCGGCTCCCGCTTCGGCTACCAGGCGCAATCGGGCGTGATCGCCGCCGCGGCCCGCTATCTCGACGTGATCTCGTTCAATTGCTACGAACTCGATGCGACTCCGCAGATCGATGCCTATGCCGCCAGCAGCATGCCGTGCCTGATTTCCGAATTTGCATTCCGCGGCGATGATGCCGGCCTGCCCAACAGCCACGGCGCCGGCCCCCGGGTCGCCAGCCAGACCGAGCGCGCCCAGTGTTTCGAACGTTACGTCACCGCCGCCCTGCGCAAGCCCAACGTCGTCGGCTATCACTGGTTCGAGCATGCCGACCAGCCGGTGGAAGGGCGGTTTGACGGTGAAAATTCCAACTACGGCACGGTGACGATCGACGACGATCCCTATGTCGAGTTGACGGAGACGATGACCAGGGTCAATGCCCTGGCCGAGCGGATTCACGCCGAATCCGCGTTAGGCGACTAGCCCCAAGGGCCTGGACAAAAAATTGCGAAAACAACCCCATGTACAGTAAGCCGCAGCGCAGCAATCATACTGCGTTGCGTCAAACCGCATCCTTCGCGGCTTCGGCTTCGCGAACTGCAGCCATCGTGCGAAACACGCTCGAGGGATTGACGCTGATCGAGTCGATACCGAGCTGCGTCAGGTAGCGCGCGATCTCCGGATAGTTCGCCGGCGCCTCGCCACAGATGCCGACATGTCGTCCGTTGCGCCTGGCGCCCGTGACCGCCAGCCTGAACATCTCCAGCATTCCGGGATCGCGCTCGTCGAAATCGAAGGCGACGATGTCGGAATCGCGGTCGACCCCTAGCGTCAGCTGGGTGAGATCGTTTGAGCCGATCGAGAATCCGTCGAACAATTGCGCGAACGCGTCGATCTGGATGACGTTGTTCGGAATTTCGCACATTACGTAGATCTCGAGCCCGTTCTCGCCGCGCTTCAGGCCGTTGGCCGCCATCGTCGCGATCACGCGCTTGCCTTCTTCGACGGTTCGGCAAAACGGCACCATGATGCGCAGATTGGAGAGGCCCATTTCCTCGCGCACCCGGCGCAGCGCGGCACATTCCAGCGCAAACCCTTCCGCGTAGGCCGGGTGGCTGTAGCGGGAAGCGCCCCGGAATCCCAGCATCGGATTTTCTTCTTTCGGCTCGAAGGCCTCGCCGCCGATCAGGCTGGCATATTCGTTGGTCTTGAAGTCGGAGAGCCGCACGATCACCGGCTTCGGATAGAACGCCGCGGCAATGGTGCCGACGCCTTCCGAAAGCCGCTCGATGAAGAAATCGGCTGGCGTCCTGTAGCCTTTGACCAGACGGGCGATCGCGGCCTTCGCCTTGGCCGAGGCGACCTTGTCCGGCTTGAGCAGCGCCATCGGATGCACCCCGATATGCTCGCTGATGATGAATTCCATGCGGGCGAGGCCGACGCCCGATTGCGGCTGCATCGCGGTCCGGAACGCCATTTCGGGGGTGCCGACATTGACCATGATCGGCGTGCGCGGCGCCTTGAACGTGCTGACGGGCGTTCGCGTGACGTCGAACGCAACCGTGCCCTGATAGACGTTGCCGACGTCGCCTTCCGCGCAGGAGATCGTGACCTTGGTCCCGGTCTTCAGCCTTTCGGTCGCGTGCGTGGCCCCGACCACGGCGGGAATGCCGAGC
>JBKJUA010000344.1:0-10048 GCA_046590305.1 Bradyrhizobium sp.
AGCTGAACGAAGCCGCACTGCTCGGCTTTGCCAAGGCCTTCAGATATGAGGAATCGATTGCGACGCTGTCGGCGATGGCGGCGGTGAAACTCGCAACCCTCGACCGCCTGATTGCCGGCGACCGGCACGATCCGATCCTGATCGTCGGCAAGGTGATCGGCCTCGAATGGGCCACCGTGCGCGCACTGATTCTGCTGCGGCTCGGCCCCAACCGGGTGCCGTCGCCGTCGGACATCGAGAGCGCGCGGGTGAATTTCGCCCGCCTGATGCCCTCCACGGCCGAGCGCGTGGTGAGCTTCTGGCAGGCCCGCCAAACGGCGTAACGGTGTATTTCGTCATTCCGGGGCGATGCGTAGCATCTAACCCGGAATCTCGAGATTCCGGGTCTGGTGCTAACGCACCATCCCGGAATGACGAACTCTAGATTCGTTGGTCGCTTCCGAAGCACTTTCCTCTTCCCAAAAGGCCGCGCTATGCTGCTCGCAACGGCGCGGCACAGCGCCACCGGGGAGAAGCAAAATGCTGACGGAATCCGAAGTTCAATCGCACGCGGGAAAAATCCGCGACGACGGGTACACCGTGATCGAGCGCGCCGCCGGCCCCGATCTGGTGGAGGCGTTGAAGCAGGCGCTGCAGCGAACCGAGCGGGAGCATCATCTCGGTCCCGCCAAAACCTCGTTCGAAGGTTTCAAGACGGTCCGTATCAACAATCTCCTGACCTATGACGACATCTTCTGGGAAGTGCCGCTGCACGACAACGTGCTGCCGGTGGTCGAGCGCGTGCTGGACAGGGAATGCCTGCTGTCGTCGTTCTGTTCGCTGGTGCTCGGTCCCGGCCAGGAGGCGCAACCGATCCACGAGGATACGCAGTTGATCCCGCTGCCGCGTCCGCACATCCCGATCACGGTCAATGCGATCTGGGCGCTGTCGGATTTCCGCGACGACAACGGCGCGACACGGATTATTCCGGGCAGCCACAAATATCCATCTTCGCCGGAATACGGCAAAGACTATGACGCCGTCACCGCGACCATGCCGGCCGGCAGCGTGATGCTGTTCGACAGCGCGCTCTGGCATGGCGGCGGCGCCAACTTGAGCGACGCCAGACGCTTCGCATTCTCCTGCGCCTATTGCTGGGGCTGGATGCGGCAGCAGGAAAACCTGCAGCTCGGCATTCCCCATGAGATCGCGCGGCGATTCCCACGACGACTGCAGGAACTATGCGGCTACAGCGTCTACAAGGGACAGTTCGGACACATCGACAATCACGACCCGATCGAGCTGCTGGGCCGCGAGCGCGGCAAGCGCATGGTGTGGGAAGCTACCGACGCACGGAAGGCGCGGATGGGCGATGCGGCGAAGGGGTAATTTCTTTCGTTATCCGGGAAAAAAATTTTGTCGTCCAGGCCAAGCGTAGCGCGAGCCGGGACCCATAAACACCGATGTCAGTTTTAGAATGAGCTGAAGCCACAGCTTGCGACAGTTATTGATGCCGGCGGTTATGGGTGCCGGCGTTCGCCGGGACGACGAGATATTTTGCCCCGGTACGATGGCTGCGGCTCGTTCGCTATTCCGACCTTCGAAATCTGAGATACGCCGCGCGTCGCCCTTCGCGCTCGGCTTTCCGGCCGTAACGCGTCATGGTGTAGCCGGGCCACGGCAGGCGCCAATCATCGGCGCGCTCCGCCAGCCAGGCAAAGTCGGGCGAGCGCAACAGATGCGCCAGCGTCCAGGCGACGTAGCCGTCGATGTCGCAGACGAAACGGAATTCGCCATCGGGTTCGAGCACGCGCGCCATCGCGGCGACAGTTAAATCCTGCACGAAGCGCCGCTTCCAGTGCCGCCGCTTCGGCCACGGATCGGGATGGATCAGATCGATTCGGGCCAGCGACTGCGCCGGCGCCCAGGCCACCAGGTCGGCGGCATCGCCCGCGAACAGCCGGATGTTGCCGATATTGTGCGCCTCGATCTGCGTCAGGATTTTCGCCATGCCGTTGACGTAGGGCTCGCAGCCGATGAAGCCGGTGGTGGGAAAGGCGAGAGCTTCGGCGATCAGATGCTCGCCGCCGCCGAACCCGATTTCGAGCCGGACATGGTCGAATTCAGGATCGAACAGCTTGGCGAGGCCTTCCGGACTCGGTTCGGTGATGTCGAGCGCGAGACGCGGCAGCAGTTGCGCGATCAGGTCAGCCTGGTGCGAGCGCAGTTTGTGACCCTTGCGCCGCCCGAAGAACGAGCCGCGCCGGTGCGCGTTCACGTCATCGTCGGGCGACAGGTCGCGGTCATCGGGATCGCCGGGTGCGATGCTCATCGCAGCGTCTGGTACAGCCGGTACAACAGCCGTGCCCTCGGCTCGATCGACGAAATGTACATCTGCTCGTAATGGGTATGCGCGCCCTGGCCATCGACGCCGAGGCCGTCGAGCGTCGCGGTATGCGGCGCGGTGAAATTACCGTCGGAGCCGCCGCCGGTGAAGGTGTCGACCAGATCGAAGCCGATTTCCGCGGCGAGCTCTTTGGCATGTTCGTAAAGGGCAGCGCCGGCATTGCCCTTCTCGTAAGGCGGCCGGTTCAATTCGCCTGTCACCTTGACTCTGACGCCATCGGTGCGGGATTTCAGGTTCAGGATTTTCGCGACGAGATCGTCGGCATCCGCTGTTGTCGGCACGCGAAGATCGACTTCCGCATAGGCTTCTTCCGCAATGACGTTCGGCCGGCTGCCGCCCCTGACGACGCCGACATTGACGCTGACGCCGCGTTTCAGGTCGTTCATGGCTTCCAGGGTCAGGATGATATTGGCGAGTTCGCGGATCGCGCTGCGGCCGTCCTCGGGCCTGGTGCCGGCATGGGCAGGCACGCCCTTGATGGCGATATCGAACCGCGCGACGCCCTTGCGTCCGGTGACGATCTTGCCGCCGTCGCGGGCAGGCTCGGTCACCAGCACATATTTGGCCTTGCGCCCCTCGGCTTCGATCAGCGCGCGCGAAGTCGGGCTGCCGATCTCCTCGTCGGAAACATACAGCTGGGTCACACCCAGCGGCGGCCGCTCGCCACCGGCGCAGAGCTGCCTGAACGCATGATAGGCGAGGTAGGCGCCGCCCTTCATGTCGTAGATGCCGGGACCGAAGGCAACATCGCCCTCGACCCTGAACGGCAGCCGCTCGATGAATCCCATGGGGTGGACCGTATCGAGATGGCTGAGCACCAGGATTCCCGGCTCGTCCTGGCCCCATGACGAACGCACCACGAGATGATCGCCGCAGCCGGAATGTCCCGGGATGCGTTCGATCGCAACCGGCAAATCGCGATAGCCGTCGGCGACCATGGTCGCGAGCCTGTTGACCTGCTCGGGCGCTTCCGTCGGCGTCTCGATCTCCACCCAGCGGCGGATGCCGTCGAGAATGGCGCTGGAATCGAAAGGATCGGTTGTGGTCGGCATGGGTGAAGCCCTTTTGGAGGGATTCCCCTATCGTCATTCCGGCGCGCGCGCCAGCGCGAACCCTGGATGCGCGTCGCGCATCGGGGACGCGCAGACGCATCGGAGGAATGTCGGTGTGCCTTCAGCGCTTGTCGGGGGCTTCGCGTGTGGCGATCTGCTCGACCAGTTCGACGATGCTGCGCCGGAGCTTGGCATCGGCGATCCGCGTGAACGCACGGGTCAGGGCCAAACCTTCCGAGGTCGCGAGGAAATCGGACACGTAGGCCGGCGAGCTTCCTTCGCTGAAGTCGCCCGTAGCGGCCGTGCCGCTGGGGCCTCCCTCGAACAGGAAGGAGACCGGCACCTGAAGAATTTCTGAAATCTGCTGAATGCGGCTTGCCCCAACCCGGTTGGTGCCCTTTTCGTACTTCTGCACCTGCTGGAATGTGAGGCCCAATGCTTCGCCGAGCTTTTCCTGGCTCATGCCAAGCATGATGCGGCGCATGCGCACACGACTGCCGACATATCTGTCAACAGGGTTGGGCGCTTTAGTCGACATTTCCAAAACTCCCTGGGATTACGCCTGCGGGATGAGGCAGTGAAGTTAGGCCTCAGGCGTCAGCACCGTCAAACCTTGCTCTGAAGCTTCGGCACGAATGCGGAAAATTTGAGCAATGATCCAACTCACTCTCGATGAGCGGGCGCAGAATGCGAATGGCTTGGTCGGTCTGTCAACTGGTTGGTGGATTTTTCAATCGACCGTTTCTGCCGAACCAAGTGTGAACATGCAGGAGTCAGGACGCCCGCTTTATGACACGGCGGCGAAGCACGACGAGCAGGCCGGCGGCGACCATGACCGCGGCGGGAATATCGCCAAGGCGCGCATAAATCGTCGGCGTGATGGCGGACGGCAGATTGGCATCCAGTACACCTTCGACGCCGAGGCCGAGCCGAGCGATAATTCGTCCCACGGGATCGATCACAGCGGAAACGCCGGTGTTTGCCGCTCGAACCATCGGCAATCCCTGCTCGATCGCGCGAACGCGCGCCTGCTGCAGGTGCTGATAGGGCCCGGTCGAATTTCCGAACCAGCCGTCATTGGTCAGATTGATCATCCAGCCCGGACGATCGTCGCGTGACGCAACGTCACCGGGAAAGATTGCTTCATAGCAGATCAACGGTAGCACGCGCGGCGCGTTCGGCAGATCCATCGGGCGACGCCGCGCGCCTGGAATGAATCCGCCATGAACCTTGGTGAGCTGCACGAAGCCGAGCTTTTCCATCCAGTCCTGGAACGGGAGAAATTCGCCGAACGGCACCAGATGCACCTTGTCGTAGACCGACAGCACGCTGCCGTCATGATCGATGACGTAGATCGAATTATAGGCGCGGGTTGCCCGGATGCCGGGCGGCAGGTCGGGCGCCCGCACCGAACCGGTGATCAGGACGGTGCCCCTGGGCAACAACTCGGCGATCTGCGCCATCGCATCGGCTTCGCGCGTCAGGAAAAACGGAAACGCCGATTCCGGCCAGATCAGGATGCTGGCGTCGCGCACGCCGGTGGATTGCGGCCCGGACGCGCGGTCGGACAGCGCGAGATATTTCTGCATCACCGCCGCCTTGGCGGCGTAGTTGAATTTGACGTCCTGCTGCAGGTTGGGCTGCATGATCCGCAGCTTGACCTTGGCGACGAGCGCGGTCGGCTGCAGCGCCAGACGCATGCCGCCGAAAATCCCCATCGCGATCAGCAGCGCCAGCGCCATGACCGGCGCGATCCACGGTCGTCGTCCGCGCGTGTTGCCATCGATCAGGGTCGCGGGACTCGCGAAGATCGCAACGCTCAGAAATGTCAGGCCCCACAACCCGATCAGCGACGCCGTCTGCGCCAGCGCCAGCGGCTCGGTCAGCGCATAGCCGAACGCATTCCAGGGAAAGCCGGTGAGCATTTGGCCGCGCAGCCATTCGCTTAACGTCAGGCTGGCCGCGAGTGCGATCACCCGTGTGCCTTCCCGGGTCCAGATCAGCCGCGCCAGCGCGAACCCGAATGCGGTGAACAGCGCGAGATAGGCGGGCAGGCCCAGCACGGCGAACGGCAGCAGCCAGGCAAAGGTAGGCGCATCGACCAGGAACGCGTAGCCGATCCAGTACAGGCCCGGCACGAAATAGCCGAGGCCGAACCACCAGCCCGTCAACGCGGCCGCCGGCACACCGCGCCAGCGTCCGGCGCCGGCGCCGTCGATCAGCCAGACCATCACCGGAAAGGTCAGGAACAGCACCGGCCATGCATTGAACGGCGCCATCGCCAGCGCCGATAGCGCGCCCGCGACCAGTGCGATGGCGGCGCGCTTCCAGCCCCATGCCAGGAGGATCGCCAGAATAGCGCCGCGGAGTTTGTCTGCTGCGATCACTGCGAACCGGCTCCATCGCCGGGCCGCGGGCTCGCATTGTCGTTGGCCTGCGGCTGACTGGCCTCCGTCGCGGTGTCGCGGCGGCGGCTTTCGCGCGGCGGCCGTGGCGCGGAGCGCTCCTTGCGGGTGGCGATTCGCAGCCGCTTGACCCGCCGCGGGTCGGCGTCGAGCACCTCGATTTCGAAGTTGCCGGGGCCGGAAATGACTTCGCCGCGCACCGGCAGGCGGCCGACATGGGTCACCAGATAGCCGCCGAGGGTTTCGACTTCTTCGCCGGCCTCGCCGGTGACGAACTCCTCGCCGATCACCGTGCGGACGTCGTCGAGGCTGGCGCGCGCGTCGGCGATGAAGGAATTGTCGGCCTGCCGCACGATCGCCGGCGGCTCGTCGCTGTCATGCTCGTCGTCGATCTCGCCGACGATCTGCTCGACGATGTCTTCGATCGAGACCAGCCCGTCGGTGCCGCCATATTCGTCCACCACCAGCGCGAGGTGAATGCGCGAGGCCTGCATCTGCGCCAGCAGGTCGATCGCCCGCATCGACGGCGGCACGAACAACAATTTGCGGATGATGCTGGCGTCGGCGAGCGGCATCGCGAGGTTGACCGCGCGCAGATCGAGCCCGGCCGGCAACGGTTTTTTTCGCTTGGCCTTGCTGGTATCGGGCACGCGGGCGCTTGATGTCATGAAGGCCAGCAGGTCGCGGATGTGAACGATGCCTTCGGGATCGTCGAGGGTCTCGTTGTAAACCACCAGCCGTGAATGCGCCGCGCTTTCGAACAGGCCCATCAGTTCGCCGAGCGGAATGTCGCGCTTGACCGCGACGATGTCGGCGCGATGCACCATCACGTCGGCGATGCGGCGCTCGTGCAGGCCGAGAATATTGCGCAGCATGGTGCGCTCGATGGCGGAGAATCCCACCTCGTCGGGCGTAGAGGCGTCGAGCACCACCTGCAGATCGTCGCGCACCGACCCCGGCTTCCAGCCGAACAGGGTGCGGATGGCGCGGGTCAGCCAGTTGTCGGCGGCGGGGCGCATCACCTCGCCTTCCTGCACCACCGCCGGCAGGTTGCTTGTGTTGCGTGGATTGTCGTGGATCGGGTCGGAGTCCGGCATCTCAGTCCATCCGCTCCCGGCCGGCGTCGGGGTCCCGGTCCGCATACGGATCGGGAATGCCGAGTTGCGCCAGGATCTGCCGCTCGAGGACTTCCATGGCTTCGGCCTCGCCGTCTTTTTCGTGGTCGTAGCCGATCAGGTGCAGGAAGCCATGGATCGCCAGATGGCTGAGATGATGATCGAACGGCTTTTGTTCGTCGTCGGCTTCCTTGCGGGTGGTCTGGTAGGCGATGGCGATGTCGCCGAGCATGCGCGGGGCGTCGCCGGGTCCAACAGGGCCGGTCGGCTGCAGCGCCGGAAACGACAGCACGTTGGTCGGTTTGTCGAGGCCGCGCCAATTGCTGTTGAGCGTGCGAATGCCGGCATCGTCGGTCAGCATGATCGCGAGTTCGGCGTCGCCGACATCCGCATCGACGCTCTCGGCCGCGGCCGCGATGGCGCGGTGGACCACCGCTTCGGCGTCGGGCTCGGCCTGCCAGCAATCGGCGACGACGAGAACCTCGGATATGGGAAGCGCAAGGGGTGGCATCGGTCCGGAATTTCTGTTGCGGCCGGGGCTCGTCCCCGGCACGCGCCTGGCATCAGATATGGGCATCAAGGCCTGCTGGTTACCGGCTTCTGCGGCAATCCTTCATAGGCGGCGACGATCCGCGCCACCAGTTCATGGCGGATCACGTCCTCGGCGGTGAATTTCACTTGGCTAATGCCTTCGACGCCATCGAGCAGCCGTGCGGCTTCCGCAAGTCCCGACGTCTGGCCGTTCGGCAGATCGACCTGGGAGGGATCGCCGGTGATGATCATGCGGCTGTTTTCGCCGAGCCGGGTCAGGAACATCTTCATCTGCATCGACGTGGTGTTCTGTGCCTCGTCCAGGATGATGACGGCGTTGGTCAACGTGCGGCCGCGCATGAAGGCGAGCGGCGCGATCTCGATTTCGCCGGCCTGCAGCGCACGTTCGACGATCCGCGAATCCATCAGATCGTACAGCGCATCATAGATCGGCCTCAAATACGGATCGACCTTCTCCCGGAGATCGCCGGGCAGGAAGCCGAGCCGCTCGCCGGCCTCGACCGCGGGGCGCGACAGGATGATGCGATCGACCTCCTTGCGTTCGAACAATTGCGCGGCATGCGCCACCGCGAGCCAGGTCTTGCCGGTACCCGCCGGGCCGATGCCGAACACCATTTCGTGGCGCTTCAGCGCGCGGATATAGGAATCTTGGGCGGCGGTGCGCGCCCGCACCGGGCGCTTGCGCAGATTGATGGTCTCGAACGCGGTCTTGGCGGTCTTGGCGTCGAATTCGAACAGCGAACCCTGGGCGATCACGGCACGAATCGCGCCCTCGACGTCGCCCTGCGCCAGCTCCTGGCCCTGCGTCGCCTGCGCATACAGCGTCTCCAGCACGCGCCGCGCGGCATCGCAGCCGTCGCGCGAGCCGGCGATGGTGATGTGATTGCCGCGCGAATCGACGACAACGCCGAGCCGGCGCTCGATCAGCGCCAGGTTTTGTCCGTAGGGCCCGACCAGGGCGGACGCCGCGCGATTGTCGTCGAAATCGATGACGACCTGCGTTTCGGGCGGGATTTGCATGTCGCGGTCAAATTTGCGGCTGGGAGCAAGTGCAGGCGAATCCGATGCGCTTTTGGGCAAGGGTTCAGGCTCCCGTTATCGTTTGAGAAGAATCGGTCATTTGCGCAGATATCGGCGAGGCATGGACTGTGCCAGCGAGTTCGCCGAGCAGGCTGTAGCGCTCGAGGCTGGAGATGGTCACCGGCAGCACCTGTCCGATGATGTCCGATGACGCCATCACATGCGCCGGCTGCAGATAGGCGGTGCGGCCGACGATCTGGCCCGGGTTGCGGGCGGCGCGTTCGAACAGCACGTCGATGGTGCTGCCGATCGCAGCCAGATTGAAGGCCGCTTGCTGGCCGTCGATCAATTCCTGAAGCCGCACCAATCGCTCGTCCATTTCAGCCGCTGGCACCGTCTCCCGCATGTCCGCCGCCGGCGTGCCGGGCCGGGGCGAATACTTGAACGAATAAGCCCCAGCGTATCCGATTTGCCGGACCAGCGCGAGGGTCGCGGCAAAATCTTCCTCGCTCTCGCCGGGGAAGCCCACGATAAAATCCGATGAAAAAGCAATGTCTTGGCGTACGGCGCGGAACCGGTCGATGACGCGGCGGTAATCGTCGGCGTTGTGCTTGCGGTTCATCGCGGCCAGAATCCGGTCGGAACCCGACTGCACCGGCAGGTGCACGAACGGCATCAGTTCCGGCAAATCGCGGTGCGCCGCGATCAGCGTGTCGTCGACGTCGCGGGGATGGCTGGTCGAATAGCGCAGGCGCGCGATGCCGGGGATATCGGCGAGGCGCTGCAGCAACGCGCCGAGCGACCAGGTTCGTCCTCCAGGCCCCTCGCCGTGATAGGCATTGACGTTCTGGCCGATCAGGGTGATTTCGCGTACGCCGTTGTCGGCCAGCCGCAGCACGTCGTCGACGATCTTCGCGACCGGGCGCGATACTTCGGCGCCGCGGGTGTAGGGCACCACGCAGAACGTACAGAACTTGTCGCAGCCTTCCTGCACGGTAACGAACGATGAGACGCCGCGCGCGCGAATCGCATCGGGCTTCGGGGGTGCGAGGAAGCCGAATTTGTCCTCGACCGGAAATTCGGTCTCCACCGCGCGGCCGTGGCTCTTCGCCCGCGCCAATAGCTGCGGCAGATGATGATAGCTTTGCGGGCCGACCACGACATCGACCGCGGGGGCGCGGCGGATGATTTCGGCGCCTTCCGCCTGCGCGACGCAGCCGGCCACCGCGATGCTCATCTGGCGGCCATTTCGCGCGGCCTCATCCTTGGCGACGCGCAGCCGCCCGAGCTCGGAGTAAACCTTCTCCGAGGCCTTCTCACGGATGTGGCAGGTGTTGAGAATCACGAGGTCCGCGTCATCCACGCTGGACGTCTCGACAAAGCCTTCGCCCGCCAGCGTGTCCACCATGCGTTGCGCATCGTAGACATTCATCTGACAGCCGTATGACTTGATATGCAGCTTGCGCGGCGGGCTCATGGAACCTGAATGCTGTGCGGAGGTGGCGCCATTGCGGCGCG
>JBKJUA010000388.1:0-4284 GCA_046590305.1 Bradyrhizobium sp.
GTGATCCTGGTGCGGCTGTCCAGCGCCTTCGACCTGACGCTGGCGGGCCTGCTGGTGCGCGCCGAAGGCGAGGGCGCGCAGCCGCTGCTGTCGCGCGCCGCCGACCAGCCGGTGTGGCGCGATCCCGCGACCGGTTATTCGCGCAAACAGGTGTTCGGCCGGCCCGACCATCCCGTCGAGATAATCCAGGTCGAAATGCCCGCCGGCAAGAGCGTCGTGCTGCCGGCCTCGTCCTATGCGCGGATCCGCCAGGCGGTCTGGGTGCAAACCGGCGAACTCGTCATTACCGAGAATGGCGAACGCAGCGTGCTGGCCGCTGGCGACTGCCTCGGTTTCGGCCCGCCTGCCGAAACCAGCTTCGCCAACGAAACCAGGAACTCCTGCACCTATCTCGTCGCGCTCGCACGGAGCTAGCAGCGATGCATGGGACCAAAGCCTCGAGCCCACCGCCCGATATCCGCGAGGAACCCAGCGCGCCCGCCGGTCACAATGGCGGGCCACCGCTGGAGCCCGAGCACACGCCGGAATGGGGCAATGGCGGCATCGGAAACTATTTCTACTGGAAGGCGGCGCACCGCGCGGCCTGGAAAAACCCCTCGCCCGGCATCTTGACGTTTCGGATCCGGAAAGCCGAACGGCTGGGGCTGACCTACCAGGAATACACGCTGGAAATTCTGGAACGCGGCCGCCACCTCCAGATCGAGGACGTCGAGAGAATTGCAGAGATCAAGCAGGCGCGAACGGCCGAGCGCACGTGATCGAACGCGACCGCCGATTCACCAATCTGTTTTGCATTGGGGCCGACCATCATGTCCGCGATCGAGATTAATGCGCTGAGGGCCTCGCCTGAAATTCGCGAATGGCTGAGCGAGATCCTGATCGAGACAGTCGCGCACGGCGGATCGGTCAGCTTCATGCATCCGCTGCAGCCGAAAGCGGCAGGTGCCTTCTGGGACAATTCGCTGGCGGCGGCCAGCCGCGACGAGCGGATCATTCTCGGCGCCTGGGACGGCGATGTACTCGTTGGCACCGTCACCCTGCTGCTCGACTGTCCGCCAAATCAGCCGCATCGCGCCGAAATCGCCAAGATGATGACCCGCCGCAGCCACCGCGGCCGCGGCATCGCCACGGCCTTGATGCGGACGGCCGAACAACTGGCGGTGCAACGAAGCCGAACGCTGCTGGTGCTGGACACCGCGACCGACGGCGGCGCGTCGGGACTGTACGAGAAACTGGGCTTTACCCTGGCCGGAGAAATTCCCGACTACGCTTTCAAGCCGCAGGGGGGCTTGAGCGGTGCGCTGTTCTACTGGAAGCGGATCGGGGGATGGAGCAGGCGGACTTGACGGCGTTGGGCACTCCGGCTAATTTACGAATACGGAATTCCGTATTCTAAAATCAGATGCGCCCATGATCCCGCTCGAACCGACCCCGAACCTGATCGATCAGGTCTATGCGCGGATTCTCGATGGCATTGTCGATCGCACCCTGCCGCCGGGACATCGTATCCGGCAGAACGAACTCGCCGAGCAACTCGGCGTCTCGCGCCAGCCGGTCAGCCACGCGCTGCATCTGCTGCACCGGCAGGGGCTGGTGGCCGAGAGCGGCCGCAAGGGTTTTGAGGTCACCCAGCTCGATCCGGTGCGGATTCGGCAGCTCTATGAGGTGCGCGGCGCCATCGATGCGCTGGCTGCAAAACTCGCCGCCGGGCGCGTCAAGGCGGCCGACACGGCCGCGCGCGCGGACCTGGAAACGGCGCTGCGCGCCGGGCGCGCGGCCGACCGGAAAACGCCGCTGGCGCGGCTGATCGCGCTCGACGTCGACTTTCACCGCGCGATCTACCGGCTTTCCGGCAATCCCGCGATCGAGGAAATGATCGGACCGCAATGGCCGCATATGCGCCGCTCGATGGCGACGGTGCTGGCCGAACTGGATTATCGCCAGAGCGCCTGGAGCGAACACGAAACCATTGCCGCGCATATCCTGTCCGGCAATGCGAAAACCGCCGAAGGCGCAGCACTGGCGCACGCGATCGGTGCCGGGCGGATGACAGAAGAGAGACTGAAGGCGACGAGCCAGGCTGCCTAGGCCGGCCAAGACGTGGATGGCCGGTACAAGCCTGGACAAGCCCGGCCATGACGAAGACAAAAGCAAAACCAAGGGAGCAACGCAATGAAACTGACCCAGCAACAGATCGACGATTTCAACCGCGAGGGCTGGCTGTTCCTGCCCGAATTGTTCAGCCCCGAAGAGGTCGCGCTGCTAGCGCGCGAGGCGGAGGGCATCTACGACACCAAGCGCCCCGAAGTGTGGCGCGAGAAGAGCGGCGCGCCGCGCACCGCCTTTGCCGCCCATCTCTACAACGAGGCATTCGGGCTGCTCGGCGCCCATCCACGCATGATCGATCCGGTGGAGCAGGTGTTCGGCGAGAAGGTCTACATGCACCAGTACAAGATCAACGCCAAATCGGCCTTCACCGGCGACGTCTGGCAATGGCACCAGGACTACGGCACCTGGAAGCGCGACGACGGCATGCGAGAGCCGCGCGCGATGAACATCGCGATCTTCCTCGACGAGGTGATGCCGATCAACGGCCCCCTGATGCTGGTGCCGAAGAGCCAGACCGCCGGCGACCTCAAAGCCTCGCACGACCTCGAGACCACCTCCTATCCGTTGTGGACGCTGGACGAGGAAACCGTCACGCGCCTGGTCAGGGACGGCGGCATCGTAGCCCCCACCGGCAAGGCTGGCGGCATGCTGATGTTCCACGGCAATCTGGTGCACGGCTCGGCCGGCAACATCACGCCCTATCCGCGCAAGATCGTCTATCTGACGCTGAACGCGGTTTCGAACTACATCCGCACCCCGACGCGGCCGGAATACATCGCGCACCGCGATTTTACCCCGATCCAGACCGTGGAGGACGACGCGCTGCTGCGCCTGGCCCGGGCGCACCGGCAGGCGGCGGAGTAGACACCCACTCTCGTGCCCCGGACGCAGCGCAGCGCCCTTGCGGTGCGCTGCTGAGCCGGGGCCCACATCACCCACTCACCATCACCATTGGTCCCGGCTCTGCGTTACATTCCAACCGGATCGCACTTCAATGAACCTGCATCACCTTCTCCAAGCCCGCCTTGTGGCCGGCAAACCGGTCCGCGTTGCGCTGATCGGCGCCGGCAAGTTCGGCTCGATGTTCCTGGCGCAGGTGCCGCACACGCCGGGGCTGGAGGTACCGCTGATCATCGATATCGACCGCGACCGCGCCCGCGAAGCCTGCCGCACAGTCGGCTGGGACGAGGCGCGGATCGCGGCCACCACCTTCACTGACGACGGCGCGCGCGCCATCGCCGGCGGCGCCATGGACGTCATCGTGGAAGCGACCGGCAATCCCGCCGTCGGCATCCGGCATGCCCGCGCCGCGATTGCGGCCGGCAAGCATATCGTCATGGTCAATGTCGAGGCCGACGTGCTGGCGGGGCCGCTGCTATCAGAGGAAGCCCGCAAGGCCGGCGTGGTCTATTCGCTGGCCTATGGCGACCAGCCGGCGCTGACCGCCGAAATGGTCGACTGGGCCCGCGCCACAGGCTTTCGCGTCGTCGCCGCCGGCAAAGGGACGAAATATCTGCCCGCCTATCACGACGTGACGCCGGAAGGCGTCTGGGGCCATTACGGACTGACCGCGGGCGAGGCGCAGTCGGCCGGCATGAACCCGCAGATGTTCAATTCGTTTCTGGACGGTACCAAGTCCGCCATTGAGATGGCGGCGATCGCCAACGCCACCGGGCTGGACGTGCCCACCGGCGGCTTGCTGTTCCCGCCCTGCGGCGTCGACGACCTGCCGCATGTGATGCGGCCGCGCGAGGCCGGCGGCGTGCTGGAGAAATCAGGCGTGGTGGAAGTGGTTTCGTCGCTGGAGCGCGACGGCCGGCCGGTGTTCCGCGACCTGCGCTGGGGCGTCTATGTGGTGCTGGAAGCACCGAACGACTATGCCGCGGACTGCTTTAGGCAATACGGCCTCAAGACCGATGCCAGCGGGCGTTACGCGGCGATGTACAAGCCGTATCATCTGATCGGGCTCGAACTCAACATCTCGATCCTGTCGGCGGCGCTGCGCGGCGAGCCGACCGGACAGCCGCAGGGATTCAAGGGCGACGTCGCCTCGGTCGCCAAACGCCATCTGCGCGCCGGCGAAATGCTCGACGGCGAAGGCGGCTACACGGTGTGGGGCAAATTGATGCCGGCGGCGGCGAGCCTTGCCGCGGGCGCGTTGCCGATCGGGCTCGC
>JBKJUA010000425.1:0-2947 GCA_046590305.1 Bradyrhizobium sp.
CGCAGCTGGTCCGGTCCGCATTTCAGGATCGACGTTCGCTTCATGAAGTCAAGTACGCCGAGGCCGGAGGAGAACCGCGCCGAGCGCGCGGTCGGCAGCACATGGTTGGAGCCGCCGACATAGTCGCCGATCGCCTCCGGGGTGTGGGGCCCGAGAAAGATCGCGCCGGCATTGCGGATTTGCGCCGACAGCGCCTCCGGATCGGCCGTCATGATCTCCAGATGCTCGGCGGCGATGGCATTGGCCAGCGGCACAGCCTCATCCAGGTTCTTCACCAGGATGATGGCGCCGTACGTGTCCCAGGAGGCCCGCGCGATATCGGCCCGCGGCAGCGTGGCGAGCTGCGATTGCACCGCCTGTTCGACCTCGCCGGCGAGCCGCGCGCTGTCGGTGATCAGGATCGACTGCGCGTGGACGTCGTGCTCGGCCTGCGCCAAGAGATCGGCCGCGATCCAGCCGGCATTGCCGGTGTCGTCAGCGATGACCAGGACTTCCGACGGGCCGGCGATCATGTCGATGCCGACCTTGCCGAACACCTGCCGCTTGGCCGCGGCGACATAGGCGTTGCCGGGGCCGACGATCTTCGCCACCGGCGCGATGGTGGCGGTGCCGTAGGCCAGTGCCGCCACCGCCTGCGCGCCGCCGACGCGGTAGATTTCGGAGACGCCGCCGAGATGGGCGGCCGCCAGCACCAGCGGGTTGAGCTTGCCGTCCGGCGACGGCACCACCATCACCACGCGCGGTACGCCGGCGACGCGTGCCGGCACCGCGTTCATCAGCACCGAGGACGGATAGGCCGCAGTGCCGCCCGGCACGTAGAGCCCGACGGCGTCGATCGCGCTCCAGCGCCAGCCGAGCTCGACGCCGAGCGCATCGGTGAAACACTCGTCCTTCGGCAATTGTCGCGCATGAAACACCTTGATGCGGTCGCGGGCGAAGGCCAGCGCGTCAAGGGTTTTGGCATCGCAGGCCTTCACCGCGGTGTCGATTTCGCCTGAGGTCACCCGGAGGCCGCCGGCATCGAGCTCGAGCCGGTCGAACTTGCGTGTCGCCTCGATCAGCGCAGCGTCGCCACGCGCGGCGACGTCGTCGACGATGGCGCGGGTCGCCGCCTCGATATCGGCCGATACCTCGCGCTTGGCGCCGAGAAAACCCTGGAATTGGCGGGCAAAATCGGCGCTGCTGTGGTCGAGACGAACGGGCATGGCGGCTTTCCAAGGGACTACTGCTCAATGGCGCGGCGGCAAACCGCCGTCAACCCTTAGCCCGGTTGGTGGGGTGGTTCTTCGTCATTCCGGGATGGTGCGCCAGCACCAGACCTCAGGTGCGCAATTGCGCACCGGGGAATCATGGGATTCCGGGTTCATCGCTGCGCGATGCCCCGGAATGACGATTTATTCACGCGCCCAATCCTGACTCGACGTCCTCGCCAGCCCCGAGATCGTCGTCGCCGAGGTCGGTCAGCTCGCATTCGAGGCATTCGACGTCGAGCCGCAGCGCCCCGCCCTGGGCGAACAGCAGCAGCGCGCTGCCGCCGGGGGCTTCGCCGGGATGAAACTCGATTCCCACGAGTTCGAGCGAAGCTTGCGGCGCGTCCAGATCGATATTGCGCGACTTGCACGACAGCACCCGGTCGAACCGCAGCGCCGCGATCAACCGCCGCGGCGCGGCTTCCCCCGCCATCGTCTGCTCCCAGTCCAGCCTGAGCATGCCGACCACCAGCCGCTTTTCGCCCTGCCGCCAGACGATGTCGGAGGTCTGCACCCTTGCATCCTGCACATGCGCCGAGATCACCGCGAGATCGTCGGCGTCGAGCGCAATCAATTTAAGCTGAGTCGTCACAAATGACCTCATTCGCGCGTATTCTTTTCGCAAAACCGGTGCCCACTTTTGCGGAATACGCGCCTACCCGCTGATACGTTCGATGGTGGCGCCGCAGGCCGACAATTTGTCCTCGAGCCGCTCAAAACCGCGATCGAGATGATAGACCCGGTTGACCATGGTCTCGCCCTCGGCGGCGAGCCCGGCGATCACAAGCGACACCGAAGCACGCAGGTCGGTGGCCATCACCGGCGCGCCGCGCAGCCTGGCGATGCCGTCAATAGTGGCGGTTTCGCCGTCGAGGCTGATCCGCGCGCCGAACCGCGCCAGCTCCTGTACATGCATGAAGCGGTTCTCGAAAATCGTCTCGGTGATATGCGAGGCGCCGCCGGCGCAGGCCATCAGCGCCATCAGCTGCGCCTGCAGGTCGGTGGGAAAGCCCGGAAACGGCGCGGTCGTTACCGTCACCGGCGAGAGGCCGGCGCCGTTTCTGATAACCCGGATGCCTTTGTTGTCGGCTGTGATCACCGCGCCGGCCTGGGTCAGCACGTCGAGCGCCGATTGCAGCAGTTCCGGCCGCGCGCCGGCCAGCAGCACATCGCCGCCGGTCATCGTCACCGCCATCGCATAGGTGCCGGTCTCGATTCGATCCGGCAGCACGGTGTGCCGCCCGCCGTGCAGTTTGGCCACGCCCTCGATCACGATGCGCGGCGTGCCGGCCCCGGAAACGCGCGCGCCCATTTTGTTGAGGCAATCGGCGACATCCTGAATTTCCGGCTCGCAGGCGGCATTGGTGATCACGGTGGTGCCTTTGGCCAGGGTCGCCGCCATCAGTGCGACATGGGTGCCGCTTACGGTGACCTTGGGAAAATCGATCGCGGCGCCCTTGAGGCCGCCGGGTGCTTTCGCGATCACATAGCCGCCGTCGATGGTCAGTTCGGCGCCGAGTTTCTCCAGCGCCATGATCAACAGATCGACCGGCCGGGTCCCGATGGCGCAGCCGCCGGGTAACGACACCCTCGCCTCGTGCATCCGCGCCAGCAGCGGCGCGATCACCCAGAAACTGGCGCGCATTTTCGACACCAGTTCGTAGGGCGCTGTGGTGTCGATGATGTTGGCCGCTGAA
>JBKJUA010000206.1:0-4368 GCA_046590305.1 Bradyrhizobium sp.
ACCAGCCGCGAGGCCTGCGCGACATTGACCGGGAAGCCCCGGAACCGCTCGGTAAAATTTCGGCTGTGCTGCCGCGCCAGCAGCGTGGTCGGCACCACCACGGCGACCTGCTTGCCCTCGAGCGCGACCGCGAATGCCGCGCGCAGCGCCACCTCGGTCTTGCCGAAGCCGACATCGCCGCAGATCAGCCGGTCCATCGGCCGGCCGATTTCGAGGTCTTTCAGCGTGGCATTGATGGCGCCGAGCTGGTCTTCGGTCTCTTCGTAGGGGAAGCGCGCGCAGAATTCGTCGTAGAGATGCGGCTGCACCGGCATCTTCGGCGCTTCGTGCAAATGCCGCTGGGCGGCGATCTTGATCAGTTCGCCGGCGATCTCGCGGATGCGGTTCTTGAGTTTGGCCTTGCGTGCCTGCCAGCCGCTGCCGCCGAGACGGTCCAATTCGACATTGGCGTGGTCGGAGCCATAGCGCGACAACAGTTCGATATTCTCGACCGGCAGAAACAGTTTTGTATCGGCGGCATAATGCAATTCGAGACAATCATGCGGCGCGCCGCCGACCTCAAGCGTCTGCAACCCGATGAAGCGCCCGATGCCGTGCTCGACATGAACTACGAGATCGCCGGTGCTGAGGCTGGTGACCTCGGAGATGAAATTGTCCAGCTTGCGGCTGGCCTTGCGCGGCCGCACCAGCCGGTCGCCCAAAATGTCCTGCTCGCTGATGACGGCAACATGCTCGGTCTCGAAACCGGATTCCATGCCGACCACCGCCAGCATGGCCTCGTTGCGCGGCGTCGCCTGCACCGTGCGCCAGGAGTTGACGCTGGTGAGCTGGCCGAGCTTGTGGTCTTTCAACATGCTGCCCATGCGGTCGCGCGAGCCTTCGCTCCACAGCGCGATCACCACCTTCTTGCGCAGGGCGTGCAGCGCCTGCACATGCGCGACGACGGCCTCGAATACGTTGACGGCGGTATCGGCGCGCTCCGGCGCGAAATTGCGGCCCTGCCGGGCGCCGGCATCGACCGTGCCTGCGCTGCCGTCGGGAACGGCGAACGGCGACAGCCGTGCCAGCGCCGCTTCATCCAGCCGCTTGCCCCATTCGTCTTCGGTCAGATACAGCCGGTCCGGCGGCAACGGCTTGTAGATCGCGCCGCCGCCGGGATGCTCCAGCGCTTCGCGCCGCGCATCATAATAATCCGCGATCTGCTTGAAGCGCTCACGCGCGGCGTCCTCGCTTTGCGGCTCGATCGCGACCGGCGCGCCGTCGAGATAATCGAACAGCGTGTCCATCCGGTCCTGGAACAGCGGCAGCCAATGCTCCATGCCGGGGTGGCGGCGGCCCTCGCTGACGGCTTCGTACAACAGATCGTCACGACCGGGCGCGCCGAACGCCGCGACATAGCCCATTCGGAAACGGCGGATGGTTTCGGTGACCAGTTGAAATTCCGAGATCGGAACCAGGTCGAGCGACCGCATCGGCAGCAGCGTGCGCTGGGTTTCCGCATCGAAACTGCGGATCGATTCCAGGCTGTCGCCGAAGAAATCGAACCGCACGGGCTGGTCGATCCCGGCCGGAAACAGATCCAAAATGCCGCCGCGCACGGCATATTCGCCGGGTTCGCGCACCGTCGAGGAACGGTTGTAGCCATTATGCTCCAGCCACGAGATGATGGAGGCCATCGGCACGACGTGACCGGGCGCCACCGACAACGCCTGTGCCGCGACGGTTTCACGCGCCGGCACCCGCTGCACGATGGCGTTGACCGTGGTCAGCACGATCAGCGGCTTGTCGCTGCCCACGAGGCGCGATAGCCGCGCCAGCGTGGTCAACCGTTGCGCCAGAATGCCGCCATGCGGCGACACCCGGTCATAGGGCTGGCAATCCCAGGCCGGGAACTGCATGACCGGCAAATCGGGCGCGAAAAATTCCAGCGCGCGGGCCAGTTGCTGCATGCGCGGACCGTCGCGGCAGACCACGGCGAGGCTGACCGCCGGAGGGTTCGGCCGCGCCGCCACCGCGCGCGCGAGGTCGGAGACGACGAGGCCCTCGGCGCCCTCGGCAACATTGGCAAAGGTAAGCGCCCGGCCGGGCGTCAGCAATTTCGCTGGCGATTGTGTGGCCGATTTCATGCGTCGTGATCCACCGCGCCACGCGCCTTGATGCGGTCGAACAGCGCATTGGCATATTCCGGCGCCAGTGCCTTGTCGCCGGTCAACGCCGCGTACAGATCGGGGTCGGGCAACTCGATCAAATGCTCGAGCTGGGCCAGTTCATCCTCGCCAAGGGTCGCGATCTCGGCATCGGCAAAGCGGCCGAGAATGAGGTCCATCTCCCGGGTGCCGCGATGCCAGCAGCGAAACAACAGCCGCTTGCGACGATCATCCAGGCCGCCGCTCGATCGTGTCGATCCCGTCATTGATGATTCCCATCCGAACGCCAAAAGCCCGGACGTGCCGGGCGGGGTTGATATAGCCATGGGAATGACGAATGTCAGCCCTCAATGTCCGGTGAATTATCGCTGGTGTCGTCATTGCCGGGCTTGACCCCGCAATCCAACGTCTCTTGATGGATGCGCGGGTCAAGCCCGCGCATGACGGGTTTTGGATGCTGGAAAACTGTGATGCGCCCTGCTCTGCTCAATCCCTTGTTTGCGCCGGTCACGAGCCTTGGCGGTGTCGGGCCGAAGCAGGACCGACTGTTCCGCTATCTGCTCGGCCGCGATGAGACGCCGCGGCTGGTGGATTTGCTGCTGCATCTGCCGGCCAGCGTGATCGACCGCCGGGCGCGGCCGAAAATCCGCGACGCCGCGCAGGGAACCGTGGTCACGCTGGAGTTGACCGTCGACCGTTACCGTCCGCCGCCGCCGCGCAACGCGCGCGCGCCGTTCCTGGTCTATGCCAGCGACGACACCGGCGATGTGGTGCTGACCTTCTTCCGGGCCAAGCCCGGCTATGTCGAGAAACTGCTGCCGGTCGGCGCCAAGCGCTACGTCTCCGGCACCTTGCAGATGTATGACGGCATCCCGCAGATCGTGCATCCCGACCGCGTGGTGGATGAGGAAGGTTTTGCAAAACTGTCGGGCATCGACCCTGTCTATCCGCTGACCGAGGGGCTGGCGCTCGGCTCGCTGCGGCGCGCGATGGTGCAGGCGCTGCAGAAATTGCCCGACCTGCCGGAATGGATCAGCCCCGAAGTGATCCGGCGCTGCAAGTTTCCCGCTGTCGCGGAGGCGCTCAACCGCGTGCATGTGCCGGTCGAACTCACGGACATCCTGCCTGACGGCCCGTTCTGGTCGCGGCTCGCCTTCGACGAATTGCTGGCCGGCCAGCTGGCGTTGGCGCTGGTGCGGGCGCAGTTGCGCCGCCCGGCCGGCGACCGCCACGCCGGCGATGGGCATCTGCGCAGCCGGATCATCGACGCGCTGCCCTATGCGCTGACGACGTCCCAACGCGAAGCGGTCGCCTCCATCACCGACGATCTGCGCCAGCCGGTGCGGATGCTGCGGCTGCTGCAGGGCGACGTCGGTTCCGGCAAGACCGTGGTGGCGCTGCTGGCGGCCGCCGCTGTCACCGAGGTCGGCAAGCAGGCCGCCTTGATGGCGCCGACCGAAATCCTGGCGCGCCAGCACATCAAGACCGTCACGCCGCTGGCCGAACGCGCCGGCTTGAGGGTGGCGATCCTCACCGGTCGCGAAAAGGGCCGGGAGAGGCGCGAACTGCTGGCGCGGCTCGCCGCCGGCGAGATCGATTTCTTGGTCGGCACCCACGCGCTGATCCAGGACGACGTGGTGTTCAAGGCGCTGGCGCTGGCGGTGGTCGACGAGCAGCATCGCTTCGGGGTGCGTGAACGGCTGGCGCTGACCAACAAGGGCGAAGCCGTCGACGTGCTGGTACTGAGCGCGACGCCGATCCCGCGCACGCTGGTCATGACCTATTTCGGCGACATGGACGTTTCGGAATTGCGCGAGAAGCCGGCGGGACGCCAGCCAATCGATACCCGCACGGTGCCGAACAGCCGCCTCGGCGAGGTGATGGACGGTGTCGGACGCGCGCTCGACAAAGGCAAGCTGGTCTACTGGATCTGCCCGCTGGTGGAAGAGTCCGAAGCCGAGGGCATCGAACATTTGACCAACGCCACCGAACGGTTCGAGAGCCTGAAGCAACGCTTCGGCGACCGCGTCGGACTGGTGCATGGCCAGATGAAGGGCTCCGAGAAGGACCGCGTGATGGCGCAGTTCGCCGCCGGCGAGATCGGGCTTCTGGTCGCCACCACCGTGGTCGAGGTCGGCGTCGACGTGCCCGCCGCCACCATCATGGTGATCGAGAACGCCGAACGTTTTGGCCTCGCGCAATTGCATCAGCTGCGCGGCCG
>JBKJUA010000371.1:0-2976 GCA_046590305.1 Bradyrhizobium sp.
ACAACGAACTGCGCATTCGCTGTCACCGCCGACATGTCCCGCGCCAGCATCACCCCGACCTTGTCGGCAAAGATTTCCTCGCCGGTATTGTCGACCACGCCGCAGCGATCGCCGTCGCCGTCGAAGCCCAGCCCGATGTCGGCCTTATGCTCCAGCACCGCATCGCGGATCGCATGGAGCATCTCCATGTCCTCCGGATTCGGATTGTATTTGGGAAACGTGTGATCGAGTTCGGTATCGAGCCGCACCACCTCGCAGCCGATCGCCTCCAGAACCTGCGGCGCGGACGCGCCCGCGGTGCCGTTGCCGCAGGCGACCACGACCTTCAGCTTGCGCTTCAGCTTCGGACGCTTTGTCACGTCGGCGATGTAGCGCGCCGGAAAATTTTCGTGAAACTGATAGGAGCCGCCGACCTTGTTGCTGAATTCGGCGTTGAGCACGATCTCTTTCAGCCGGGTCATCTCGACCGGCCCGAAGGTCAGCGGGCGGTTGGCGCCCATCTTGACGCCGGTCCAGCCATTGTCGTTATGCGACGCCGTCACCATTGCGACACAGGGCACGTCGAGATCGAACTGCGCGAAATAGGCCATCGGCGTCATGCACAGCCCGATGTCGTGAACCTTGCAGCCGGAGGCCAACAGCCCCGAAATCAGGGCATATTTGATCGAGGCCGAATAGCCGCGGAAATCGTGCCCGGTCACCACTTCCTGCTTGACGCCAAGCTCCGCGATCAGCGCGCCGAGCCCCATGCCCAGGGCCTGGATGCCCATCAGGTTGATTTCCTGGCCAAACAGCCAGCGGGCGTCATACTCGCGAAAGCCGGTCGCCTTCACCATCGGCTCGGATTCATAGGCATAGGTATTCGGTACCAGCGCAGGTTTCGGCTTCGGAAACATTCAGGCCTCGTGATGAAAACGCAAAAAACAGGGCACCGCAGCCATAGCGAATGCACGGGCACAGCGGAAGGCAGGACAGTGATTTGTGGCGATTAAATGCGGCGGATTGGCAGAGAATTGTGCCTATTGCTCAAGCACCAGCCTGCCGCCCGAATACTCAAACCGCTTTAGCTTCGACAGGAACGAGAGGCCGAGCAGATTTTCCGACAAGGCCTCATCGGGCAGCACCATGGCATCGACGTCGCGCACCACGATGCCGTCGAGTTCGACCATGGCGAGCCGGGTGCGCGCCGCCTTGATGGTGCCGTTGGCGGTCGAGACGGTCGTGGTGTAGTCGCTGCGGTTGGGGCGGAAGCCGAACCGCGCCGCGGATTTTTCGTTCAGCGCCACAACGGAGGCGCCGGTATCGACCAGGAAGCCAATACGCTGGCCGTCGATCCGGCCTTCGGTCAGGAAATGGCCACGGGCGTCGCTCGGAATGCTGAGGCTGCGGCCGCCGGTCCGGACCGGCGCTTCGACGGGAGCTTTTTGCGAGACGTTTTTGGCGAGCGCCGGCGATGACGTCATCTTGTCCGCCAGCTCCGCCATGATGGTGCCGAGGCCGACCAGCAACGCCGCCATGATCATGATGCTACGCATACGCTACACTCGCTGAAAGACCCGCGATCTCACCACATAAGCCGTCGAACCACGACTGAGCTGGAGCGACGGAGACTGCCATTTTGGCTAAAAGGATGAGTGAAGGGTTAACGGGGAGGACGCCGTCTTGTCACGTCCCCCGCGGCTTCACCCGCTTTGTCGGCGCGGCACTGGCGGGATCTTCGGGCCAGGGATGCCGCGGGTAACGCCCGCGCAGGTCGGAACGCACGGCCGCATAGCTGCCGCGCCAGAACCCCGGCAAATCGCGGGTCACCTGCACCGGGCGGTGGGCTGGCGACAACAATTCCAGCACCAGCGGCACCGCGCCCTTGGCGATCGACGGATGGGTGTTGAGCCCGAACAACTCCTGCAGACGGACCGCAATCGTCGGTCCCTGCTCGGCCTCGTAATCGATCGCCAGTTGGGTGCCGGTCGGCGCCTCGAAATGGGTCGGCGCCTCGCGCTCCAGTCGTGCGCGCAATTCCCAGGGCAGCAGCGTCATCAGCGCATCCGACAGATCGCCCGCGGAAATGTCCTTGAGCGCCGCCTTGTCGTACATTGCCGGCACCAGCCACGCCTCGCGCTGGTGCGCCAGCGCATCATCGGACAGGTCAGGCCAGCTTTCGCCTTCGGCCTTGCGCAGGAACATCACGCGGTCGCGCCATTGCTTGGCCGGCTTCGACCAGGGCAGCCTGTCGAGGCCGGCGGCGACCAGCCCGTCGGCCAGCACGAGCGCGGTTTCCGCCGACGGCTTTAGCGCCATCGGCGCTTCCGACAGCGTGATCGCATGCAGGGTCTTCCTGCGCCGCGCCCGCAACGCCATCGCGCCGCGATCGAACGAAATCTCGTCCGCACTTTCGATCTGGTCGGCGAAGTGCCGCTCGATGTCGGATTGCAGGATCGGCGCCGCCAGCAGGATGCGGCCGTTGGCTGCCGTGCCGGTGAGTTCGGCGACCGCGATATAGGGCGCGCGCGCCAGTGCCGAGGTCTGATCGACCGCGGCGCCGCGGCCATTTGCGAGCACAAAACTGCCATTGCCGCGGTTGCGCGCGACACGATCGGGGAAGGCAAGCGCGAGCATCACGCCGGTCGGGGGCGAAATGTCCTCGGCGGGGGCGCCCTCGGTGGCCGCGACCTGCGACGCCCAGCGCTGCGCCAGACTGCGCGCGCTGCTCGACCGCTGCGAGCGGTCGCGGCGGAACTGATCGAGCCTGAAATCGAGATCGACGCTGTCGCCGCCGAGGCCGCGCTCGGTCAGCACGGCGGCGATGTCGGCGGCTTCTTCGCCCGCGCCGAGGCGGTGCGAATCCACGATCATCCGCGCCAACCGCGGCGGCAGCGCCAGTTCGCGCAGGCTCTTGCCTTCCGCAGTGATCCGGCCATCGGAATCGAGCGCGCCGAGTTCGCCGAGCAGGCTGCGCGCCTCCTTCAGCGCCGGCGC
>JBKJUA010000071.1:0-24743 GCA_046590305.1 Bradyrhizobium sp.
GTGAGATCAAAACCGCCGTCATCGGCCGCGGAAGTCGCGAATGCGAATTGGCGTTCGCCGATGGCGATCGTCAGCGGGCCATTGCCGTAATTCAGGGTGACCTTCTGCTCGGCGCCCTGTCCCTGGCGCAACGTAAACACACGTTGGCGCTGGCCGACCGGCTGCCAGCCAAAGTTCTGCCATGGCGAATGCGCCTCCCTGGCTGCGGCCTTGCGTTCCCCAGACACGATCGCCGCCACCGCCGCGCAGAGCTCGAGATCGCCCCAAGCGGCCGATTGCTCGGTCAGGCCCTTCAATTCGCGTTCAATAAACCCGGTGTCGATGGTGTTGGCCCGCACTTGCGGATGCGTCACCAGCGCCGACAGGAACGGAATGTTGGTGATGATGCCGCGAACGTCGGTTTCTTCCAGCCCGCGGTTGAGCCGGTCGATCGCGGCCTGCCGGGTCGGCGCCCATGCGATCACTTTCGCGAGCATGGCGTCGTAATACGGTGACACCGCATCGCCGCTGCGATAGCCGGCGTCGATGCGCAGGCCGTCAACGGCGTCTGGCGTGCGCCAGGTCTTGATCCGCCCAACCGACGGCATGAAGTTCTTCTGCGGATTTTCCGCATAGACCCGCGCCTCGATGGCGTGGCCGTTCAGTTTGATCTCGTCCTGCGCCAGCGGCAGCTTTTCGCCGAACGCGACCCGCAACTGCCATTCCACCAGATCGATGCCGGTGATCAGTTCGGTCACGGGATGCTCGACCTGCAGCCGCGTGTTCATCTCGATGAAGAACACGTCCTTGCCGTTGGACACGAATTCGATGGTGCCGGCGCCGACATAATTGACCGCGGACGCCGCCTTGCGCGCAGCGGCACAGACCGCCTCCCGTTGGGCGGGGTCCAGCGTTGGTGACGGCGCCTCCTCGATCACTTTCTGATGCCGGCGCTGCAGCGTGCATTCGCGCTCGAACAGCGACAGCAGATTGCCGTGGCTGTCGCCGATGATCTGCACCTCGATGTGGCGCGGGTTCTGGACGAATTTCTCGATCAGCATGCGGTCGTCGCCGAACGCGGCCTTGGCCTCGCGCCTGGCGCTGACGAGCGCAGCGGCAAGCTCGCCGGCCGCCCGCACCACCCGCATGCCGCGGCCACCGCCGCCGGCGGAAGCCTTGACCAGCACGGGGTAGCCGGCCTTGTCGGCCGCCGCGGCCAGGATCCCGTCGTCCTGGGCCTCCCCGTGATAGCCGGGTACCAGCGGCACGCCGGCTTTCTCCATAAGGGCCTTGGAGCCGGATTTGGAGCCCATCGCCGTCATCATCGCGGCGGTTGGGCCGACGAACACCAGCCCCGCCTTCGCGCAGGCCTCGGCGAACTCCGCATTCTCCGACAGGAACCCGTAGCCGGGATGCACCGCCTCGGCGCCGGTCTTCCGCGCCACTTCGATCACGCGCTCGATGCTGAGATAGCTGTCGCGCGCCCGCGCCGGGCCGAGCAGCACGGCCTCATCCGCCATAGCGACATGCATGGCGTCGGCGTCGGCCTCGGAATACACCGCGACCGTGCGCAGGCCCATGGCTCTTGCGGTACGGATCACGCGGCAAGCGATCTCGCCACGGTTGGCGATCAGGAGGGTACGAAATCGCCGGTACTGGGGTTGGCCTTTCATCATCACATCCTGAACAGGCCGAAACGAGTCGGCTCGATCGGCGCGTTGACCGACGCCGACAGTCCGAGGCCGAGCACCAGCCTGGTATCGGCGGGATCGATCACACCGTCATCCCACAGCCGCGCGGTCGCGTAATAGGGGCTGCCCTGGCTCTCATACTGGGCGCGAATCGGCGCACGAAACTTGTCGTCTTCTTCGGCCGACCATGCCTCGCCCTTGGCCTCGATGCCGTCGCGCCGGACCTGGGCCAGCACCATGGAAGCCTGTTCGCCGCCCATCACGGAGATACGGGCATTCGGCCACATCCAGAGGAAACGCGGGCTGTAGGCGCGGCCGCACATCCCGTAATTGCCGGCGCCGTAGGAGCCGCCGATCACCACGGTGAATTTCGGCACGCCGGCGGTGGCCACCGCGGTCACCAGCTTGGCGCCGTCGCGGGCGATGCCGCCGGCCTCGTATTTCTTGCCGACCATGAAGCCGGTGATGTTCTGCAGGAACACCAGCGGAATATTGCGCTGGCAGCACAGCTCGATGAAATGCGCGCCCTTCAGCGAGCTCTCGCTGAACAGGATGCCGTTGTTGGCGATGATGCCGACCGGATGGCCCCAGATATGGGCGAAGCCGCAAATCAGGGTCTGGCCGTACAGCTTCTTGAACTCGTCGAATTCCGAGCCGTCGACCAGGCGGGCGATGATGTCATGCACGTCGAACGGCTTGCGGCCATCGGCGGAAACCACGCCATAGATTTCCTGCGGCGCAAACAGCGGTTCGCGCGGCTCGCGCATGTTCAGGCTGGCGCGGCTGGGCGGCTTCAGCGTGGCGACGATGCGCCGGGCAATGCCGATGGCGTGGCTGTCGTTCTGCGCATAGTGATCGGTGACGCCGGATTGCCGTGAATGCACGTCGGCGCCGCCAAGTTCTTCCGCCGTCACCACCTCGCCGGTCGCGGCCTTCACCAGCGGCGGCCCGCCGAGAAAGATCGTGCCCTGGTTGCGCACGATGATGCTCTCGTCCGACATGGCCGGGACGTAGGCGCCACCGGCGGTGCAGGAGCCCATCACGATGGCGATCTGCGGGATGCCCTGCGCCGACATCTGCGCCTGGTTGTAAAAGATGCGGCCGAAATGCCGTTCGTCGGGGAAAATCTCGTCCTGCATCGGCAGGAAGGCGCCGCCGGAATCGACCATATAGACGCAGGGCAGATTGTTCTGCCGCGCGATATCCTGGGCGCGCAGATGCTTCTTCACCGTCATCGGATAATAGGTGCCGCCCTTGATGGTGGCATCGTTGGCGACGACGACGCATTCGCGCCCGGAGATCCGCCCTACCCCCGTGATGACGCTGGCCGAATGCACGTCCCCGCCATAGAGGCCATGAGCCGCCAGCGGCGATAGTTCGAGAAACGCCGTGCCGGGATCGATCAGGAGATCGACACGCTCGCGAGCCAGCATCTTGCCGCGCGCGGTATGGCGGGCGCGCGAGACTTTGCCGCCGCCGCCCGCCACCTGGTCGAGTTTCGCGCGCAGCTCGGCGACCAGCGCACGCATCGCCTCGGCATTACGGGCAAAATCTTGGGACGTGGTGTCTACAGTGGAATGAAGCGGCATGGGTTTCCGCAGTTAGGGTGCGCCGCAATCCGGCATCGGGCTTGCGTCAAGATGTCATTTGGCCGTCGCCGGGCGCAACCTCGACTGGACGAAGCGGCCTTGTCCCGGAGGAAACCTGGCGTCGACATTAGCGCTATTAGGTCAAAATGCCTCGCTGAAATGTCTTTTTCCCGACATTCCCCGCGGCAATTTCTCGGCCTCGCCACGCGACCCCGCTCCGTGGCAGGTCCAAGCTTGGTGGATCCAAACCTAGTGGGTCCAGGGTTCGCCGCGCCGGAAGGCGAAATTGTCGGCATAGGCGGCCTGCCGGCGAGCCGGCTCCTTCGGCTCGATCACCTGGTAGGGGACGCCCTCGCGCTCGCAATAGGCGACTGCGTCCTCTTTGGTATCGAAGCGGATGGTGAGCTGCTGCTTCATGTCGCCGGATGAGGTCCAGCCCATCAAGGGCTCGATCGCCCGCGGCTGTTCCGGCTCATAATCCAGCTGCCAGTCCCTGGTCTTGGCGGTCCCCGCTTGCATCGCGTTTTTGGCGGGCTTGAAGATGCGTGCTGTCATGAATGTCAGGGCCCCGTGAGATCTGCGGCATGGAAGCGCGTGGTGGAAGCGGCCGGGATAGTATAGAAACACCTTTCGGAAATTTGATCGGTGATTCCCGGCCCCGGATGTACCATTTCCTGCCACCGGTATAGTCATTATGCTGCGCTGTGACAATCTTGGCCGGCCGCACGGCTGAGGCCCCCCTCGCCTGCGGCCCCGATATCGTCGAAAGCATCACTTCGAAACGGCACCCATGAAAATCAACGCAGTACTGCCCGAAAAGGGACGCGACCTCCGGCTCGATCTGTTTCGCGGCGTCGCGAACTGGGCGATCTACCTCGATCACATCCCCGACAATGTTGTGAACTGGATCACCACGCGGAATTACGGCTTCAGCGATGCCGCGGACCTGTTCGTCTTCATTTCAGGATACACCGCGTCGTTCGTATACGCCCGGATGATGCTGGAGCGTGGCTTTATCGTCGGCGCTACCCGCCTCACCAAGCGCGTCTGGCAGCTCTACGTCGCCCACATCATCCTGTTCGTCATCTATATCGTCGCGATCGGCTATGTCGCGCTGCGTTTCAGCGATCCGGAGATCATCAACGAGTTCAACCTGGCCGGCCTCGCCGGCGACCAGGCGATCGAAACCCTGCGACAGGGCCTGCTGCTAAAGTTCAAGCCGGTCAATCTGGACGTGCTTCCACTTTACATCGTGCTGATGGGACTGTTTCCGCCGGTGCTGTGGCTGATGCTGCGCCAGCCCGATTTGACCATGCTGGCTTCGGTCGCGCTGTGGCTGCTCTCCCGGCAATTCGGCTGGAACCTGACGGCCTATCCTGGCGGCGCATGGTATTTCAATCCGTACTGCTGGCAGGTGCTGTTCGTGTTCGGCTCATGGTGCGCGCTCGGCGGCGCCAAGCGGGCGCGATGGATCGTCGATCACCCCGTCACGCTTTATCTGTGCATCGTCTATCTCGTTTTTGCGCTGCTCATGACCATGGCCGCCAGGTTCCCGGATTTCGGTGCGTTATTCCCGCACTGGCTCTATGAGATCTTCAAGCACAACGACAAGACCTTCCTGGCGCCCTACCGCTTCGTGCATTTCGTGGTGGTCGCGATCATGGTCGTGCGCTTCGTGCCAAAGGAATGGCCGGGCCTGGAATGGAGGGTGTTCGATCCCCTCGTGGTCTGCGGCCAGCAATCGCTGGCGGTGTTTTGCGTCGGCGTCTTCCTGTCCTTTGTCGGGCATTTCCTGCTCATCATGAGCTCTGGCTCGCTGCTCGCGCAACTCTTCGTCAGCGTGTCCGGCATCGCGGTCATGACGCTGGTCGCCTACTACATCTCCTGGTCGAAGCGGCAGGACAAGCCGCTGCCCAAGCCCGCGGTAGCCAAAGCCCCCTGATATCCAGGGGCTTTCGGCCTCAGCCTGCTCGCGGTCGAGCCGACCGGCCGGTCAGCCCGGCCGTGTACCCGACGCCACCATGTTGGCGACGTCGGCGTAAATTTCGACCAGCGGCCCGACCACCCGGTGCAGCGCGTTCTTCGACACCAGCGTGTCGTGCAGCACCAGATGGTCGATCCCCGTCGTCAGGAAGCAGATCATGGCGTCGCGTGGCGTCTCGACGATCGGCTCGCCCTTGACGTTGAAGGACGTATTGATCAGCACGGGAACGCCGGTCAGCGCCTCGAACTCTTTCAGAAGGCGGTAGAGCACCGGATTGGTTTGCTCACGGACAGTTTGAACCCGCGCCGTGCCGTCGACATGAACGATCGCCGGAATGCGGTCGCGCCATTCGGGGCGGACGGTCTTGGCGATCAGCATGAACGGCGAGTCTTCGTCGCCTTCGAATATCTCCCTGACCCGTTCGGCCAGTACGATCGGCGCGAACGGACGGAACGGCTGGCGGTGCTTGACGCGGCTGTTGAGGATATCCTTCATCTCGGGCTTACGCGGGTCGGCCAGCAGGCTGCGGTTGCCGAGCGCGCGCGGCCCGAACTCGGAACCGCCCTGAAACCACCCGATCACCTTCTGATCGGCGAGCAGTTTCGCGGTGTCGCGGCAGATATCGTTGCTGCGCACGGCGGTGGTCTGGATGCGGACCAGAAATTTCTGCGAGGCCTTTTCGATATCCTGATCGGGATAGACCTTGCCGACATAGGAATGGCCCATCACGAACGAGCGGCGCTGCTTCAGGATTTCCAGGTAGCCGTAATAGGCGCAGCCGATCGCGATGCCGTCGTCGCCGGCCGCCGGCTGGATCCAGACGTTTTCAAAGCCCGCCTCCCGCGCCACCCGGCCATTGGCCACGCAGTTCAGCGCGACGCCGCCGGCGATGGTGAGATTTTTGGCACCGGTTGTTTCGCGCAACCAGCGGGCGCGGGCCAGCAGCACGTTTTCGGTATCGTCCTGCACCCGCCAGGCGAGATCCTCCCAATGCCGCATCGACGGGCTGGTTTCCCATTTCTCACCGCTGCCCATGATGTAGGGCTGCTTGAACTCCGTGGTCCAGTGCCGGACGTGCAAGGTGCCGTCGGTGAGTTCGAGCAGGTGCCTGACCTGCTCCTTCCTGCCGTAGGGCGCCAGCCCCATCAACTCGCCGCATTTGTTCCAGTCGCCGAAGATATAGGACGAGGCCCGGCTATAGAGCGCGCCGAGGCCCGGCATGTTGTAAAATTCGTCGCTCAGGAAACCGCGGTCGGGCTCCATCCAGACCTTTTTCAGGCATTCGAGCCTGGTGCCGGCGAATTTATAATAGCTCTCCGACTCCCGCGCGAGCGGCGTGGCGGTGTCGCTTGCCGGATAGGATTCCATGACGTCGGATCGATAGCTGCCGACGCCGTCGACGATCATCACCACGCCTTCTTCGAACGGCGAGACGGCGAACGCGCTGTAGGCATGCGCCAGATGATGGGAGATCGACACCACCTTGTCGGACTGCGACAGATACAGCGGATGTTGGGTCGCGTCGGGCCGCTCATGCTCGGGGAGGAAGCCCGGCATGTCCTGGTAGACCAGCCGTTCTTCCATTTCCGGAACCGGAAGAATGTAACAATTGCGAACGATCAGATCGACGTTATCAAGCGTGATGCCTTCGGCATCCAGGCAATAGTCGATCACCTCGCTGTAGAAACCGGAGGCGTGCTTGTCACGCGTGATTCGCTCCTTGGCGATCGCGAACGCGATGACGCCGTCGCGCAGCAGGCAGGCACTCACATC
Organism: Bradyrhizobium sp.; assembly: GCA_046590305.1. Lineage (GTDB taxonomy): Bacteria > Pseudomonadota > Alphaproteobacteria > Rhizobiales > Xanthobacteraceae > Bradyrhizobium. The sequence continues at coordinate 7,017 of JBKJUA010000071.1, forward strand.
ATGGTCGTAGGTATTCAGGCCGAGAACGTAGGTGTGTTGTTTGGGCATCGGCACTCTTTGGGAATGAAATGGATGTGGGATTGAATCGAGATCCGGGATCAATGTCGGGATGCGATGGCTATTGCTGGTCCTGCCGCACCATATTTCGGCAGAATGGGTGGCCGTTGGGCAGAACGGGTGCTGCGCGCTCAGGACGGATCGATTGCGCAATGCACCATATCGTTGAAAGGCGGTCCGATGTTGAACGTTTGTTCATCTTGCGCCGACAGGACAGTGTAACTTGACCTCGCATACGCTTGCCCATAGCATCCTTGAAGGCCACACGAAAAACATTTTGTAATTGTTCTTGGAGCCCGTACCGGAACGCAAAGCAGGCCTTCTGAATTTAGAGGGCTGAAGTTCACGGTGATTGGAATGACCCGGGAGATCCTAAATGGCTAAACGCTACAATATCCTTTCGCGCTTCCTCGCAGCGATGGCTCTGGTCTTCGTTTACATGGTCAGCGTCGTCGGTACGTCTGGTCTTTTCCTGGCCGCATCGACATCGTCCGCTGAGGCCCGCGGTCGCGGTCGTGGCCATCATCATCGTGGCCGCGGCCATCATCGTGGCAGAGGCCATCATCATCGAGGCAGAGGTTACGGGCGCGGTTACGGCTTTGGCGGCGTCTATGTTGCACCGGTTGTACGCGGCGGTGGTTGCTATTACAGCCGTCGCTGGGGCCGCGTGGTCTGCCCGTACTGATAGCCGCTTAAACCGGCGTATCCGTTACGCCTGCAACGAGACATTAGGTGCGCCGGTCAGCCGGCGCGCCTGTTTTTTTTGAATCGGCTTTGGAAGGCATGAGATAGATCAAAAACGCTGGAGTTGGATGCGGGCATAATTGAGTTCCGCAACCGAGGGCGTTCCATCATGCTGAACGATATCGCTGTTTTCCTTCCCGTCGACCGGCCTGCCGGCCCGCTGATCGATTGCGCTGCTGCGGTTGCCGGATTGTTCGAGGCTCACCTCGATGGCATCGCCTGCGCCTATCAGGCGGTCAATCCCATGATCGCCTTCGAGGCGTCGGCCGTCGTCATGGCCGCTCAATACGACAGCGGCCAGGAACAGGCCGCGGCCGTGCTCGCGCAGTTCGAGACCGCGACAACGCGCCTGAATATCCCACACGATGCCAGGAGCACCTTCAACGTTTCCTATGCCGCGACCCACACCGTGACGCAGATGTCGCGGCTCTACGATCTGAACGTCGTCGCTCAACCCGACAGCGCCAACCCGAGCCAGACCGATTTCCTGTCCGAGGCCGTGCTATTCGGCTCGGGGCGGCCGATGCTGATGATTCCCTACATTAACCGCGGCACCTTCCGCTCGGATCGGGTACTGATCGGCTGGGACGGCAAATTGCCGGCGGCGCGGGCCGTCCACAACGCAGCCCCCTTCCTTCGCAAGGCAAAGGCCATCGACGTCGTGGCCATCAACGAGGACGAAGACGATGCCGGCGCAGCATCGCTGTCGGCCCTGATCGCCCATCTCGCCCGGCGCAATCTGCCCGCAACCCCTCACCGGCTGACGGCCGACACCTCAAACATTCACAACGCAATCCTGTCGCTGGCCGCCGACAACGACAGTGATCTGATCGTGATGGGCGGCTACGGCCATTCCAGGCTCCGGGAATTCATCCTGGGCGGAGTGACGCGCGGCATGTTCGAGACCATCACTGTCCCCACACTGTTCTCGCACTGAATCGGGCGGTCCGCGCGAGAAGTTTGCGTCGAGCCCGGGACGCAGATTCGAATCGCCTGCCAGATTTTGGCCCGCAGCTTGATCCATCGCAACGCCGCCGCCCCGGGAATCTGTTTCCTGGAGTTTGCGGTCGTCCACTTCCCCGGACATAGCCGCCAACCTTCGTGTGCTCCTGAGTTCCGCTTGGGAGCATCCTTTTGCCGGGTCGACTTCATGCGGCCGCCAGTCGGGTGCCGCCATCGTGCAAATGGCATGCAACGAGCCCCTGCCCGTCACGCACCACGCGCGGCGGCTCGATCCGGCAGCGCGGACCAGCATCCGGACACCGCGGATGGAAGACGCATCCCGGCGGCGGCGACAACGGATCGGGAAAACTCAGGCCGAGGCCGACATCGGGAACGCCGAGCCCGGGCTCGGGCGTCAGCACCGAAGCGAGCAGCGCCCGCGTGTAGGGGTGGCGCGGCGCGCGGAACAGGTCTTCGCGGCGGGCGGTCTCGACGATGCGTCCGAGATACATAACGGCGACGCTGGTCGCGACATGCTCGATGACAGCCAGATTATGACTGATGAAGATGTAGGTCAGCCCAAAATCGCGGCGCAGGTCGAGCAGGAGATTGAGAATTTGCGACTGCACCGAGACATCGAGCGCGGAGGTCGGCTCGTCGAGCAGCACGATTTCGGGTTCGACCACCAGCGCACGGGCGATCGCGACGCGCTGGCGCTGGCCGCCCGAAAGCTCGTTCGGATAGACGTCGGCATGGCGTAGCGCCAGACCGACGCGATCCAGCATCGCAATGGACCGCACTCGGCGTTCCCTCGCCGTGCCGATGCCCTGCACCGCCAGTGGCAATGCGACGATCGACGCCACCGTGCGGCGCGGATTGAGCGACGAATAGGGGTCCTGGAACACCGGCTGGATATGACGGGCAAGCGCCCGGCGTCCGATCGAGGCGACGTCAGCGCCGCCGAACCGGATCACGCCCACATTGGGCTTGAGGATCCCGAGCAGCATTTTGGCGAGCGTGGACTTGCCGGAACCGGATTCGCCCACGATTCCGAGCACTTCGCCCTTCTCGACCGCAAGATTGACATCGACGACGGCGCGCAGCGTCTGGCTGGCGGCGAACAGCCCGCGCCCGACCGAAAAATTCCGCGACACACCGGAGGCTTCGAGCAACGCGCTCATGCGGCCACCGCTTCGCCGAGGATACAGCGCCAGTCATGTCCGCCACCGGAGCGGACCGGAACGGTCCGGGCGCACACCGGCTGCGCGAAATCGCAGCGGTCGCGAAACGCACAGCCTGCCACGTCGCCGATCAGCGACGGCACGATGCCGCGAATGACGCCGAGCCGGGCGCCCGGCCTGGTTGCACCGGGCACCGGAATGGAAGCCATCAACCCGCGTGTGTAGGGATGACGCGGCGCTGCGAACAGATCGGCGGCACTGGCCGCCTCGACGATTTCCCCCGCATACATCACGGCAACCCGATGCGCGACCCGCGCGACGACGCCGAGATCATGGGTGATCAGCACGATGGCGATGCCGAGATCCTGCTGCAACTCGACCAGCAATCGCAGGATTTGCGCCTGGATGGTGACGTCGAGCGCGGTGGTCGGCTCGTCGGCAATCAGCAGCGATGGTCCGCACATCAGCGCCATCGCGATCATGATGCGCTGGCGCAGGCCGCCGGAAAGCTGGTGCGGATATTGTCCGAGCCGGGCGGCGGCATTGGTGATGCCGACCATTTCGAGCAGCGCGACAGCGCGCTCACGCGCCACCGCCATCGTCGAGCCCTTGTGGCGGCGATGTACCTCGGTGAGTTGATCGCCGATCGTGTAGGCCGGATTCAGCGCCGTCATCGGCTCCTGGAACACCATGGCCATGCGCGCCCCGCGCAACTCGGCGAGCCGGCCCTCCGAAAGGGCGGCGATGTCATGCCCCTCGAACAGCATGCGGCGCGCGCTTCGTTTTGCCGCGCGCGGCAACAGTCCCATCAAAGCGAGCGCCGTCATCGATTTGCCGCAGCCGGATTCGCCAACCAAGCACAGCGTTTCGCCGCTGTGCAGGGAGAACGACACATCGCGCACCGCATGCAGCGTTCCGCGCGCCGTCGCGATGTCGACCGTCAGACCCTCGATCTCGAGCAGAGCCGCCACTTAACCCCTCCCCCCAGGCGCCGAGACGTCACGAATACCGTCGCCGACCATGTTCACTGCGAAGACCAGAACCGCCAGCGCGGTGCCGGGAATGGCGATCAGCCAGAACGAGAAGAACATGTAGGTCTTGGCCTCGGCGATCATCAGCCCCCAGGACGGCAGCGGCGGCTGTACTCCGAGACCGAGGAAGGAGAGCGCGGCTTCGAGCAGGATTGCGCTGGCGGCTTCCACGGTCGCCACGACGACGAGCTGGGGCAGCAAATTCGGCAGCACCTCGCCGACAATCACGCGCAGGGTCGACGCGCCGGCGGCTTCCGCCGCCGCCACATAATCGAGTACCCGGACCTGCTGCGTCGCCGCCCTCATAACGACGGCGAAGCGGTCCCATTTCAGCAGGCCGAGTACGAGGATGACGACCCAGAGCGAGCCGCCGACCGTGGCAACGACCGCGAGCGCCACCAGAATGAGCGGAAGCGCCAGCCGCACCGTGATGATGAAGGTCACGATCATGTCGACGCGGCCGCCGAAGAAGCCGGCGGCAAGGCCGAGCGCGGTGCCGATCAGCCCGGAGATCACCATCACGGACAAGCCGATCAGAAGCGATATCTGCGCGCCATACAGCACGCGCGAGAGATAGTCGCGGCCGAGATTGTCGGTGCCGAGCAGATGGGCCCAGTTGCCCTTCGCGTACCAGATCGGCGGAATCATGCGGCGGGACAGGTCCTGCGCGTAAGGATCATGCGGGGCGATCAACGGGGCGAACAGCGCCACGAGGATGATGAGCGTCAGCAGGCCGGAGCCGATCAGCAGGCCGCGATGCGCCATGATTCGGCGCCGCAACAAGGCGCCCGATGACGCCGTCGTCAGGTCGAGGACGGGAATCGCGGCGACGTCGGTCATGATCCACCCCCGACGCGGATGCGCGGATCGAGCCAGGCATTGGCAAGATCAGCGGCAAGAGTGAGGCCGACATAGATCAGGGAGAGCAGCGTCACGATGGCCTGCGTGACCGGAAGATCCTTGTGGGTAATCGACTGATAGGCGAGATAGCCGAGGCCATCGAGGGCAAAAACGGTCTCGATCACGACCGAACCGCCGAGCAGGAAACCGAGTTGCACCGCCGAGAGCGCCACCACGGGAACCAGCGCATTGCGCAACGCGTGCTTGAGCACCACGGATCTCGAAGACAGCCCCTTGGCGCGTGCGGTGCGGACATAATCCGAGGCCAGCACCTCGATCATCCCGGCACGCACCAGCCGCATGATGGCGGGAGCGATATAATAGCCGAGCACGACGGTCGGCAGCACGAAATGGGCCCAGCTGTCGCTGCCCGAGACCGGAAGCCAGCGGAGCATCACGGCAAACACGATCATCAGAATCAGGGCGAAAAAGAAACTCGGCAGCGCCTGCCCGATCACCGCCAGCGCAAGGCAGAGGCGATCGATCCAGCTGTTAGGATAAAGCGCCGCCAGAATCCCGAGCGGCAGCGACACCGCAAGTGCGAAGATGAGCGAGAACAGCGCCAGCAGCGCCGTGGTCGGCAGTTTCTCGAGCACGAGTGCGTGGACGTCGGTCTTGAAGAACAGCGACGTGCCGAAATCGCCGCGTGCCATCTTGGCGGCCCAGTCGAGATATTGCACGACGAGCGGCCGATCGAGCCCGTAAATGCGCCTGATGTTCTCGATGTCCTCGTTGCGCGCGCCTTCCCCGGCGAGCGCGATCGCGACGTCGCCGGACGCCCGCAGCAGCAGGAAGGCGAGCGCGGAGACGACCACCGCGACGAGGACGGCAAGTCCAAGGCGCTTCAGGGCGTAGATCAGCATCTGATTTCCGGGTGTGCGGGGTGGTGCGCGCTGCCCCTCACTTGTATGACATTTCCCAGAAGCGCGGGATCTCGTCCGGATAGGCGATGAAGGCGAGGTCCTTGTTGGCCACGTAATAGGTCGTCAGCGAATAGAGCGGCAGCGAATAGGCCCGCTCCGCGATCAGCGCGAGCGCCTTCCGATAGGCATCCTTGCGCACGGCCGGATCGACCTGGGAGTCCCCGCGCTGCAGGAAATCGCGCACTTCCGGATCGCGCGACACATCGTCCGGGCCGAACTTATAGTAGACCGGCGTCGACGCCGACACGTCGTTGACTGAGAACGAACCCCAGGTCTGGTGCAGCATCGCCGCCTTGCCGGCACGATTGGCCTCGCGCATCGCCGCGTATTGCATGAAGCGCAGGTTCGCCCTGATGCCGACGGCGCGCAGATATCCGATCATCGCCTCGGTCTGGTTGCGCTCCCGGTAGGCGTACAGATCGATGTCGAATCCATCCTTGAAGCCGGCTTCGGCGAGCAACTGCTTGGCCTTCGCCGGGTCATAGGCATAGCGGGGTGCCCCCTCGTCGCTGCACCCGAACTGCGGCGGGAAACAAAGTGTGTTGAGGACGCGCGCGCCCTGGCCGACGATCTGCTTGACCATGCTTGCGCGATCGATCGCATGCATGATGGCCTGGCGCACTTTGAGATCGCGCAGCGGCGGCGCGGTGGTCGTTTCGCGGGTGTCGAGATGCAGGAACGCGATCCGCATGGTCTCGCCGGACACGACTTGCAGGGTCGGAACATCCTTCATCTGTGTCGCCTGATCTAGCGCGACGTTCATGATCATGTCGGCGCCGCCGGCCATCATTTCGGCGACCTGGGTCTGGCGGTCCGGGATAAAGCGGATCTCGACCTTGTCGACTTTCGGCTGCGGCTTTGGCGAATCCTTGAAATAATCCGGATTGCGCTCCATGCGCACGAATTTGCCGACCGAATGCTCGCTGATGCGATACGGGCCGGATCCGACCGGCTTTTCGTTCATCCCCTGCGGGCCGACCTTGGCGTAATATTCATGCGGATGAATCACGACAGGTCCGGCAAGATATTCGATCGCCGCCGGAAACGGCTCCTTGCAGATGATGCGCACCTTGTAGGCGTCGATCTTCTCGGCGCGGTCGATCCAGGCCACGTTCTGGCGGGTAATGACCTTGCTGTCCGGACTCGCCACGAAATTCAGCGTGTAGACCACATCATCGGCGCTGAATTCCGCGCCATTGTGGAACTTGACGCCCTTGCGCAGGTCCAGTTCGAGGGTCTTGTCGTCGAGCCACTTCCACGCGGTCGCGAGTTGCCCCTTGTATTCGGAGGTTTTCGGGTCGCGGTAGATCAGCGTGTCCCACACCTGCTGGCCGATGATGACCCCGATGCGGACATTGTTCATGAACGGATCGACGTTTTCCACCACCTGATCGTAGGCAAAGCGGATCGAATTGGTTTTCTTGTCCGCCAGCGCGGGCGCGACAGCCACCATGGCGGCAACCACGGCCGTCAAAACTCCGGTCGAAAACCTGCTCATTGTCATCCCCTCGCGATCCGCATTGCGGCCCTGTCCGACGCCAAGTGGAATGGCGGCATGCCCGCAAGTCAAGGACTTACGGTTTGCAGGCACCTGCGGTTTTTTAGGCAGGCCGCGGCCCACGGCTCGATCGCGGCCTCGGCCGTAATGCGCAGGCCTCACGCCGCGCGGCCCGAACACCGCCAGGCAGGCCTCGCTCAGGCAGCTTTTCCAATGGCGAATATCTTTAAAGGCTTAGCTGGTCGGGGCAGCTGGATTCGAACCAACGACCTGCAGTACCCAAAACTGCCGCGCTACCAGGCTGCGCTATACCCCGATTGCTTGGGAAGCCTTGTCGTTACACGCTTCAGGCGCTGCCAGCAAGGCGGCTTCGGGGCGCCTTATCGGGTCTTGAAAAGCGGATGGGCGACCCGGTCGCCGGGCGCGATGCCGTATTTTTGCGCGGTGCCGGCGATCACCTCCAGCACCCCCTTGGCCAGCCCGCCCGACGAGATGATCGCAAGCGAATGCGGCTCGGTGTTTTCGGCAATCCGCAGGATCCGTCCGTCGGCGCGGATGAAGATCATGTCGAGCGGGATGTAGGTGTTCTTCATCCACATCGAGATCTGCTGTTCCGGCGAGAAGTCGAACAGCATTCCCTTCCCGTCCGGCAACTCCTTGCGGTACATCAGCCCGGTTTCGCGCTCCTTGTCGGTGGTCGCCATCTCGACCGAGAAGACATGCACGCCGTTCTTGGTAACGATTTCGAGCGGCTGGATGCTCGCCGCCTGCGCGCCGAAGCCGGTCACGACAGAAAGCACCAGCACCGCGGCCATAGGGATCCAGAACCAGGCGCGGGCACAGCGCCGCTCGAGACTTGAAGCAAAACTCATCAACGCTCACCGAAAACCGTGAAGGATTTTGCCGATGCTAGCCCAATGATGTCAGGAAATACCAGAGCTTCGGCAAGGCGCGAGCGCGCATTTTCGCTGAGCCCGGCTAACGCTTCCGTGAGGCGATCAGTGCGACGACAGGCCGGGCGCGCCGGCTTCCGGCTGGATTTCCGCCGCCATCATCCCCTTCGAGCCGGGCCCGAACCGCACCAGCACATACTGGCCCGGACGCAGCTCGGTCATGCCGAAGCGGCGCAAGGTTTCCATGTGCACGAAGATGTCGGGCGTCCCCTCGCCGCAGGTCAGGAAGCCGAAGCCGCGCAGCCGGTTGAACCATTTGACCTGCGCCCGCTCCAGCCCGCTGGTCGGAGTGACGCTGACATGGGTCCGCGGCGGCAGCATCTGCGCCGGGTGGATCGCCGTTGATTCGTCCATCGAGACCACCCGGAAGGCCTGATAGCCCTTCTGCCGCTGCACGCATTCGCAGACGATCCGGGCGCCTTCATAGGCGGTCTGGTAGCCGTCGCGCCTAAGCACGGTGACGTGCAAAAGCACGTCCGGCCAGCCATTGTCGGGCACGATGAAACCGTAGCCCTTTGATGCATCGAACCATTTGATGACGCCGGAGATTTCGACCAGGTTGGCGGCGCTCTCGCCAAGCCCCGTCAGGGCATCAATCGCGGGATCGCGCCCGGCGATCACAGCGTATTCACTCGGCCCAAGCCGGTCCGGTCCGGTTCCGCCTGACGGCGGCCCCCCGAGCTTCTTGGACTCAAAACCGTCCGACCCCATGACCCCGGACCCCACACATCATCGACAACCCCGTCACCGCTGCGAGGCCGCCGGAACACGCGCCCATCGATGAGAATTCATGATGACGCCACGCGAATCTTGCGAATCAAAAGATAACACTCCCGGGTGCGGCGCATAGATAAAAAACAAATCTGGCATGAGCTATGAACAGCTTGCGCGGTCGCGAATCAACCGGCGGTCAATTTCCGACGAACGGCCCGAGCGTCTCCCCGATGTCGTACCTGATCACGAGATCGGCCATGTCATCCTGCTCGGTGGGCTCGTTGTTGATGATCACCAGCCGGGCGCCGCAGTTTTTGGCCATCATCGGAAACCCGGCCGCCGGCCACACCACGAGCGACGAGCCGATCGCGATGAACAGGTCGCAGTGCTGGGCGAGTTCGGTGGCACGTCGCATGGCGTCTTCCGGCATCGCCTGCCCGAACGAAATGGTTGCGGTCTTGACCGGCTCGCCGCATTCCGCGCAGTCGGGCGCGCCACCGGTCTCCTCGAAGCGCAGCTTGACCCAGGCCAGATCGCAGGCCCGCCCGCAGCCGATACAGCGAGCGTAGGTGGTGTTGCCGTGAAGCTCCACGACATGCTCGGCGGCGAAGCCGGAGACCTGATGCAGATTGTCGATGTTCTGGGTGACGAGGGCGGGGATCTTGCCGGCCTTGTAGAGCGAGGCCAGCGCGCGATGACCGCGTCCCGGTTTTGCGGCGGCGAAGGTCGGCTCCATCGCGAAGCGCCGCCGCCATGCCTCGTCCCTGGCGTCCGGGCTGGCGACAAATTCATCAAACGGGATCGGCCGGTTGCGGCTCCACAATCCGCCCGGCGAGCGGAAATCGGGAATGCCGCATTCGGTTGAAATGCCGGCGCCGGTGAAGGGAACGATGGTGGACGCCTCGGCGATCATGTCGCCGAGCTGTTCCACGCCGCTGCGAAGATCGGTTGCGATCATGGGATGAGATCCGAAACGTCTGGCCGTACTGACTATAGCACGGCCGGTCGGATTGCTAAGTCATCCGCATGATCGGACCAGGCGCCTCGTTACGCCGGCCTTTTTAAGCCGCCTTGGCGACCGGCTCCTTGACCTCGTCGGTCTTTTTGGCGGCCTCACCGGGCGCGCCATTCGCACCGTTCTCGTGGCTCTTCCTCGGCTTGGCCGCGAGAACTGCGACTTGCGTCTTGCGCGCCGGCTTGTCGTATTGCGCGAGCTTTTCCAGCTCGGCTTCGAGTTCGGCGCGCCGTGCCGCGACCTTCTCCGCGAGCTTGTCGGTGGCGAGGTCGCGCAAATTGGCGACTTCCTCGATGCTCATCGCGTCCAGATCGATCTTTGCCATGGTCAGCCTCCCGTTTCTTTTTGGCTAACGGGAAGCCGGAACAGGAACAAGCGCCGCACCCGTTTTATCCACCGCCACGGCATACCTGACTTCGCCCGAGGGCGATCACAATCCTGCAACCTGGCGTCCCAATTGACGCCCCAATCGCGGACGCCAATGGCCGCGGGACAAGAATCAAAAAAGGGATGGGCATGACCGAACAGACGTACGACGCCGCGCGCGAGCGGGAAGAAATCGTCAACCGCGTGGCGAGTTTCAAAGCCACACAGGAAAAATTCGAGCGCGAGCGCGAGGAATATTTCGTCACGACGCTGCAGAATGCCCGCAGCGGATTCGAACCGCATTTCCGCGGCACGCTGGAGGACCCGCCGTTCTGGTCGTAGCAGGACCGCCGTCGCCTCGCGATGGAACACTAGGGGGGATCAGGCGTTTCAGAGCAGAGGAGCCTCTGATGCCCTACGCGCTATTCGAGAAAGAATACCGGCTGAGCCGGACCTTCCCCACCGCAACTGACGTCTGGCGCTGCGCCGAGGACTGTGGCCTGGTCGTCGATGAGGAAAATGGCCGGCAGCGGCTCGATGACGGCTACGCGATCAGACCCTGTCCGCCCGACGGAGATCCGGAACGGGAATGATGCGGGCCCGCAGCCTGGACACCGGATCGAATCGCCCGAGCGAGACATCAACATGGCGGAGGCGTAGCAGCGCCGCGCGAACGCTGAAGGCGATCAGCACCTCATGGTGCCGCAGCCCCTTGCCGCCTTTCACGAGGCCGAGGTCCCGTATCAGGCAATAGCGGCCGCTGCTCATGCGGGCGAACCGGTAATTCTTCCATCCCAACATCGCGCCAGCATGCACTGCCCCGCGATTCCGTCAATTCTTGACACGAATCGATTCCGTTTTGTTCACGGTAGAACGAACAGGGGACGGGTTTTTACGTTCAGACACTCATTAACAAGTTGAAACTTTTTAACGCGCGATACGCATCTCGGTGATGCGGGAAATCCGACACAACAATGGTGAGGCGCCGATCTCCGCGCGCCAGGTCTCGGCAAGACCGATTGGACTCATGGTCGCCGGCGCTGCGTTAATCGTCATCGTCGCGTGGGCGATCTGGAAGGCTTTGACGTAACAAGCCCTCGGCAGCGACGTCGCATCTGCGCTGTGTGACCTGGCACACGCCTGAATGTCCGCTCAGGGAAATGCGATGAACGCCCATGTGCATCGTAACCGGTGCACCTCATCTGGAGAATACAATGTTTCGCAAGATTTCGTTCGCCATCATCACCGCTATCGCCCTCGGTGCTGCCGCAATGTCCCCGGCGTCGGCGGGTGGCAAGAGTGGTCATGGCCACGGCGGACACCATGCCTTGGCCATGGTGGGCACGGTCATGGGCATCACAACCATGGTCACAGCCACTTCTACGGCAGCCCGGCCTTCTACATCGGCGGCGATTGCTACAAATACGTTCAGACCTGGCGCGGCCTGCGTCTCGTGAACGTCTGCTATTAAGCGTTCGAAGAGAGTGCCCGGCCGGTGTGAACGGCCTAGGCATTTTTCTGTCCGGCATCCGGGGCGGTAAGGGTTTGACAAGAGTTCGGCAAGGGTTCGGCGGGGAAACCATTGCGGCCCGTCGGTATTATCAAAACTGCAATGCGGCCGACGGTTGGTGAGTGATGGATCTAGCGACTTTAAAAGAACAGGCCGAACGTTGCCGCCGCCTCGCCAAACAGGCCGATCCCTTCACCGAACAAAGGTTGCTGGATCTCGCCCGGGAGTACGAGGCGCGAATAGCGGCACTGGAGCCGAAAACTTCAGCCGCGTCGCGAAGCCTGGGGAATGACGAGACGTAAACGGCTGCCCGGCGCAGAGCCGCGCAATTTCATCGGCGGTCAGGCAGCACGCGACTCCCGTTCGGCCAGCGCCTTTTCAATCCGGCGGCGAACGGCCTCGGTGGGGCGGCCTTCCCGCTCGAGCAGCCGCAGCTCGTTCCACAAGCGGATGATCTGTCGTTGCTGGCCGGCGTCCATGGCGGTCTCCTTGTTGGCGTCAATGTGAACGAAACACGAACAAACTTCAAGCGTTTCCGATAGCCGGGACTGAATATCGCGATGGAACACCACACCGGTCCGAGTGTTGGGGAGTCATGAGCAAGACGACCAAGGCCCTGAAGAAGCAGGCCGCCAAGTCGCAGTTGGCTGCCCGCAGCGCGACCGATCCGGTCGTGGCGAACCAGCTGACCTCGTTGGCGGAGGCCTTCCGCGCCCAGGCCGCCATCATCAAGAAGAACAAGAAGAAGCAGAAATGCCCTACATCGTGAGCGGAACCGACATTCGAGGCGTCAACGTCGCCAGGCGCCGTACGCCTGAATCGGCGTTGAAAAAAGCCCGCGAGCTGATCGCGCGCGCCTGTTACGATGTCCGGATCACGACGCCGGAGGGCCGGACCTACCATTCCGCTGAGTTCGGCGACCTCCCCCGTACCCCCGCGGCGCGGCGGCCTCCCCACAAGCACGCACCCGCCCGCTAGGCGTGCACTGCCATGCGTCCTGGCGACTCTGGAGAACCTCGCAAGGCAGTTCTCTTTTCTGAAAAAAACCTGCATAACGCGGCATGGCAAAACCCAAAGTGACTTTCAAAATCGTTCGCGTCGCCGAAGACAACTGGAGCATCCAGGCGGATTATCCGGGCGCCGAACCGCGCATGATCACCGGCCTGACCAGCAAGGCCGACGCCGACGAGTGGATGAACGGCGAACGCCGCATCGGCTGGCTGCGCTCGCAGGGGTACGCGAAGTAAGCGCTGGAAAACGAGGCGCGGCATTCCGTACCGCCCCTGCCCTCTCCCGCACTTTGCTGCTATTGAACCTCCCGGACCAAGAACAGTCTCTTCAATCCAAGGGAGCAGGAAACCATGCGTTACCTCCACACCATGCTGCGCGTGCGCAATCTCGATGCCGCGATGAAGTTTTATCAGGATGCTCTGGGGCTGAAGGAGGTCCGCCGCATCGACAATGACAAGGCAAAATTCACGCTGGTGTTCCTGTGCGCCGCCGAGGACGAGGCGCTGTTGAAAAATACCCCGAAGACGCGCGGCGCGCCGCTGGTCGAGCTCACCTATAATTGGGACGAGGAGAAATACGGCGAGGACCGCTATTTCGGCCACCTCGCCTACGAGGTCGACGACATCTACGCCACCTGCGATCGCCTGATGAAGATGGGCGTCACCATCAACCGGCCGCCGCGCGACGGCAACATGGCCTTCGTGCGCTCGCCCGATTTGCACTCCATCGAGCTGTTGCAGAAGGGCGATCCGAAGCCGCCGGCCGAACCCTGGCTGTCGATGCCGAACACCGGCCACTGGTAGGCCCGCGCGGCGCCGAACACCTTACGAATCGCAAGCACCGGCTGATGATCTCCGCGGATGCGCCATATACTCTCGGCGCATCCGAAGCCGGGTCAATCACATCCAAGTGTTCACAGTCGGTGAACCTTTTGGCTGCAGACTTGACAGAGGATTCGAGGGGATCACATGAGCCAGGCCAAGCACTATCAATTCCAGGCCGACCAGGCCAAGCGCCTGGCCCGTCAGGTGAGCAGTGTAGAAATTCGTGAGCGGCTCCTGGAAATGGCCGGCGAATACAGCCGCTACGCCGAGCTGATGGCAGCCCGTGAACAGCCGCGCGAACAGGCTTCGGCGCAAGCCGGCTAAACCAGCCTCGCAATGTCCGCCACGCTGTCGAACACCAAAACCGGTGAAAGCCGCCTGAGCGCCTCCGGTCTGGCATAGCCCCACGACACCGCCCCGAAACCGATCCCGGCCTGCGCTGCCGCCTCGCCGTCACGGACCTCATCGCCGATCGCGATGGCGTCATGCGCAGCGATGCCGGTCCGTTTCAGCACCGCCCGGAACTTGGCGGCTTTGCCGAACATTGAGGCGCCGCAGGCAAATTGCGAAATCCACGCCGCATGGTCGCCCAGCGCCCGCCTGACATTACTCTCGGAGTCGGAGCTGACCATGGCGATGACAACACCCCGATACGACAATTGCTGCAGCATCGGCCCGACCCCGGCGAACAGCGGAATGTCGTCGATGTGCTGGCTCTTCAGCCGGCGCATGTCTGCCGCGATCAGGGGCATTCGCCAGAACGGCACCTCGAGAAAGGCGATGATCTCGCGCGATGACTTGCCGCGCAGCATCTCGTGGTCGCCATCCTTGATGCGCCTGAAGCGATGCTTGTCGGCAAAGGAATTCACCACCCCCCGAAACCACGGCAGGCTGTCCGACAATGTTCCGTCGAGGTCGAATATCGCCAGCTTGTATCCGGGCATGATGCGGGCCTTATAGCATCCGTGGCGGCGCTTTTTTGCCGGGGGTGGCCCGCTTCAGGCGCGCGCGCATTATTCCCGGTTTTCCGCTATCAACGGCAAAAGCCGAACAACGGGAGAGAAAGCCGCGTGCCAAACAAGAATCAGTTGACGATCTGGGGCCGGGCCAATTCGGTCAATGTGCAAAAAGTGTTGTGGTGCCTCCGCGAACTCGATCTTCCCTTCCGGCGCATCGATGCCGGCATGGCGTTCGGCCACAACGACAAGCCCGAATATCTCGCGATGAATCCCAACGGCCGGGTGCCGACCCTGGTGGACGGCGATTACGTGCTGTGGGAATCCAATTCGATCATGCGCTACCTGAACCTCGCCTATGGCGAGGGCTCGCCGATCTATCCGCAGGCGCCGAAAGCGCGCGCCGCCGTCGACCGCTGGCTGGACTGGACGCTGTCGACGCTGCAGCCGGTCGATCGCCCGGTGTTCTGGGCGCTGGTGCGCACTCCGATCGAGAAACGCGACATGGTCGCGATCCAGAAGGATGCCGACGCCGAGGCCGCGCAATGGCGCATCGTCGAGGCGCAGCTGGCGACGCGGCGCTTCATCGAAGGCAACGATTTCACCATCGCCGACATCGCGCTCGGCGCCTATGCGCGGCGCTGGTTCGGGGTCGAGGGCGTTACCAAGCCGAGACTGCCCAATACGGAGCGCTGGTTCGCCGAGTTCGCCGCCCGTCCCGGCTTTGCGGAGTTCATCGCGGTGTCGATGTCGTAGCGCCGTGAGAGGCGTGGTCAGGGCTTGAATCCCGACCGCTCGAACAGCACGACGGCAACGATTACGACCAGCGTGACCACCGTCACCACGAGCCGCGTGGTCCAGTTCATGCCGCGGCTGACCCACCACAGCAGCGCACAGCCCATGATCACGGGAACGATGATTTCGAGCTGCAAATCAGGCCTCGTAGCTGTTTGACCGGGCGCCGACCTAGCGGCTGCCGCCGACACCGATACTGACGGCCCCGCCGATCTTCACACAGGTCTGCGTGCCGTCAACCCTGACGAAGCCCGCGCCATAGGCCGCACAGGAACGGTCGGTGCCGGCGCCCTTCAGCGGAAGTTGCCGGACGTTGGAACCGGATTTATCGGATTTTTGCACCCGGGGCTGCTCGGCAGTTGCCGACGAGGCCGGCCACAGCGCAGTAATGGCGATCAGCAGAACGACGTTTCGCATCCCGCCTTTTATAGCCGGCGCGCGGCCTGCGCTAGCGGACGAATTTGACGCCGACGGTCTTGCCGCGGCGCCAGACCACTTCGCATCTTCGCCCGGTCCGCGCATCGCGCGAAAACGCCAGCCGCAGCTTGCCCGGCAGCGCGTTGGGATCGTCGACCGTGACCTTGGCGCCGGTCGAGGACAGATCCTGCACCACGCAGGGCCGCGCGGCAAAGCCGCCGTCCAGCGTGATCCACCCGGGCTGGTGGACGGATTTGCGGGATTCCCGCTTCTTGGCGGCTGCGGCCATCTCGATTGCTCCTGATGCATATCCCTACCCGATCGGGCTTTAGGAACCGTTGCGCGAGGGGAATAATCCTCAGGGCCCGGAGGTTGCGGGAAGCGCGTCCAGCCCGCCCGCAAAAACGCTTTTGCCGGTGGCTTGCCCGCCCGCGCAAACGCCACTATACGTTCGCCCGCCGCTCCGATCATGTCACTGCGATCCGGATTGCGGTACGGTGCCACCGCCTCATCAAGGCGTTGATTTTCCGGGATTATTTGTGCCATCTGCAGCGAAACGGCAGCATTGCGACCAACCCGGCCGCAGCGACGCCTTCGCTCCCTTCGTCTATCGGTTAGGACGCCACCCTTTCACGGTGGAGAGAGCGGTTCGATTCCGCTAGGGAGCGCCATTGTTTTCAATGGCTTGGCACCCGGTCCGCTGGTCTAGCCACAACAACGGCCTGTGAATTGTCGGAGAACCGGATCCTCATACACGGAATCGGCAGCGGAGAGGCTCTGGCAAGTACCTGGTCAACGAACCAGGGACCAGGCAATGCATTACCTACGTGGGCACGGGACCGGCCAAACGGTTCGGTTGAATGCGCTTGATGGATTTGAACATGACGAGAATGCCCGAGAAGCTACCCGAACAGCATTGCCCGGCATGTGATGGCCGCGGCGTTCCTGCAGCCAAACAACCCGCACGGCCCGGCCGTAGAATTTACCCTGCGCCATGCAAAAAATGCGGCGGTAAAGGTCGGATCGCCAAGATCACTGATTGAGTGTGCGTGCGATTTTTTGATTTTCCTGCGGCCATACGGCATGCATGCGCGGGACCGCGCAATGTGATCGGTCTTGCCCCCCGGAAACTTGCTTGATCTGACCCGCCGGGTTGCGCTTGGGTGGACGCGGTCGCTTAACCCATCGAGCTACGAGCTGCCGCTTACTGTGCATGGGGTTGTTTTCGATATTTTGGTTTGAGACTGCTGCCCCCTCGGAAACCCGCGACAAATCAACCCGACGGGCAAATTTTCACTTAACCTGATCGGGCAAACCACCAAAAACCCCGTCAAGCCCTTCGGGCGAAAATATTCTGATTTTCAGAAATACGAAATCAGGCTATATTCCGCATCATTTCTCGCCGAACAAGAAGAGCCAGCCATTGCCTGACCATCGCTCGCAGGTTGACGGAGTCCGGGTCCTTGCCGATCTCAATGCGCTGCGTGGCATCGGCGCCTACAAGACCGGGGTACACAAGCCGACTTTCTCGGAGCCGCATATGCGCTCGCTGCAATGGCTGGCGCAGCGGCTTCCCGCGGCGGGGCTTGTCGCCGAGATCGACGGCATCGGCAACGTGCTCGGCAGCAGTACAAAATCCGGTCCGAAACTGCTGGCCGGCTCGCATCTCGAAAGCCAGAATTACGCCGGCTGGCTCGACGGGCCGCTCGGCGTTGTCTACGCGCTCGAAGCCGCCCGCGTCATCAATGCCGATCCGGGCGCCAATGGATCAGTCGAGGTCGCGGCCTGGTGCGATGAGGAAGGACATTTCGGCTCGTTCCTCGGCTCCAGGTCGTACGTCGGCGCGCTGACCGAGGCTGACATCGACGCCGCGCGCGACCGCAACAGCGG
>JBKJUA010000093.1:0-14781 GCA_046590305.1 Bradyrhizobium sp.
CTGATGAAGCTAATGTCTGTACTCCCCGACCGACATCTTCGCGTGTGACCACGGCTGACGGCAGGTCTCCTGGCTCGCGGGTCGATACCTTTCGTCGCCTTCCCAGGACCGAGATTCCCAGTGGCATATGACGAAAGATTCACCGCTTACAGTTGCGGGGGCAGCCGCGGCATTGGGGAAGTTTCCCCGCACCGCATTCCCTTTTGATCCCCGAACGAGGGAACCGTCGAGAATTACGGTAGAAGTTTGTCAAACTCCGAGTCAATGCCTTGAGGGGGTGCCGGCCTACTGCACTGGACGAGTGCGCTATTTTTGTCGCATGTGCCCTGTTGCCCGACCTGAAATCAGGTATCAGCACGGCGCAGGTGGGTTAGGGATTATCGATGAACGCCGGGGACGTCGTGGTGAGTGCGAATATCGGGGCAGGGCGACGCGTCAGCGTGACGCTGGCCTTGGTCGCGCTCGTCGTGCTGCTGGCGCTGATCTCGCTCGGGACAGGCCCGGTGCGGCTGTCGCCGCTGGCGGTGATCGAAGCCCTGTTCGGCGGCGGCAGCGACGTCGCACAGGTGATCGTGCGCGAGATCCGGTTGCCGCGCACCATTCTGGGCTTTGCGATCGGCGCCATCCTCGGCCTGTCAGGCGCGGCGCTGCAAGGCTTGTTGCGCAATCCGCTGGCGTCACCGTCGCTGTTCGGCGCGCCGCAATCGGCTGCGTTCGGTGCGGTGCTGGTGATCGCGCTCGGGCTCGCCGATGTCAGGTCATACGCGCTGCCGGTCGCGGCCATCACGATGGCCTTCGCGTCGGTGTTCGTGCTGCTGGCCATCGCCGGGCGTAATGCCGGGCTGCTGATTCTCATTCTCGCCGGCCTCGCGATCTCCAGCCTTGCGGGCGCCGCGACCGCGCTGGTGATGAATCTCTCCAGCAATCCCTTCGTGGTGCTGGAAATCGCCTTCTGGCTGCTCGGCTCGCTGGAGGACCGCAGTTTTCGCCACGTCATGCTGGCGCTTCCGTTCATCATCGCCGGCGCGGTCATCCTGTGGAGCCAGCGCCACGCCTTTCGCGCGCTCAGCCTGGGCGAGGAAACTGCGCAGAGCCTCGGCGTCGATGTCGGCCGGCTGCGGCTGGTGGTGATTACAGGTGTGGCGCTCGGCGTCGGCGGCGCGGTCGCGGTGACCGGCACCATCGGCTTCATCGGCCTGGTGGCGCCGCATCTGATGCGGCCGCTGATCGGCCACGATCCGGCGCGGCTGTTGGTGCCGAGCGCGCTCACCGGCGCCGCACTGTTGCTGGCCGCCGATATCGCGGTGCGCATCATTCCCTCCACCAGCGACATCAAGGTCGGCGTGCTGACCTCGATCATCGGCGTGCCGTTCTTTCTCTATCTGATCCGGCGCGAGCGCCGCGCGCTCGGCGGAGGCGTGACATGAGCGCCTTCCTCACCGCACAGGGTCTCAACGTCGAACTGACCGGCCGCATTGTGCTGAAGGATGTCTCGCTGTCGCTTTCGTCGGGGCATCTGGTCGCGCTGGTGGGGCCGAACGGCGCCGGCAAGACCACGCTGCTGCGCGCACTCGCGGGGTTGCTGCCGTCGGACGGCGCCATCCATGTCGGTGGCGAGACGCTGTCGTCGCTGGCCTTGCGCGAACGCGCGCGCCGCTTCGCCTATTTGCCGCAGGGCCACATCGTGCACTGGCCGCTGCCGGCGCGCGATATCGTGGCGCTCGGCCGCTATCCGCATGGCGCGACGGATCCGGCGCGATTGTCACCGAAAGACTTCGAGGCGGTGCAGCGGGCGATGCGGGCCACCGATGTGGTGGGATTCGCCGATCGCCGTGTTACCGAGCTCTCCGGCGGCGAGCGCAGCCGCGTGGCGCTGGCCCGCGTGCTCGCGGTGGAAGCGCCCGTCATCCTGGCCGACGAGCCGACCGCCTCGCTCGATCCGCGCTACCAACTCGACGTCATGAAGAGCCTGCGCGCCGCTGCCGACCAGGGCGTGCTGGTAATCGTGGTGACGCACGATCTCGGTCTCGCCGCGCGCTTCGCTGATCACTTGCTGGTTCTGAAGGAAGGCCGACTGGTGGCGCAGGGCGCACCGGCCACGGCGCTGTCGGAGCAGGTGATGGCGGATGTGTTCCGGATCAGCGCTTTTCGCGCGGAGTTCGAGCGCGCGATGGTGGTCGTGCCGTGGGCGGAAATCTGATGCGCCGGCGTCTTGCATCGATTGCCTTTGCCGTGGTCGCGATGGGCGGCGCATCGTTAGCGCCGGTATCATCCGCGCCGCTGCCGCGCATCGTCTCGATGAATGTCTGCACCGACCAGGTGCTGTTGACGCTGGCCGATCCCGAACAGATCCTCGGCCTCAGCCGGTATTCCAGGGATGCCTGGGTAACCGGCGATGTCAGGCGCTATCCGACGCTGTCGGGCGGCGCCGAGGATGTGCTGGTGCTGAAGCCCGACGTGGTCGTCGCCAGCGTGTTCGACAAGCGCGCGACCCGGGAGGTTCTGAAAGCCCACGGGCTGCGCCTCGCCGAACTAGCGGTGCCCCGGAATTTGACGGAGGTGAAGGCCCAACTCCGCGAACTCGGCGACATCGCCGGGCATCCCGATCGCGCGGCGCGCGAAATCGCCAAGCTCGACGCCGCGCTGGCGCGGGCGCGCCGGGCCGTCGCCGCAAAGCACTATCGCGTGCTGCCGCTGTCGCGGCGCGGCTGGGTGGCGGGCAGCGACAGTTTCGTCGGCTCGCTGCTGGCCGAAACCGGCTTGTTCAACACCGCCGGCGATCTCGGCTTTGCGTCAGGCGGATTCGCCTCGCTGGAAGCGATCGTCAGCCAAAAACCCGATCTGCTGCTGGTGTCGCAGACCGGCGACTTCGCCGGCGATGACGGCCAGGCTTTCCTGCTGCATCCCGCGCTCGAACGGTTCTATCCGGCGGAAAAGCGCATCGTGATTCCCGAGCGCCTGACCGAATGCGGCGGCGTGATGCTGGCGGAAGCGCTGGACGTGCTGGTGAAGGAGCTCAAGCGGGTGGGGAAGTAAACCGTAGCCCGGATGGAGCGAAGCGCAATCCGGGACAGCGCCCGCGTTCACCCCGGATTTCGCTGCGCTCCATCCGGGCTACGCATTCGAGATTGCAACGACGAGCTACCCCGTCGCGACCGGCCCGCCCGCCTTCTTCCACGCATCCATACCGCCGGCGATGTGCGCGGTGTTGGCGAGCCCGGCTTCTCTGGCGGCCGCCACCGCCATCGCCGAGCGCTCGCCGAAGGCGCAGAAGAACACGATGCGCCGCCCCGTCGCCGCGGCCATCTCGCGCAGCATGCCGCCGGGCCGCAACGCATCGCCGATGGCGGGATAGGGCGCGTGCAGCGCGCCGGGCAGCGTGCCGTGCTTGGCGCGTTCGCTGGTTTCGCGAAGGTCGACCAGCAGGATATCGGGCCGGCCGAGGCTTTCGATGCCTTGCTGCGCGGTGAGCGACTGTCCTTGTCTCGCGAGATCGTCCTGATGCAGGCCGACATGCATGTTGGCGGGCACCGCCACGTCCATCATCTTCGGATTCGGCAGCTTCAGGTTGGCCATCAGCTCGACATACTCATCCACCGAGCGCACCTGCAGCCGCGGATTGAACCGCTTTTCCTCGCCGATGGTCGAGACAGTGTCGCCCTTGTAGTCATGGGCCGGAAAAACCATGGTCTCGTCCGGCAGCTTCAGCAGCCGGTTGAAGATCGATTCATATTGCGCCCGCGCGCTGCCGTTCTGGAAATCGGTGCGGCCGGTACCGCGAATCAGTAGTGTGTCGCCGGTGAAGACCCGGTCGCCCATCAGGTAGCTGTAGGAATCATCGGTGTGGCCGGGCGTGTACATGACGTCGAGGCTGAGGCCCTCGATCGTCACCTTGTCGCCTTCGGCGACCCGCATCGCCACCACGTCGGCCTTGCTCTGCTCGCCCATGATAGTGACGCAATGGGTGCGGTCGCGCAGTTCGCCCAGGCCGGTGACGTGGTCGGCGTGCAAATGGGTATCGACCGCCTTGACCAGCCGCAGATCGAGCTCGCGCAGCAGCTGGCAGTATCGGTCGACCTTCTCCAGCACGGGATCGAGGATCAATGCCTCGCCGCCGACGCGGCTGGCCAGCAGATAGCTGTAGGTTCCGGAAACGCTGTCGAACAATTGTCGAAAGATCATGGCCGCTTGTTACCGTCGTGATTGAACATCATATCAGAAATCCAGTCTGTCCCTGATGGCGTCGATGCCCGCTCTGGCGCATTCGTCGTCCTTGTCGCCGCCGGGCGCGCCTGACACGCCGATGCCGCCGACCAGCGTGCCGGCGGCCTCGATGATCAGCCCGCCGCCGAGCATCGAGACACGCGGCAGCCGGGCCAGGCCAGGATCAAGCTGGCCCGATTTGATCGACTTCGAAAGATCCGAGGTGGCGGCGCGAAAGCTCAGCGCGGTATAGGCCTTAGCCACGGCAGTATCGGGCGCGGGCAGACCGGCGAAGCGGTCGCGCAGCATCACCTGCGGCTGGCCGAAACGATCCACCACGGCGACCGCGATCTGATACCCGTTGTCGCGGCATTTTTTCAAGGCGGCCTGCGCCGCTTCCAGCGCTACTTCCGGCGACAGCGATTTGTAGATCACGAGCGCATCGTCGGCGGCGGCGGCAGGTGCGGCGCCGAGCGCCAGTGCGCAAGCGATGATCATGAAGGAAGCTGGAGTTGTGAATTTCATGGTCTCACCAACGTAAATCCGTTTTCGGTCAGCGACAAAATATGTCCGACCCCGACCTGCACCGGGGTTGCGGCGGCGATGTATTCCGGCCGCTTGCCGCTTTCGCGCTCGATGGTGTCGACGGTGTTGAGGCAGACATCAAAGCGCACGCCCTGCGCCACCAGGCTTTCGACCCGCGCACGATGGCTGTTGCCGGGACGCAACAGATCGATGCCGGGGCCGAACGTCACCACCTCGATCGCGACCTTGTCGGGATCGTAATGCTTTAACAGATTATTGGCGACGCTGATGACGAGGCTCTGCTTCGCCGCGTCATTGTCCGAAAGCTGCAGCACGATGCGGTGCTCGGCGAACGGCTTTTCGGGCAACGGTGCCGGCTCGGCGGCGAAGGCGGCCGTCGTCATTATCAACGCCGCGATCACGGCGCTGCCGAGGGCGCGAAGGGTCGATCGCCGATGGGCCTGGAATATCGTCATCCCTGTCCCGCGATGCCCGGATTGTCGTCGACGCCCCTCAAGGTTACGCCGGTGCCGCGCTGGGCCGGCATTTTTCCAGCGCGCAGGTATTTGGCAAACACGTCCCACACCGGCGCGCCCTGTTGTTCGTTGACGGACGCCCATCCCGCCACCCGGTAGCTCTTGCCGGCTTCGAGCGATTTGCCGCTGCCGAGCTTCAGATCGGAAACCCGTCGTCCGACGCTTTCGGTGGGCGAACAGGCATAGGCGAGGCCGCCGACCCGGACCATGTCGCCGCCCTGCTGATAATAGGGATCCGCGTTGAACAGATTGTCGCAGACGTCTTCGAGGATATCCTTGATCTGGCTGCCGGTCATCTTCAGCACGTAGGTTTCGGGATAGCTCATCGCGGTCTCGGTCAGCACGTCTTCCATGGTGACGGGCTGGCCGGGCAGTACGCTGTTGCCCCAGCGAAAGCCCGGCGACAGCGCGATCTCGGCGTCGAATTCGCCGAGCAGCGCGTCGCAAATCAGTTGATCCACGGTGCCGCCGAAGTTGCCGCGGCGGTAGAGCAGCCGGTCCGATGTCGCGAGCTTCGTTGCATACGCCGCCGCATGCGGCTCGCGCATCTTGCCGATCAGCGCCGCCATCGCCGGGTCCGGCTTCAGCAACTCGGAAAATACCGGCAACAGGCGGTAGCGGATATTGGCGATCTTGCCCTTGGCCAGTTCGAGATCGAGCACGCCAAGGAATTTTCCACTGGAGCCGGCATTGGTGACGAGCGTGGTGCCGCCGGCATTGCTCACCGGGATCGGCTGCGGAATGGCGTCGTGGGTGTGACCGCCGAGGATGACGTCGATGCCGCTGACGCGGCTCGCCAGCTTGAGATCGACGTCCATGCCGTTATGCGACAGCAACACCACCGCATCGACCTTGTCGGCGGTGCGCAGCGCATTGACCAGCTTCTGCAACTCCTCGTCGCGGATGCCAAAGGTCCAGTCCGGCGTGAACCGTTTCGGGTGCGCGATCGGCACATAGGGAAAGGCCTGTCCGATCACGGCGATACGATGCCCGCCGATCTCCTTGATCGCGGCCGGCTTGAACACGCGTCCCGACGCGGGATCGAACGCCTGGGCATCGTTGAAAGCCGCCTCCTCGGTGAGGAAGACGTTCTGTGCGATGAACTCGCCCTTGAAGCGCGCGAGGTTGCTGCGCAGCGCCTTCTCGCCATAGGTGAATTCCCAGTGGCCGGTCATCGCCTCGATGCCCAGCAGGTTCGCGGCCTCCACCATGTCGGCGCCCTGCATGGTGTTGGCGAGGCCAGTGCCCTGCCACAAATCGCCGCCGTCGAGCAGCAGCGAGCGGCCGGGGCCGGCGTCGTTGCGCAGCCGGTCGATCAGCGTCTTCAGATGCGCGAAGCCGCCGAGCCTGCCGAAACGAATCGCGGATTTCTCGAAATCGATAAAGGTGAAGGCGTAGGCTTCGGCGCTGTCGGGCTTTATACCGAAACGGTCGAGAAAGGCGCGACCGACCAGATGCGGCGGCTTTCCCTGCATCGCGCCAATTCCGATGTTGACGCTGGGTTCGCGAAAATACACCGGCAGCAACTGCGCATGGGTATCGGTCATGTGCAGGATGCGTGCATTGCCGAAGCGTTCGAGGTCGTACACCTCGGCGCCGCGCGCGACCCGCGGCAGCCCGCCGCTGAGCGCGGCGGCGCCCGCGAGGGTGAGAAAATCCCGGCGGCGGATGGTCATGTGATGTCTCCGCGCGAAATACAGCGAACTATCGTCATTGCGAGGAGCGAAGCGACGAAGCAATCCAGCTTTTGTGAGGCATCAAGGAAGCTGGATTGCTTCGCTGTGCTCGCAATGACGGCTTCGTAGCTCAGCGGATTTCCATGTCTTTCCAGAGTTTCTTCTCGCTGGTGGCCTGGAAGATCGAGGCCTTGGCCAAGGCCTCGGCTTCGGTTGCCGACGCCGTGGCCTTGTCGAAGTCGCCGGTCTCGGCGGCCTTCTTCGCGGCGTTGATCGTCGCCGCCGTCGTGGTCCATTGATTGCGCAGGCCGGCGGCCTGCTTGTTGGCGGCTTCGGCTGCAGCCAGCGCCGCCTTGTAGTCGGCTTCACTGGCCGCAAAAGCCGATGTCGAGATCAGCAGCACGGATGCCAGTGAGAGGAGCGATGTCATGATCATGCTCATGGCCGCGCTCCCGGACCGGAAATCGGCAGCCCGTTGCTGACATAGGACAGATAATATTCGACGTTGCGGTATTCGTCGTCCTGCGGATTGAACGGCACGCCGCGGATCTGGCTGTTGCAGGTGACGAAACGCCGGCTGGTGGTGCCCATGCCGCTCCACTCCGAGCGATAGATCGGCATCGCATTGACGATGCCGAGCGCGGGCGCCAGCACTTCGGCGCGGATACGCTCGCCCGGGCTCTGCACATGGCAGGTGGCGCAGGAGAAGTTGAGCTGGCCGCGCCGCGTGTAGAAATATTCCTTGCCGTTCTCATAGGCGGCCAGCGCGCGCGGATCGTTCGGGATCTTGATGTCGAACGGTTTGCCGCGCGACGTGAATGCCATGTAAGCGGTCAGCGCGGCCATCTCGTCCCGCACATAGGAAAACGGCGGCTCGCCATTGGCCTCGCGGCAGCGGTTCAGCGCCAGCTCGAGCGTGACGACCTTGCCTTCCTTCTCGTCGAAATGGGGATAGTTCTGGCGGATGCCGATACCCTTGTTGGGGAAGCAATCCTCGTAGGTCTTGCCGTTCTTGAACGGCTTGGTGAACATCTCCTTGCCCAGTTCGAGCGAGAATTCGTAAGGCGGGAACTGTTCCTTCTCCTGCCACTGCCGGTGCAGGTCCTCATCCATCGAATAGGGGCCGTTGACGAAATCCTCCAGCTTCACCTTGGGAAACTTGTCGGTGAAGAATTTCCGGAAGGCTTTCGCATCGGCCACGGGATCGACGGGGTCGGCGGCTACAGCGGATGGTGCGGCGGCAAATGCCAGCGCGGCCAGCGCGAGACCGATCGAGGCGAAACGGATAGCTGATCGCATGTTGGGTTCTCTCCGCTGTCGCGTCAGCCTTTAGGCGATTTTAGCCGTGGTGGTATCGGTCGCGCCCTTGCTGTCGACCCAGCTGACCTTCAGGTCGTCGCCCTTCTTGCCGCCCTTGAAGGTGAACTTGACATAGGGGTCCTTGGAGATGCCGCCGCCCCAGTCTGCCGTGAACACGGCCTTGCCGCCATATTCGAAGGTCAGTTGCTGGATGAAGTGCGGCGGAATGGTTTCGCCCTTGGCGTTCTTGATGAAGCCGGAATCCATCGGGTGCTGGATCAGCGCCTGCACTTCGGTGTTTTCGCCTGACGAGGTGGCGCGTACGCGAATGGTCGATGCCATGAGAGTGCTCCCTTTATATTTTGTGCATGATCCGATCGGAAAACCGGTGTCCACTTTTCCGGATCATGCGCTTTGTCGCGTCAGCCGCCGCAGCCGCCGACGGTGACTTTGACTTCCTTGGTGGTGCTGTAGAGCTTGCCGCCGGCCTCGACGACGACGATGACGTTGCTGGTCCTCGCCATCTTGATGCGGTTGGCGACGCTCGGCATCGTGCCCGCCGGAATTTTGTACGCCGCCACCAGCGCGTTCGGGTTCTCGGCGACCAGGAACGCGATCGCGGTCACGTCGGATAGTGTCGAGGTCACCGAAATCGGCACCACCGCGCCGTTCTCGGCGATCTCTGGCGCGTCGAGCTTGATCTTGTCGGATTTCTCGGCTGATTTGCCGTACAGCAATTTGACGGCGTCATCGACGTTCTTCTGCTTGAACGCCTCATCCGGATATTTGTCGTTGGCGGCGAACGCCGGCGCGGCGCCGAACGCAATTTTTCCGAGTCCGACCAGTGCGACCGAGGCCACGCCTTGCAGGATCACGCGCCGGGGAAGCGCAAATCCATCCTTTATCCCAGTCATTCGAAATCTCCTTGGGTCACGCGCGGGCCACGATCACAGTGTCTGCAGGAAGTCCACGATCGCGTTGATCTCTTTGTTGTTCAAAATCCGGTTTCGTCCGAACGGCGGCATCACGGTCAACGGGTTGCGCTTGGTGGCGTCGACCAGGATGTCGACCAGTTCGGCACGGTCGGGATACTTGCTCTTGATATCGATCAGCGCCGGCCCGATTGAGCCTGGAAGAATGCCGCCCTTGATGTCGTGGCAGGTCAGGCAATTGCCCTTGCTGCGATCGAAGGCCAGTTTCTGTCCTTCCGCCACCGCCGACTGCGCCGCGGCCGGCAGTGAAGATACCAGCATGCCGAACAACAGCGCCACCACGGCGGCCGGGATCAGGACGGATTTGGTCGGCAGGGACTTCGTGGGATCGGTGATCTTCAAGGGCGCGTTTCCCGTTTGCGTCATTTCGGCTGCATCGTATCGAGCGGTCCGGTCGTGCGCGGCGTGAGACCTCTGCCTTCCGCCGTAGAGGTGATCCTGATCTCGGCGGGGTCGGCACATGCGCTCATGCACGGCCTGGCCATGGTATCAGGTCTTGGGTCGATCCAGATGAAACTGTCTCGATTGGGCATCTTGACTTTCGGCAGGCTGTCCCGGTCGGCGACGAATTCAGCGGGAACGATGTCGTTCAGGTTCAGAATATAGGCGGTCAAAGCATAAACGTCATCGGCTGACAATGAGCGCGGCGCCTGCATCGGCATGGCGCGGTTAATGTAGTCCCATAGTGTCGGCGCAAACGGCCAGTAGCTGCCGACCGTCGGTTCCGGCCGGTCCAGCTTCAGCGTGCCCATGCCGCCGACCAGCTTGGGAAAACGGCCTTCGCCCTCGCCGAACGTGCCGTGGCAGGCGGCACATTGCTCGGCGAACACCTCGGTGCCTGCGGCCACGCTGCCGCTGCCGGGCGGCAGTCCGGCGCCATCGTCGCCGCGAACGTCGATGTTCCAGCCCGCGATTTCCTCCGGCGTGGCGATCCTGCCGTAGCCGAAACGGCCGGGTTCCGCCGCGCCCGCCGCCGCGGCGGTGGCAACCAGGGCTGCGGTCAAGGCCGCACCGAGCAGCAGGGCGCGGCTAGCCGGTCTGAACATCGAACACGCTCCCGTCAGGCTTGACCTGCCAGGTCTGGATTGAGTTGTTGTGATAGACCGAATTCGAGCCGCGTTGCTTTCGCAGTTGCGCAATGGTCGGCTGGACATAGCCGGTCTCGTCGATGACGCGGGATTCCAGCAGCGCAGGCTTGCCATCCCAGTGCCAGGGCAGGGTGAATTTGGTCAGCGCCTTCGACAGCACGGGTTCGTGCAGCCGCGCGGTCTGCCAGTTGACGCCGCCGTCCATGGAGACATCGACCCGCCTGACCTTGCCGTTGCCGGTCCATGCCAGGCCCCTGATTTCGTAGAGGCCGGGACCCGCGAGCGGCTTTTCGGGGCAGGGGAAGGTGATGACCGACTTGGCGTCGATCAACCAGGTGAACCCCCGGCTGGTGCCGTCGGGCATCAGGTCGGTGTATTTCGAGGTTTCCTCGCGGGAGTACCACGGCCTGTCGCCGAGCTTGATCCGCCGCAGCCATTTGATGCTGACATTGCCTTCCCAGCCCGGCACCACCAGCCGCAGCGGGTAACCCTGCTCCGGCCGCAGCGCCTCGCCGTTCTGCGCATAAACAACCAGGCAATCGTCGAGACATTTGGTGAGCGGCAGGCTGCGGTTCATATGCGCGCCGTCGGCGCCCTCGACCATGGCCCATTGCGCCTCCTTCTTGACTCCGACCTCTTCCAGCAAGGTCGACAGCCGCACCCCGGTCCATTCCGCGCAGGAGATCATGCCGTGGTTGAACTGCAGCGAATTCAGCTGCGCGGCGCGCCACTCCATGCCGCCATTAGCCGGACATTCGATGAAGTGGATGCGCGTGACCTGCGGAAAACGAAGGATGTCCTTCATCGTCAGCAGCAATGGCCGCTCGACCAGGCCGTGAATCATCAGCCGGTGTTGATCCGGATCGACGTCCGGCCGCCCTGCGTGGTAGCGCTCGAAAAACAGGCCGTTCGGCGTGATGATGCCGTGCAGATCCTGCAGCGGCGAAAAGCTGATGGACGATTCGGTGCCGGCGGTGAGCCACGGCACGTTGCGCCGGATCACGCCGGCCTCGGTGTCGGCGGGCCGGCCATAGGGCCGGTCGACCACGCCGGGCCCGAGCGTTTGCGACCACGGCGCGTCGGCGGGCGGGGAGGCCGGTTGAGGTTGCGCGCCGGAAGGTGTGGCGCCGAGCGCGAGGCTGCCGGTCAGCGCCGCGCCAAAACCCAGAAACGAACGGCGGGCGAGCCGCGGATCGGGTGAATCCGCCGGCTTCGGTACCGCAGGCATGCCGCGTTCCAGGGGTAGCCGCACGTTCCTCACCTCGCGGCGTTAGTGCCGCAGCTTCGTCGTTGATCCAGCCGTATCGGTGCTAGCTAATTTAGTCAATGCTAAAGTATTGAATCTGCGCTAATGTGATCGCAGCGCTGGTGACGGCGCAGCCTATATCTGATCGGGGCATCGGGCCATGAGAGCAGTTGCAGCAACCGCGAAGATTAAAGCTCCGGGTATCAAGGCTGCCGGAATCAACGCCGCGGATGCCGCGGCATTGAAGATGCTGGCAAAGCAGGCCGGCGCGGCGGCGCGGCTGCTGAAATTGCTCGGCAACGAAAAGCGGTTGTTGATTCTCTGCTTTCTCGCCGCGCGCGGGGAAATGACGGTGGGCGAACTGGTCGCGGTGGTGAAGCTGAGCCAGTCCGCGCTGTCGCAGCACCTGGCGCGATTGCGCGCCGACGGCCTGGTGACGTTCCGCCGGACCTCGCAGACGCTGCATTACAGCGTCGCCGACCGGAACGCGCTGCGCGTGCTGCAGGTGCTGAAGGACATCTATTGCGGGAATTTGAAATAAATGCGGCGTGTCATAAAGCGCGGCTGCGCCAGCCGGATTTGGCCGGGAACCGGAGCAATGCTGGCTCAAAGCTGTTAAGCCTTGCTGGCAACGGACCGGGCGCAACATCGATATGACCGAGTATGTCGTGGAATTTGGCAAGAACGGCGGGCGCGTCGAGCCCGACGGCCGTCTCGACGCGCCCACGTTTCACCGCAACCATCAGGCGATCCGGGCGCTGTTGCAGCGGTATCTCGCCGATCAATCCGGCGACGTGGTCGAGGCCGGCAGCGGAACCGGCCAGCATGTGGTGGATTTCGCCCGGCATTTCCCCGGCATCGTGTGGTGGCCGAGCGATCTCAACGCGGCGCATCTGAAAAGCATCGCGGCGTGGCGGGCGCATGCGGGCCTGGCAAATATCCGTCCGCCGCTGCGGCTTGACCTAACGGATCCCGAATGGTGTCCCGAACTGCGCGACGGCAACGGCCCGGGAAAACTGTTGGCTGTGTTCTGCGCCAATGTCATCCACATCGCGCCATGGCGCGTCGCCGAAGGCCTGTTTGCGGGCGCCGTGCGCTATCTTGGGCCAGACGGGCGGCTGTTCCTCTACGGCCCGTTCAAGCGCGACGGCAAGCACACCGCGCTCAGCAACGCCGTGTTCGACACCAGCCTGCGCCAACGCAACCCCGAATGGGGCGTGCGCGAGATCGAGGGGCTGGAGAAGCTGGCGGCGAGTGTCGGCCTCAAGCTGATTGAGGCCGCGGAGATGCCGGCGAACAATCTGGTGCTGGTGTTCGAGCGGGAGAAGCGGGCCTAGCCTGCATCAATGGCGATGTTGGAGCGAGAGCCCTTGTGATCGATGGCTTTCGGCGTAGGTTCATCGTCTGATCGGCAGGAGAGAAAACCCCATGGAACTGAAACTCCACCACGTGAACTATTCGACCAAGGATGTCGGTGCGGTCGCGGAATTTTATCGATCGCTGTTCAACATGAAGCCGGTGCCAAGCTACAAAGATACGCGAATTACGTCGGAGGGCTACGCGGGCAAGGTGGAATTTCTCACGGATGGCACGACCGAGTTTCACATCTCACCGCAGGATCTCGGCGTCGCATTCCGGACCAAACAGAGCCTCAACCCGGTTGATCGCGGTCACATAGCGTTTCGGACGGACGATATCGAGGCGTTCAAGGCCACGCTGCGGGAGAAGAACATTCAGTTCGCCGACTACGGCGTTTGGGCCGTCGCCGGCTGGTATCAGATCTTCCTGCAGGACCCTGACGGCACGATCGTTGAAGTGCACCAGACCGACTACAAGGCGCCGGGCGCATAGTCGCGATCGTCTGTCGCCATTCCACGGCCGGGGAGCGTGCCCGCTTCCGGCGTGACCGACACCTTCACTGGAGTTTACACGATGCGCATCGGCTGCCTCGGTCTTGGCAACATGGGTCAACCCATGGCGGGCAAGTTGCTCGATGCCGGGCATGAACTCTGGGTCTACGACGTCCGCGAGGAGGCCATGCTCCCGCTCCTCGAGCGTCAGGCGCGGCGGACGGCTTCGGCAAGGGAATTGGCCGATGCATGCGACACGGTGATCGTCTCGTTGCCGACACTCGAGATTTTCAAGGATGCGCTTGCCGGACCCGACGGCTTGCTCGCGGGGCAGGCCCTGAAAACACTGGTCAACACCTGCACGGTCGGTGTGAAGTTTGTCCGCGAGGTCGAGCAGCAATGCGCGGCGGCCGATGTCACGGTCATCGATATCCCGATCAGCGGCGGCGTCGCGGGGGCCAGGGCCGGAACGCTGGCCATGATGGTATCCGGCAATCCCGCCAAAATTGCCGACCTGATGCCGGTGTTCCAGTTGTGGGGCAAGACGGTCGTCGTTGCCGGTGACAGGCCGGGGGCTGCGCAAACCATGAAGCTGACGAACAACATGCTCTGTGCCGTCGCGCTTGTCGCGACGTCGGAGGCCATGACCATGTCGGGCAAGGCCGGCATTCCGGACGAGGCCATGCTGCAAATCCTCAACAATGGAACCGGCCGCAATTTTGCGACGACGCATATCTTCCCCGGCGCCGTGCTGCCCCGCACGTTCGACTTTGGCGCAACCATCGAGATCCTGATGAAGGACGTCGATCTCGCCATCGAACAGGGTGAAGAACTCGGCGTTCCCATGTGGGTGAGCCAGGCGGTGCGGCTCGTCCTGAAGCACGGCGTGTTTCAAGGCCGCGCCCCGCAAGACATGTCGCGCATCGTCGAGATCATCGAGGACGGGACGCGCAAATAGCGATCGAGGCCGGCAACGATCCGGCCGGATGCCAACCCGACGTGATGCGACAAATTAGCCCGTCGGGTAAGATTTCGCTTTTCCGGAAACCCGAAACACCGGTAAGACTCATCCCATCCTGTCCCCGAGGAAGGGGCGTTGGCCATCGTTACCGAACGCTGGGATGGGATGCGGTGGACGCGGCGGCATCGTGCGCGGAATGGGATTGCAGGGCGGGATAAACTCCGTGAGCAGTCACAGGGCGCGTAAACGAGCGGTGCCGAAGCGTACGGCAAAAGCGTGTGGACCCGACGCCTCACTGGTAGGCGTCAAGTCTTGCGGAGGCGCTGCAGGCCCGACCGGGCCGGGGCGCCGGTTTCCGCGGGGCGACGGAGGCGACAAAGGCCATAATTCTCCGGGGTGAGCGCG
>JBKJUA010000136.1:0-14302 GCA_046590305.1 Bradyrhizobium sp.
GTCCCGCCGACAGCCCGCGGGTCAGCGGCTTCTTCGGCTGCAGCGCATTCAGGATCTGGTCGGCCGAAACCTTCTCGGCGGCAATGGCCAGGCCCGCCGTCATCGACAGCGCGGCACCGAGCGTGATCGCCGAGAGGGCGGAAATTCTGTAAAAGCTGGTCATTGTCGTATTCCTCGCTTGTTACGCCATATGGCGCTTTGATGGTTGAACGATAAACCGGGCGACCGGCCGTGTATGTGACTTGGCTCACATTGATATCAGGACCATAAGCCCGGGCTCTTCCATCCGTCGCTGCTCCCGGCGACCGCGTTCGAGGGGGCCCCGCTTGAGGTGATCCAGATCACGGTTCGCGCGCGGCGCTGGCCGGGCGCGTTGACATGTAGTTCACATGTGATTATCTTTTTCACATGACGGTGATGATCCAAATTCGCAATGTGCCGGACGCTCTGCACCGCAGGCTGAAGTCGAGAGCGGCGCTCGCCGGCATGTCGCTTTCCGACTATTTGCTCAGCGAGATCCGTCACGCGGCCGAGCGGCCGACAATGGACGAATTGCGAGCCCGTCTGGAAAGCCGATCGGCAATGATCCTTTCGGTAGATTCGGCCGAGGCGGTTCGCGCTGAGCGCGATGGCCGATGATTGTCGTCGATGCTTCGGCTATCCTTGAAGCACTTCTTCGTTTGCCGGCCGCCCGAGCGGTAGAGAGGCGGATGTTTGAGCCCGCTCAGACGTTGCACGTGCCCCATTTGCTCGACGTCGAAGTTGCGCAAGTCATTCGCCGTCATGCCGCAAACCGCGAGATCGACGCCGAGCGCGGTCGCATGGCTCTGGCTGATCTCGCTGACTTTCCCTTGCGTCGATATCCGCACGATTTCCTGTTGCCGCGCGTCTGGGAGCTGCGGAATAATCTGACGGCCTATGACGCCATCTACGTCGCCCTGGCGGAAGTGCTGGATGCTCCCCTGCTTACCCGTGACAAACGTCTTGCCACTGCCCCGGGGCATCACGCGCGCATTGAATTGGTGTGACGTCTCCGGTCCGCTGCCGCCGCTCATGTCGAAGCGGCTGCCGGCGGGCTGATCGCCTCGACCGCGGTCTCAATCCGGTCGCCGAGTCGCCGAGCTGCGAACAACAAATCGGCCAGATAGGCGGATAGTAAAATCATCCAGAGGAAACAGCGACGCAGGAGCAGTGTGCTTCCATCAGCCAAAAGGCAATATGACTATCAGGGGTATCGCGCCGGCGGGCCGGATCAGACGGGTTCCACGGGTTCGATGCCGGTCCTGATTGGCGCAGCCATGATCGCGGCGGCGATCCTGCTGTCGACGCTGATCACCGCGCTGGGCACCCGATATGTGGGCATAGAGAGTCCAACGGAAGAAAGTGCTTGGCTGGTCGACCGTCTCACCGGCCATGTATACCGCTGCGAGGCTCCGGCACGCGGCAGGGCGTCGTGCGACGCCGAGATCGCGACCGGGACGATCGGCGAACCGCCGAAGCGGTGACCCGGCTGAGTCGGGCCAGCGTCCCTCAGCCTCGAATATCGCGCGCGCGCGAATCCGGCTACATTGCCGCGCGATGCCCCGCAATGTTGAATCCCACCCCCTTGATAAGACCGAGGCGCGCCGGATTTGGCTGCGCGCCCAGCGGCTCGACGTATCCGCGCCGTTTGGCGAGGGGCCGCAGGCGACCGCCGCCGCGGTGGCGCATCTCGGTTATGTGCAGATCGACACCATCAACGTGATCGAGCGTTGCCACCATCATATTCTCTGGAACCGGATTCCCGAATACCGCCGCGCCGATCTGCGGCAGGCCCAGAGCATCGACAAGAGCGTGTTCGAGTACTGGACCCACGCGCTGTCCTATGTGCCGTCGAACGATCTGCGTTTCTTCCTCCCGGCGATGCGGCGCCACCAGCGTGAGGGCCACAAATGGCTCACCGCGGTCAAGCCGGCCGATCTTCGCAAGGTGCTGCGGCTGATCCGGCGGGACGGTGCGCTGACCATCCGCGACATCGACGACGACGTGCTGGTCGACAAGGAGCATTTGTGGGCCAGCCGCAAGCCCTCGAAGCGGGCGTTGCAGCTGTTGTTCTATACCGGCATGCTGACGGTCTCCGAACGCATTGGCATGCTGAAAACCTACGACCTGATGACGCGGCATTTCGGCTGGGACAAGCCGCCCAGTAAACCTCCAAAGCCGGCCTCGGTGAGCGACACCACGGCCTATCTGCTTGACCGCGCGCTG
The DNA here is from genome assembly GCA_046590305.1 of Bradyrhizobium sp. Classification (GTDB taxonomy): domain Bacteria; phylum Pseudomonadota; class Alphaproteobacteria; order Rhizobiales; family Xanthobacteraceae; genus Bradyrhizobium. The sequence continues at coordinate 2,248 of JBKJUA010000136.1, forward strand.
CGCTCTCAGGGCATCGTCAGCCTGGATTCGATCTGCCATCTCGACGCGCCGAGCAAGCCGGCGATCCGGCGGCTGATCGGATCAAGGGTACGGGCCAAGGAACTGGTGCCGGTCGCGCTTGAAGGCGCCGGCAAGCAGGAGCATTGGGCCCGCCCAGCGACGCTGGAGAGCGCAAGCGAGGGCTCCGATCAGGTGCACATCCTGTCGCCGTTCGATCCCCTCATGATCCAGCGCAAGCGCACCGAGCTGTTCTTCGACTACGGCCACCGCTTCGAGGCCTATGTGCCCCGGGAGAAGCGGGTGTTCGGCTATTTCGCGCTGCCGGTGCTGGCCGGCGACAACATCGTGGCCGCACTCGACCTCAAGACCGACCGCAAGAGCCGCAAGCTGCTGGTGCAGAAATGGAGCTGGGTCGGTGTTGGTGCGGCCAAGGGAGCGGCCAAGGGCGCTCGCAAGGAGTTAAAGGCGCGCATCGAGCAAGAGCTGCACCGGTTCGAGCGGTTTCAGCTGGCGGAGTGAGGGCGATCCGATGCCGCCCAAGTGCAAGCGGACATGGCGAGACGCCGGCCATCAGGAGGCCGCGGCGTCGGCCACGGGGAATGTCAGCTCGAAGGCGGTGCCCTGGTCGGATTCGACGAGACGCACTGCGCCGCCATGGGCGTCGAGCATGGCGCGCACGATGGCGAGGCCCATCCCGGTGCCGCCACTGTCGCGCCTTGTCGTGAAAAAGCTGTCGAAGATCCGGGTCCGGTTGTTGGGCGAGACGCCTTCGCCGTCATCGCTGACGGTGACCTTGAGCCAGTTGCCCTGCCGCGCCGCGGTCAGGTCAAGCCATGAGCTGCCGTGGCGCACGGCGTTATCGGCCAGATTGGAAAAAATGATCAGGACGTTGTCCTCGGAGATCCGCATCGGCGTTTCGAGGTCGCCGCCGGCACGGATATCGAGCGCGGGGAAGACCGAACGAAGGCCTGCGACCGCGACCGACAATTTTGCGGCCCCGAGCGCGACCGGGTTTTCCGCCCGGGCGAAGTCGCGCAACCGGCCCGCGATCGTTCCCAACCGGTCGGCGTCGGCAATGATGTTGTCGAGAAACTTGCGCCGGTCCGCTTCGTCCATGTCGGGCGCATCGACGTCCTCGCGCAACAGTTCCGCCGCACCCTTGATGGAGGTGAGCGGCGATTTCAATTCGTGCGACACATGGGTGGCGAAGGTCGAGATGAAGCTGGAACGCGTATTCAGCCGGCGCGCCATGTCGAGAAAGCTTTGCGACAACAGCGCGAATTCGCTGGTGCCGTGATGCCGCAGCGGACGCAGCGCGTCGCGGTTGCCCTTGCCGACCAGATTGGTGCGCTCCACCAGTTCGCGCATCGGACCGGTGATGGTGCGGTGAAACAGAAACCCGATCAGCAGCGTCGGCACGATCATCGAGAGTATCAATAGACTGACCCTGCTGCGCTGCTCGTACAGATATTTGAAGACGTTGCTCGGCGTGCGCGAGGCATAGACCACGCCGGCGACCTGCTCGCGCACGATCACCGGCATCGCGATGAAGACGCGCATCCCGGTGCCGCGGCTCATCGAATAGAGCGAGGGCTGTTCGTTCTTGGAGATACGCACCCGCAGCACGCCCTTGAAGCGACCTTGAAGCGCCTCCACGACTTCCTCCAGATGCGCCAGCGACAGCCCGACTTCCTCGCGGCCCGCGATCACGACGCCGTTGGGATCGAGCAGCCGGAAGCCGGCCAGCGTCACCTTCTGGGTGGCGACCAGATCCGGCATCATGCGCGCGCCAAGCGCTGCGAAGCCGGGATCGGCCGGCGCCGATGGCGTGCGCGCCGCCGGTCGAGGCGGCAGCACGCTCTCGCTGACCAGTTCTAGTTCGGGCCAGATCGGCTGATACGGCTCTTCGGATGGTTTTGGCGCGACGGGCGCGACCTTCGCGCCGAGCGCGACGCCCGGCGGAATGCCGGTCTCCACCTCGCGGCGAAAGGTGGCGGCGAGTGCTGCGCTTTGCGCGATCAGTTCGGCTTCGGCCTGCTGGATCAGCTGGTTCTGGTAGACTTTCAGAAAATAGATACTGAACAGCGGCAGCGCGAGTACGCTGGTGAGAACGACAAAGACGACGAGGCTGAGGCTTGGCCGCCATTTCCGGCTGGTGTTGGCCGGTTGCTCGCTCAACGCGCGGCCTCGCAGCGTCCCAGCTTGAAGCCGACGCCGTGGACGGTCTCGATCGCGGACTCGCAGCCGGCGCCGGCAAACTTGGCGCGGATGTTCCTGACATGGCTGTCGATGGTGCGGTCGGCAACGTGAATATTGCCGGCATAGGCAGCATCCAGAATCAGCTCGCGCGTGAAGACGAATCCGGGCCGTGCCAACAGCGTGCGCAGAATGGAGAATTCCAGCGCCGTCAGCGCAATCGGCGTATCGCGGAAGTTCGCGGTGCGCGCGTCCGGATCGAGCGCGAGCCCGCCATGGTTCATGGCCTTGCTTTCCGCCGGTGCCGGGACAGTTCGCGCCCGCCGCAGGATCGCATTGACCCGCGCTACGAGCTCGCGCGGACTGAACGGCTTTGTCACATAGTCGTCGCCGCCGATTTCGAGGCCGAGGATACGATCGATCTCCTCGTCGCGGGCCGACAGGAACAGGATCGGCGTATCCGAGGTTTTCCGGATCTGGCGGCAGACCTCCAGCCCGTCCATTTCGGGCATGCCGATGTCGAGCACGATGAGGTCGTGGACATTGCGGTCGAACCGGGCCAGCGCTTCCTTGCCGTCCTGCGCAATGGAGATCGCCATGCCGGTCTTCTCGAATGCGAAGCGGACGACGTCGCGGATATGGGGGTCGTCATCGACGACGAGAATGGAATGAGCCACGTTCGCTAGCCTTTGCCGCCGTCGAGGGGTTTTTGCGTCATATCGGGATTGTTAGCCAAATATCGGTCCAGACGCCACGCCCGAAAACCAGACCCTCGCCAATTTGCCGAGAGCCGCTGGATTTCATAACTGTGCCTGGTGTCGCGGGCGATCGGCCAAAGCGCCGGGATCTTGTTCACATAGGCTTCAACCGGCGGCAGCGCTTGCGGGCCGAGCGACGCGAGATACCGCAAATCAAGTTTCGGCCCGGTGCCGCCGTTTTCCCGCGAATGCTCCAAATTATAGAATGCCACCAGCTGAGGCGCGTTGATGAAGCAGCATGCATACAGCACCAGCGCCAGCGAGATGGCGTTGGCTGATATCAGCCAGGAGTTTGGTTTTTTGAGTTTGATCTGAATGAGCATCAGCATCAGCCCGGCCGCCACCAGCGCCATCCAGATGAAGGCGGCAAGCCGCAGATAGGTCAGCGAGTAAGCGGCGACATAGAGATCGAGCCGGAAGATCGACGAGATCACGAGCAGGACATTTTGTCCGGTCCATAGCAGCACCAGCGGGCGGATCAGCCTGGATTGCTCCGCAGGCCCGCCCGGCCGCATTGCGATCAGGACAAAACCGGCGGCGAGCAGCGCGGTCGCGATCAGCGGATATGCGCCGCGGTGCGCATAATATGCGTAGGTCATGCCATTGGGCAGGCTGGCGCCGCCCCAGAGATATGTCAGATCGAGCGCGCTCTGCAACGCGAACATCACGTTGAACAGGATCAGCGAACGCGTCACGGCCTGCACGCCGAACAGATGCTCCAGGTCGGAATTGTCGGCGGCGATACGGGGCTCGGACTCCCAAACCCGCATGCGCGGCGCGCGCCGCAGCAACAAGGGCCATATCGCGCAAGCCAGCAGAATCCAGAAACCGATCCGGGCGGGACTGACAAGGTTGAACATCGCGCGGAAGTCGAATTGCTGCAGCCGGTATTCGATCAGCGGATTAGCGGATACGAACAGGCTGAAGAACACGAAGCATGCGGCCAGTGGAATGATCCAGGCTACCAGCGAGTCCATGCTTAGCCAATCCGGAAGCCGTCCCTTCATCGACGGCAATGCTCCAAATAAATCGCCGGCCAGTTGAAACGGGCCTCGAAACGGGATCGTTGCGGCTTCGAGCAGTCGCCATGGCCAGGATGATGCTTCGCCGGCCGTGACGACGATGACGAACAGCGCGGTCGCCATCGTGGCCACGGTCACCGACAGCGCGTTGACGTCCTCGACCAGCGCAAGCGGGCCGGCAACGAATACGCTGGTCATGGCGATCCGGATCGTGCGCGTCGCATGCATGTGATTGCCGGCGATGCCTGCGACACCGAGCGCCGCCATGAACAGCGCCAGCGAAATGCCGATCGGCCAGCCGTAGAACAGCCAGTCGGCCAGCGCCGCGCAACCGGCGGCGAGCAGCAGCGGCTTGGCCAGCGGGCGCGCGGGAGCCGCGGCGATTTCGAGATCGGACGCGGTCACAATCAACATGGCGTTCATCGTCCTGAGGTGACGAAAGTGAGGTGGCGAACCCGGGGCTTGGATTTGAACTCGGGCCTGGATTTGGGTTTGGCGGCGTGGCGCTTCGGAAAGGCGAGAACCGGGCGTCGGGCGGGCGGCGTTTCCAGCCACCAGCCGTCGTTGAGCAATCGCCGAGGCAGTCGCGATCGTCTGAAGCTAACGATGATGATTTTCCCCATGATCCGAGCATGGGGTTCCCGTTGGCAGGGCTGATGTGCCGGATGGTCAGGAAATGCGGATTGTTGTGCAGGTTTTGCGCAGGGGCAGGGGCACGCGACCGGCTGCGTTACCCCATCCGACCGTCGCTGACTGGGCGCCTTAACCAGCCCACGAACTCACGAAATCATGATCAGTGATGAATATTGACAATCGTCACTAGACAATCGACACTATGTTCCATGCCATCGAGGGAAACCAAAATGCTCGCACGTTCCATTTTGTCCAGTTATTCCAAGTTCTTGGTCGGAGTCACACTGGCGGCTGTGGCGATCGCCCTGACCGGCTGTAATGAGAAAGTCGCGGAAAAGGCCGCCCCCGGGCGTCCCGTGCTGGTGGCGACGGCACAGTACAAGCCGGAATCGCCGGAGCGCAGTTTTGTCGGCACCATCCGGCCCCGGATCGAGACCGACATGGGCTTCCGGGTCCCCGGCAAGGTGGCAAAGCGCCTGGTCGAGGTCGGCCAGAGCGTAGAAGTCGGCCAGCCGCTTGCCACCCTCGATGAAGTCGATCTGAAGCTGCAGGCCGAGCAGTCCGAGGCCGAATTCCGCGCCGCCACCGGCGTGCTGGCGCAAGCCACCGCTTCCGAGCAGCGCGCGAAGGATTTGCGCGCCAAAGGCTGGACCACCGACGCGCAGATGGATCAGTCCCGCGCCGCAGCGGATGAAGCTCGCGCGCGATTCAATCGCGCCGAGCGCTCGGTCGAGCTGACCAAGAACAGTCTCTCCTATGCGACGCTGGTCGCCGACACCCGCGGCGTCGTCACCGCCACCCTGATCGATTCCGGGCAGGTGGTCGCGTCGGGGCAAACCGCGGTTCGTATCGCGCGCTTTGCGGAAAAGGAAGCCGTGGTCGCGATCCCGGAAACGCTGGTCGGCCGCGCCAAGCAGGGTACAGCCAGTGTCAGCCTGTGGTCCGAACCGGACAGGAAGTATGCGGCAAAACTGCGCGAGATCGCGCCGGCGGCCGATCCCGCGACCCGCACCTACCTCGCGAAATTTTCGCTGCCGGACGCCGGCGAGAGCGTCTCGCTCGGCATGACCGCGACGCTGACCCTGGCCGATCCCGCCACCTCGAGCGTGGCGCGTCTGCCGCTGTCGGCGCTGTACAGCCAGGGCGGCAATCCCTCGCTTTACATCGTCGACGACAAGGGCGACGTGACCCTGAAGCCGGTCATCGTGAAATCCTACGACAGCAACAACGTCGTCATTTCCAGCGGCGTCGATGAAGGCTCGAAAGTCGTCGTGCTAGGCGTGCAGAAACTCGACCCGGCCCAGAAGGTCAGGGTCGTCACGTCACTGTCGTTTTGAGCGGAGAGTGAGATGAAACACTTCAATCTCTCGGCTTGGGCGGTCAGCCATCCCGCGCTGATTCTGTTCCTGGTGATCGCGCTCGGCGCCGCCGGCTTCTTCTCCTACCAGAACCTCGGCCGCGCCGAGGACCCGTTCTTCACGGTCAAAGTGGTCAACGTCTCCGCGATCTGGCCGGGCGCTACTGCGGCGGAAATGCAGACCCAGGTCGCCGACCCCATCGAAAAGAAGCTGCAGGAACTGCCCTATTTCGAGAAGGTGCAGACCTACTCGAAACCGTCCTTCACCGCGATGCAGGTCACCTTCAAGGATTCGACCCCGCCCAAGGACGTGCCCTACCTGTTCTATATGCTGCGCAAGAAGCTTGTCGATGTGCAGGGCCAGTTGCCGGCCGGCCTGCTTGGGCCCACCGTCAACGACGAATTCAGCGACGTCGATTCCATTCTCTATATGATGACCGGCGATGGCGCCGACTTCGCGCAGTTGAAGAAGGCCGCCGAAGGCATGCGCCAGCGGCTGCTCAAGGTGCCCGGCGTCACGAAAGTCAATCTCTACGGCGCCCAGGAAGAACGGATCTTCGTCGAATTCTCGCATGCCAAGCTGGCGACGCTGGGCATCACACCGCAGGCGCTGTTCGATTCGCTCGCCAAGCAGAACAATGTGGTGCCGGCCGGCACGGTGGAGACCTCCTCGCAGCGCGTGCCGCTGCGCGTCACCGGTGCGCTCGATGGCGCCAAGGCCGTGGCGGAAACACCGGTCGAAAGCAACGGCCGGGTGTTTCGGCTGGGCGATATCGCCACCGTCACCCGCGGCTTCGTCGATCCCCCGACCTTCGTGGCGCGGCAGGAAGGCAAGCCCGCGCTCGGCATCGGAGTTGTGACCGCCAAGGGCGCCAACATCCTGGAACTCGGCCAGGAGGTCGAGAACGCCAGCAATGAATTCATGAAGGCGGTGCCGCAGGGCATCCAGGTCGAGCAGATCGCCGATCAGCCCAAGGTGGTCGAGCGCGCCGTCGGCGAGTTCGTGCGCTCCTTCATCGAGGCGCTGGGGATCGTGCTGTTCGTCAGCTTCCTTGCACTGGGATGGCGCACCGGCATCGTGGTGGCGCTGTCGGTGCCGCTGGTGCTGGCGATCGTCTTCGTCGTGATGAATGCGATGTCGATCGACCTGCACCGAATCACGCTCGGCGCGCTGATTATCGCGCTCGGGCTACTGGTCGACGACGCCATCATCGCCGTAGAAATGATGGTGGTGAAGATGGAGCAGGGCTGGGATCGCATGCGCGCGGCGGCCTTTGCCTGGGAATCCACCGCGTTTCCGATGCTCACGGGAACGCTGGTCACGGCCGTTGGCTTCCTCCCCATCGGCTTTGCCAATTCGGCGGTCGGCGAGTATGCCGGCGGCATTTTCTGGATCGTGGCGATCGCGCTGGTGGCGTCCTGGTTCGTCGCGGTGATCTTCACGCCCTATATCGGCGTCAAGCTGCTGCCAAACATTACCGTCAGCCACAATCACGATCCGCATGCGGTGTACGAAACCCGTTTCTACCGGATCCTGCGCAGTATGATCCAATGGTGCGTCGACCACCGGGTCAAGGTAGTGCTGGCAACGGTGGCCGTGTTCGCGCTCTCCATCCTCGGCTTCGGTCGGGTGCAGCAGCAGTTCTTCCCGCTGTCGGAACGGCCGGAACTGTTCCTGCAGCTGCGGCTGCCCGAGGGCACCGCGTTCAACGTCACCGAGAAATCCGTGAAAACGGCCGAGCAGCTGCTGATGGACGACAAGAACATTGCGACTTACACATCTTATGTCGGCCAGGGCTCGCCGCGCTTCTGGCTCGGACTCAACCCGCAGCTGCCCAACGAGGCCTTCGCCGAAATCGTCATCGTCTCGAAAGACGTCGATGCGCGCGAGCGGATCAAGGCCCGGCTGGAGAAGGCGGTTGGCGAGGGTGTGTTGTCCGAGGCGCGCGTGCGCATCGATCGTTTCAATTTCGGCCCGCCGGTCGGCTTTCCGGTCCAATTCCGGGTCATCGGCCCCGATCCCAACACGGTGCGCGACATCGCCTACAAGGTGCGCGACGTCGTCAGGCAGAACCCCAATGTCCGGGATCCGGAGCTCGACTGGAACGAGCAGTCGCCCTACCTCAAGCTGGTAGTCGACCAGGACCGCGCCCGCGCGCTCGGCCTGACCCCGCAGGACGTGTCGCAAGCGCTGGCCATGCTGATTTCGGGCGCGCAGGTGACCACGATCAGGGACGGCATCGAGAAGGTCGGCGTGGTGGCCCGCGCGGTGCCGTCCGAGCGGCTTGAACTCGGCCGGGTCGGCGATCTCACCGTGACCTCGCGCAACGGCGTCGCGGTGCCCCTGACCCAAATTGCCAAGATCGAATACGCCCATGAGGAGCCGATCATCTGGCGGCGCAACCGTGACATGGCGATCACCGTGCGCGCCGACGTCGTCGACGGCGTGCAGGCACCCGATGTCACCAGCCAGATTGCGCCCAAGCTGCAGGCAATTCGCGACAGCCTGTCGCCGGCCTACCGGATCGAGGCGGGCGGCGCGTTCGAGGAATCCGCCAAGGGCAATGCCTCGATCTTCGTGCTGTTTCCGCTGATGGTCCTGGTCATGCTGACCCTGCTGATGATCCAGCTGCAAAGCTTCTCGCGGCTGATCCTGGTGTTCCTCACCGCGCCGCTCGGCATCATCGGCGCCTCGCTGGGACTGAACATCGCCAACCAGCCGTTCGGCTTCGTGGCGCTGCTCGGGCTGATCGCGTTGGCCGGCATGATCATGCGCAATGCGGTGATCCTGGTCGACCAGATCGAGACCGACGTCGCCGCCGGCCTGACTCGCAAGGAAGCCATCGTCGAGGCCACCGTCCGGCGTACCCGCCCGGTGGTGCTGACGGCGCTGGCCGCGATCCTCGCGATGATCCCGCTGTCGCGCTCGGCGTTCTGGGGCCCGATGGCGATCACCATCATGGGCGGCCTGTTCGTGGCGACCTTCCTGACCCTCTTGTACCTGCCGGGACTCTACGCACTCTGGTTCCGCAAGAGCCTGGAGGAACGCGGCAGCGGCGAGACAGTTGAGGTTGCGCCGCAGCATCAACCGGTGCCGCAGCCCGCAATTCCGCTTGCCCAGGCGGCGGAATAATTGAACATTGAATGAGATTGAGTCCTGACATGGCGCTGATTTCCGACCATATCGAACCCGACACGCGAGAACGGATTCTCGCGGTGGCGGAGCGTTTGTTCCGCGAGATCGGCTATCAAAAGACCACTGTGGCCGACATCGCCAAGGTGCTGCGGATGAGCCCGGCCAACGTCTATCGCTTTTTCGATTCGAAAAAGGCGATCCATGAGGGCGTTGCGCGCGTGCTGATGGGCGAGGTCGAGGTCGAGGCGCAACGGATCGCCGACAGCAAAGGTCCGGCGGGGCTGCGGCTGCGCGAACTCATGAAGACCGTCCACCGCATGAACTCGGAACGCTATGTCGGCGATTCCAAGCTGCACGAGATGGTCGCGATCGCGATGGAGGAGGACTGGGAGGTCTGCAACGCCCATATCATGTTGATTACCCAGACCATGGGCGGCGTGATCGCGCAGGGCGTGGGTTCGGGCGAATTCGAGGTGGCGGACCTCGAGCAGGCGGCGTTGTGCTGCTGCACCGGCATGCTGCGGTACTTCCATCCGCAGATGATCGCGCAATGCGCCAACAAGCCGGGTCCGACGATCGACCAGATGATCGATTTCCTCTTCGCCGGCATGGCGCCGCGGGGCAAGGCGGCGCGCTAGGGCGCGTAATTCCGCTCCTCGCAATGACGACGATAGTTTTGTAGGGTGGGCAAAGCGCGTTTGCGCCGTTCTCACCATCTTGCTGGAGGCGAAGAAGGGTGGGCACGCTGCGCTTTGCCCACCCTTCGGCTCCCTACAAAGGAAAAATAACGTGGACGCCAAAACCCCGAAAGACCTGCATTTCTACGAGCCGGCCAATGGCCACGGCCTCAAGCACGATCCCTTCAACGCCATCATCGCGCCGCGCCCGATCGGCTGGATCTCGTCGCGGGACGCCAAGGGAAACGTCAACCTGGCGCCCTACAGCTTCTTCAACGCGTTCTGCTATCATCCGCCGTTGATCGGCTTTGCCTCGACCTCGTGGAAGGACAGCGTCCAGAACATCCAGGAGACCGGCGAGTTCGTCTGGAACCTCGCGACCATGGAGCTGGCGCAGCAGATGAATGCCACCGCCGCGCATGTCGCCAGCGATGTCAGCGAATTCAGCGTCGCCGGCCTCACGGCGGTGCCCGGCACGCTCGTCAACGTGCCGCGGGTGGCGGAAAGCCCTGTTTCCTTCGAATGCAAATTGTCTCAAATCATCCAGCTGCAGGGCGCCGACGGCACCAAGGCGCAGGCCTGGCTCACGCTCGGCGAAGTCGTCGCCGTCCACATCGACAAGGCCTACATCAAGGACGGCGTCTACCAGACAGCACTGGCCCACCCGATCGTCCGCGCCGGCCGCCAGGGCGACTATTTCGAGATCAAGCCGGAAAACATGTTTGAGATGAAGCGGCCGGATTGATCGCCAGTATCGCGTGACGGCGGGGCGACATCTCGGTATTGTCCCGTCTTTTAGCTTAGTACTTCGCGGCCCTGTCCACTATCGCAAGCGCGAGGGCATACATGAGGTTTCGTGTCGCGTTCTCATATTCGAGGTAGTATGAAAGGTCTCGAACAAATACCTTCTGGCCATGGGCAATGTCGTTCCGGCGCGCAACAAGCGTCTTGATCTTCTCGGGCTGGTCGACGACGCCGTAGGCCGACATATCTAGGGACGAAAGTATTTCGTCGAGAAGGGCGGGCCACAGATTGCTCTTTGTCTCGATTAAAGTTTCCGGGGGTGGCTGCAGCCTCAATTCGTCAATTGTCGTGCGGAAGAACTCATAAGCCGCCGCTGTGGGAAGATTTTTTGCCACACGAAAACTCTTGTCGTGGACAAAGAGGAAGGTTGCGTGAGGAAGGGTGTTACAATTGGGAAGCTCTCGCAGATAGTCCGCCAGCAATTGGAGCGAATATTTGCAGAACCCCTCATAGTGAGCATAGAGTATTGCCCAAGCACCGCGAAATAATGCGCTCCTGCGAACCTGCGTCACCGTGTCGAGGGTAAGAAGTTCACGGAAGATGGCTAGTTCTGCGTGTCGCCAATCGAGATCTACCTCAACTTGGCGTTCAAGCTGTGCGATCGTCAACGCCATGAATTAGGACAGTGCTTTAACGACGAGTTCTATGCGACCGTTCAATTTTGGAATCGTGTTCGCTCCCGGTCCGGTTACTTCCCGGAATTCGTCCGACGTGTAAACTCCATAAAGACGTTTCTTGAGCTCAGGCTCTCCCAAGTTAGCGGAGTTCGGCAGTGTTCTTAGAACACCGCCAACGGCTGCTTCAAAGTACGCTGGCGCGAGGCGGCCCGTCCCTTCGCCGCCCTTGTTCCGGGCGAACGCGTCTTTCCCAAAGTTCGCGGCGATGAAGTCGAAAACAGCCTGAAACGATGCGACTTCTGCCTCGGTATCGAAGGCGATCTTCTCGAAGAGTATCTCCTCCATATACGCATCAAGCCACTCTTCAACGTTGCCTTTATAGCCTTGAATATAATTCTTTACGGCAAAGAAGCGAAGAACCAGCTCTTCGTCACCCTTTTGAGCTGCCATGTTCTCGGGGAGTCGCTCAATGGCGGCCTTGAATGCGGGGTATTGAGCGCACTTCTGCAACGTTTTGTAGAAATTCTCACCGCCCGCGATCATGCGAGAGGAGCAGTTTCGGATTTCTTGAGCTGTCAACAAGGCGCCACCCGTGTTGAGGCGTTTGAAGAGCTCGTATTTGATTAGCTCTTCGCCCTGTTTGCGAATGACGACAGCGCGAATTGCGGTGCGCTTAATGCGCAGACGGTCGGTGAGAGAGAGCTGCTCAAAAGTTTTTCCATTGAGCTGGGGGATGAGGTCGCAGCCCGTGAGTACGAGGGGTTCCTTCTCGATGTCCGCTGCGCTGATGAACTGTATAACCGAGCTGACGCGTTGAAGGCCGTCGATAAGCTCCAGGATGCCCTCTTGTCCTTC
>JBKJUA010000269.1:0-7970 GCA_046590305.1 Bradyrhizobium sp.
GAAATTCTACGCTTCGGTCCGCCTCGACATCCGCCGCATCGGCGCGATCAAGGAGCGCGACGAGGTGGTCGGCAACCAGACCCGCGTCAAGGTGGTGAAGAACAAGCTGGCGCCGCCTTTCAAGCAGGTCGAGTTCGACATCATGTACGGCGAGGGCGTCTCCAAGATGGGCGAGATCCTCGATCTCGGCGTCAAGGCCGGCATTGTGGAAAAGTCCGGCGCCTGGTTCTCCTATGACAGCCAGCGCCTCGGCCAGGGCCGTGAAAACTCCAAGGCCTTCCTCAAGGCCAATCCCGACATGACCGCGAAGATCGAAGCGTCGATCCGCCAGAACTCCGGCCTGATCGCCGAACAGATTCTGGCAGGCTCCCCCGAGCGCGACGCCGAAGGCGAGGAGCCTGCGGAGGAGTGAGTTCCTTATCAGGCCTTGGTCGCCTGACTTAAGGTTCGACATGAGCGGGCGCTGAGGACGTTGAGTTGCCGACGTCCTCAGTGCCCGTTTTTGTTTTGACGGGCGTTTGCCGGCAGCTTTTCATGCGCGCAACTGATTCGAAATCAGCAGAATCTAAAAGTGCTTAGAGTCGAAAGCGGAGACTTTTGATTCGCTTATGTGACGTGGCACTTTAAGTGCGTGAGCTGTGTCCGGACCCGAAGTCTCGCGACATCAGGATGTGCGCCGGCACATCCGAAGCTCGCCGCACCATCCCTGAATGACGTTAACAACGCGTCACTCCGCCGCCTCTGCGTAGTCTGCGACCGGTGGGCACGAGCACACCAGGTTGCGGTCGCCATAGACATTGTCAACCCGGCCGACCGGCGACCAGTATTTGTCGGATCGCGAGGTGCCGGCCGGGAAGCAACCGTCGGCGCGGGAATAGGCGCGCTGCCAGCCGTCGTCCGCGATATCGTGCACGGTGTGCGGGGCGTGGCGCAGCGGCGAGGCCTCCACCTTCCAGCGCCCGCTCTCGATCTCGGCGATCTCCTGCCGGATCGCAATCATGGCGTCGCAGAAGCGGTCGATCTCGGTCTTCGATTCCGACTCGGTCGGCTCGATCATCAGCGTACCCGGCACCGGAAAACTCATCGTTGGGGCGTGAAAGCCGTAATCGATCAGGCGTTTAGCGACATCATCAACGGTGACGCCGCTGGATGCCTTCAGCGGCCTGGGATCGACGATGCACTCATGGGCGACCCGGCCTTTTGCGTTGCGGTACAGCACCGGGAAATGCGGATCGAGCCGGGTGGCAATGTAATTGGCGTTGAGGATCGCGATCTCGGTCGCCCGCGTCAGGCCTTCGCCGCCCATCATCAGGATGTAGATGTAGGAGATGGTCAAGATCGAAGCCGAGCCGAACGGCGCCGCCGATACCGGTCCGACCGGCGCTGGCTTCGCGGCTTGGGTGTCGGGATGGCCGGGCAGGAACGGGGCCAGATGCGACTTGACGCCGATCGGGCCCATGCCCGGGCCGCCGCCGCCATGCGGAATGCAGAAGGTCTTGTGCAAATTGAGATGGCTGACATCGGCGCCGTAATCGCCGGGCCGCGACAGCCCGACCTGGGCATTGAGGTTGGCGCCGTCGAGATAGACCTGGCCGCCGTGGCCATGAACGATCTCGCAGATATCGCGAATATGCTCTTCGAACACCCCGTGGGTGGAGGGGTAGGTGATCATGATGGCGGCGAGGTTTTTCGAATGCTTCTCCGCCTTGGCGCGCAGATCGTCGACGTCGACATCGCCCCTGGCATCGCAGGCCACCACCACGACCTCCATCCCGACCATGCTGGCGGAGGCCGGATTGGTGCCGTGGGCGGAGGAGGGGATCAGGCACACCTTGCGGTGCGGCTCGCCGCGTGCCGCATGGTAGCCCCGGATCGCCAATAGCCCGGCATATTCGCCTTGGGCGCCGGAATTCGGCTGCAGCGAGATCGCGTCATAGCCGGTGATGTCGCACAGCCACTTTTCCAGCCGCTTGAACAGGGCATGGTAGCCCGCGGCCTGGCCGGCCGGTGCGAACGGGTGCAGCGCGCCGAACTCGGGCCAGGTCAGCGGGATCATTTCGGAGGTGGCGTTGAGCTTCATGGTGCACGAGCCCAGCGGGATCATGGCGCGATCGAGCGCGAGATCGCGGTCCGAGAGTTTTCGCATGTAGCGCAACAGCTCGGTCTCGGAGCGGTGGGTGTTGAACACGGGATGGCTCAGGAAGCCGCTGGCGCGCTTCAGTTCTGACGGAAGCGCCTCGCGCGCGCCGGCCGCAACCTCCTCATAGGCGAGTTTGCCGCCGAACGCTCGCCACACCGCCTCGACCTCTTTGGGAGTGGTGGTCTCGTCCAGCGCGATCCCAAGGGTCCCCTTGCCGATGCGAAAATTGATCTTTTCGCCCAGAGCGCGGGCGATGATCTCGCTCTGCTTGCTGCCGGCATCGACCGTCACGGTGTCGAAGAACGCTGCCGATTGCGGCGCAAAGCCGAGTTGGCGCAATCCGGCCGCCAGCACCGCCGTGCGACGATGCACCGTGCTGGCGATGTGGGTCAGCCCTTCCGGGCCGTGATAGACCGCGTACATCGAGGCGATTACCGCCAGCAGCACCTGCGCGGTGCAGATGTTGGAAGTCGCCTTCTCGCGGCGGATATGCTGCTCGCGGGTCTGCAGCGCCAGCCGATAGGCCGGCTGCCCTCTCGAATCGATCGACAGTCCGACGATACGCCCGGGCAGTGACCGCTTGAGCGCGTCGCGCACCGCCATATAGGCCGCATGCGGTCCGCCATATCCCATCGGCACGCCGAAACGTTGCGCCGAGCCGATGGCGATGTCGGCGCCGAGTTCGCCCGGCGACGCCAGCAGCGTCAGCGCCAGAAGATCGGCGGCAACCACGGCCAGCGCGCCCTTGGCACGAAGCGCCGCGATCGCCGGCCTGAGATCGCGCACCGCGCCCGAAGTGCCGGGATATTGCAGCAGGGCGCCGAACACCTCCGCCTTGTCGAGATCGAGCGCGGGATCGCCCACGATCAGGCTCCACCCCAGCGGCTCGGCGCGGGTGCGCAGCACCGCCAGCGTCTGCGGATGCACCTCGGAGTCGACGAAGAACGCTTTTGCCTTGCCGTGTGCGGCACGATCCGCCAGCGCCATGGCTTCCGCAGCAGCAGTGGCTTCATCAAGCAGCGAGGCGTTGGCGATATCGAGCCCGGTGAGGTCGCAGATTATGGTCTGGAAATTGAACAGGGCTTCCAGCCGGCCCTGGCTGATCTCCGGCTGATACGGCGTGTACGCGGTGTACCAGGCCGGGTTCTCCAGGATGTTACGCTGGATCACCGCCGGCAGGATGGTGCCCGAATAGCCCTGGCCGATCAGCGAGGTGAACACCTGGTTCTGCGCCGCCAGCTCGCGCATATGCGCCAGCGCTTCGGTTTCGCTCAAGGCGGTGCCGAGATCGAGCGGCGCCTTCTGCCGGATCGAGGATGGCAGGGTTTCGGCCATCAGCTCACTTAGGCTCGTCGCGCCCACGGTCTTCAGCATCGCGCTGACATCGCGCGGCGAGGGGCCGATGTGGCGGCGCACGAAACTGGCGGCGGGCTCGTCGGTGCGTTTAAGCGGCGCGTTCATGCGGAAGTCCTCGCTGGAAAATCAAATTCGTCGTCGTCCGCGAAAGCTTACGCGGTATGCTTCGCATAAGCGGCCTCGTCCATCAGGCCGCCGAGTTCGCTCTTGTCTGCGATCTTCAACTTGAAAAACCACGCCTTGCCGCCGGCATCGGAATTGACCAGCGCCGGTTCCGCGGCGAGCGCGTCGTTGACCTCGAGTACTTCGCCGGTAATCGGCGCATAGACGTCGGAGGCTGCCTTGACCGACTCGACCACGGCGGCGGCTTCGGCCTTCTTCAGGCTGCGGCCGACCTTCGGCAGTTCGACGAACACGACGTCGCCGAGCTGCGACTGCGCGTAGTCGGTGACGCCGATGGTGGCGACATCGCCCTCGATGCGTAGCCATTCGTGGTCGGTGGTGTAGAGCGTCGTCATGACGGATCCTTCAGCGTTTTGAGGTTCAGCGCTTGTAAGTATTGGGAACGAAGGGCGTGGTCGCTACCCGCAGCGGCAGCCGCGCGCCGCGCAGTTCGGCGAACACCAGCGAGCCCGCGGCGGCGAGCGATTCCGGCAGATAGCCCATCGCGACCGGTGCATTGAGGCTGGGGCCAAATCCGCCCGAAGTGACCTTGCCGATCGGTTCCGATGAAGTCTCGTCCGCGAACAGCGGAGCGCCTTCGCGCACCGGCGCGCGGCCCTCCGGCCTCAACCCGACCCGGCGGCGCGATGCGCCTTTTTCGAACTGCGCCAGAATCTTGTCGGCGCCCGGGAAACCGCCGGCGCGCGCGCCGCCCTGGCGGCGGCTCTTCTGAACGGACCATTCCAGCGCGCCCTCGACCGGCGTCGTCGTCATGTCGATGTCGTGGCCATAGAGGCAAAGCCCGGCCTCGAGCCGCAGGCTGTCGCGCGCGCCGAGCCCGACCGGCAGCACGTCGCCATTCGCCAGCAATGTCCTGGCGAAGGCTTCCGCCTGTTCGGCCGGAACCGAAATCTCAAAACCGTCCTCGCCGGTGTAGCCCGAGCGCGAGACGAAGCAGTCGACGCCGTCGATGCGGCGCGGCCCCGTATCCATGAACCGCATCGCCGATATTTCAGGGCAGAGCCGGGCCAGTACCGAACTGGCCTTGGGCCCTTGCAACGCGATCAGCGCGCGGTCGGCAAGCGGCTCGATGACGCAGCTATCTGATAGATGCGCGCGAAGATGCGCCTCGTCCTCGGCCTTGCAGGCAGCGTTGACCACCAGAAACAAATGGCTGCCGAAATTCGCCACCATCAGGTCGTCGAGAATACCGCCGGCTTCATTGGTGAACTGGGCGTAGCGCTGCCGGCCCGGTGCAACCGCCAGGATGTCCTGCGGCACCAGCCGCTCCAGCGCCAGCGCGGCATCCTCGATCCGGCCGGATTTTGCCCGCAGTTCGATCTGTCCCATATGCGAGACGTCGAACAGCCCGGCCGAATGGCGGGTATGCAGGTGTTCCCTGAGGACCCCGCTGGGAAATTGCACCGGCATGTCGTAGCCGGCGAACGGCACCATTTTGCCGCCGCTGGCGCGATGCAGCGCATGCAAGGGGGTGATTTTCAATGCGGTTTCGGTTTCGCGCGCAAGCATCATGAGGCCCTCGCGGTTCCCGAGGAGGATTCCTCGAAAACCTGTCGAAGCCCCATCTGTCGCTGTGCCTGAGAGTATTATCCCGTCGGCGGACGCATCCCGGAATTGGCCCGGCGGCGTCTCTTTCCAGATGCTAGCAAGTCACGCGGTCCGTTTGCCTGAGAGTTTCCGGGGCGGTTGCTCCTTCGGCGCCGGCGTCTAAGCCGATCTCTCCCGACGCGACTATCTTGAACGGGCTTAAGAAACCACGGCCACGGCAAGGCTGTCAACGCGGCCGCAGCAATTATCAACGAACCCTGTGTTGCTGCGGCAAGCCCCTGATCCACTGCACACTTTCTGGACAGCGCCATCCCCCTTGTCTAAAAGCCTTGGCTTGGTACTTGGACCGGCGAGATGGCGCGTTTGCAGCGAATCCCGGGCTTTTTACGATTGGACGGACATGAGCGGCGTTAACGAGATCAGGTCGGCATTTCTGAATTACTTCGCGGCGGAGGGCCACGCGATCGTGCCGTCGTCGCCGCTGGTGCCGCGCAACGACCCGACGCTGATGTTCACCAATGCCGGCATGGTGCAGTTCAAGAACGTCTTCACGGGCGTCGAGAAGCGGCCCTATCAGCGCGCCACCACTTCGCAGAAATGCGTCCGCGCCGGCGGCAAGCACAATGACCTCGACAATGTCGGCTATACCGCGCGGCATCTCACTTTTTTCGAGATGCTCGGCAATTTCTCGTTCGGCGATTACTTCAAGGAACGCGCGATCGAGCTTGCCTGGAACCTGATCACCAGGGATTTCGGGCTGAAGAAGGACAAGCTGCTGGTCACGGTCTATCACACCGACGACGAGGCGGCCGCCCTCTGGAAGAAGATCGCGGGCTTCGGCGACGATCGCATCATCCGCATCCCGACGTCGGACAATTTCTGGGCGATGGGCGACACCGGGCCCTGCGGTCCCTGCTCGGAGATATTCATCGACCGCGGCGAGCACATCTGGGGCGGTCCTCCCGGCAGCCCAGAGGAGGATGGCGATCGCTTTCTCGAATTCTGGAATCTCGTCTTCATGCAGTTCGAGCAGGTGACGAAGGAGGAGCGCCAGCCGCTGCCGCGTCCCTCGATCGATACGGGTTTGGGGCTGGAGCGCATGGCCTGCATCCTGCAGGGTGTCGACAGCGTGTTCGAGACCGATCTTTTCCGTCATTTGATTGATGCCACCGCGTCCGCGCTCGGGACCGGCCCGCAGGAGCAGACCGTGGCGTCGTTCCGCGTCATCGCGGACCATCTGCGCTCCTCGGCTTTCCTGATTTCCGACGGCGTGCTGCCGTCGAACGAGGGCCGCGGCTATGTGCTGCGCCGGATCATGCGCCGCGCGATGCGCCATGCGCAGTTGCTCGGCGCGCGCGATCCCTTGATGCATCGTCTGGTGTCGGCGCTGGTGCGCGAGATGGGCCAGGCCTATCCGGATCTGGTGCGGGCGGAAAAGCTGATCGAGGAAACGCTGCGGCTGGAAGAAACCCGTTTCCGCAAGACGCTGGAGCGCGGCCTCACGATCCTCGACGACAAGAGCAGTTCGCTGAAGAAGGGCGACATGTTCGACGGCGACACCGCGTTCACGCTGTACGATACCTATGGCTTTCCGCTCGACCTCACCCAGGACGCGCTGCGCAACCGCGGCATCGGCGTCGACATCGCCTCCTTCACCGATGCGATGGACCGCCAGCGGGCGAAGGCGCGGGCGTCGTGGTCGGGAAGTGGTGATACCGCCAGCGAGAACATCTGGTTTCCGTTGCGCGAGAAACTCGGCGCGACCGAATTCCTCGGTTATGAGACCGAGACCGCCGAGGGCGTGGTCGCAGCCCTCGTCAAGGACGGCAAGGATGCCGACAGCCTCGAGGCCGGCGAGAGCGGCTCGATCGTTCTCAACCAGACGCCGTTTTACGCGGAATCCGGCGGACAGGTCGGCGACATCGGCGTGATGATCGGCGAGGGCGTCAGGTTCCGTGTCACCGACACGCAGAAGCGGGCCGGCGATCTGTTCGTGCATCAGGGCACATTGGAGCAGGGCACGCTGGCGGTCGGCACCGCCCTGCAGCTGGAGGTCGATCACGCCAGGCGTTCCTCGATCCGCGCCCATCACTCTGCGACGCATCTGCTGCACGAGGCGCTGCGCCAGGTGCTCGGTGACCACATCGCCCAGCGCGGCTCGCTGGTGGCGCCGGACCGGCTGCGTTTCGATTTCGTGCATCAGAAGCCGATCACCCCGGAAGAAATCGCCCGCATCGAGGACATCGCCAACGAGGTGGTGCTGGAGAATGACGAAGTCACCACGCGCCTGATGGCGGTGGATGACGCGCGCGACGCTGGCGCCCGCGCGCTGTTCGGCGAAAAATACGGCGACGAGGTCCGCGTGGTCACGATGGGCCGCAGCGCCCGCGCCCATGGCAGCAACGCACTCGGCTGGTCGGTGGAATTGTGCGGCGGCACCCATGTCAAACGTACCGGCGATATCGGATTGATCTCGGTGACCGGCGAAAGCGCGGTGGCGTCAGGCGTCCGCCGCATCGAGGCGCTGACCGGCAACCATGCGCGCAAATACGCCAACGACACCATGGCGCTGGCCAAAACCGCGGCAGGCGAATTGCGCACCACGCTCGACGAGATGCCGGCGCGTATCGCCGCCTTGATGGAAGAGCGCAAGAAGCTGGAGCGCGATCTCGCGGAGGCGCGCAAGCGGCTGGCGATGGGCAGCGGGACTTCCGTCGGCAACGGCGCGGCGGCGGGTCCCGCC
>JBKJUA010000350.1:0-2503 GCA_046590305.1 Bradyrhizobium sp.
TGGTGACGAAGAAGGCGTCGCGCATCTTCTCGAGGATCTCGGGCCGCTTGGCGATGTTGAGCGTCGCCTCGCAGGCGAGCCGCATCACGTAGCCGGTTTTCTTCTGCCACTCGACCAGATGCGGCAAGAGATCGAGAGCCGCCTTGCGGTTGCCGATGAAATTGTCATCGACGAAATACACCGAGCCGGTCACCCCGCATTCGAGCAATTTGTCGAGTTCGGCGATGATCTGCTGCGGCGATTTCAGGCGCGGATTGCGGCCGTAGAGGCCCGGAATATCGCAGAATTCGCACTGGTACGGGCAACCGCTCGAATACTGGATGCTGCCGAGAAAATACTTTCTGACCTCGGCCAGTTCGTAGGCCGGAATCGGAAAGTCGGTCATGGCGATACGCTCGGCGGTCTTCAGCACCACCTGCTGCTCGGGCCGCGACGGATCGCGCGCCAGCCGTTCCAGCAACTCATTGGTGGCATCGCCGAGTTCGCCTACATGGAGATAGTCGAACGAGGGATAGTAATCCGGGCAGGCCGAGACCGACGGACCGCCGATCGCCACCGCCAGGTCGAACGCATGCGCGCGGCGGCAGATGTCGTTCATCTGCTGGCGCTGGATATGCATGCCGCTGACGAATACCGCTTCCGCCCATTCAAAATCTTCCTGCGAGGCGGGACGGATGTTCTCGTCGATGAAGCGGACCGGCCAGTGTTCGGGCAGATAGGCCGCGATCAGCAGCAGCCCTTGCGGCGGCATGAAGGCCTGGACGCCGTCCGTCAACGGGTAGGCGTATTCGAATGTGCCGAAAGAAGACGTATAGCGCGGGAATACGCACAGGATGCGCCGAACCGTTTCGATGCCTTCAGCCCTCATCAAACTTCCTAACGCTTGTAAAAACCTGCCGGCGGCCAAGTTAAGCACGCGGCCGAAGGCTGGGCTACAAATTCTTCAACATTGTGGCGGGCCCTTTTAACCCGCCAGCGGCCGAATGGTTGCATGACTGCCCGGCAGCGGCTTTGCGTCGCCTCAGGCCAGCAACCGCGATGCAAAATCGGGCAGCAGGCCGGTGTTCCCGGCGAGCCGGAAGTCAGCTTCGGCCAGCCCGGAGCGCACCAGCCAGTCGTCGAATTCCGGCGCCCGCTTCAGGCCGAACAGATCGCGGACATAGAGGGCGTCATGGAACGAGGTGGACTGGTAGTTCAGCATGACATCGTCGGCCCCGGGCACCCCCATGATGAAGGTGACGCCAGCGGCGGCGAGCAGCGTCAGCAAATTGTCCATGTCGTCCTGGTCGGCCTCGGCATGGTTGGTGTAGCAAACGTCGACGCCGAGCGGCAGGCCGAGCAGCTTGCCGCAAAAATGGTCCTCCAGCCCGGCGCGGATGATCTCCTTGCCGTCATAGAGATACTCCGGACCGATGAAGCCGACCACGCTGTTGACCAGCAGCGGATCGAACGCACGCGCCACCGCATAGGCCCGCGCCTCCAGGGTCTGCTGGTCGACGCCATGATGGGCGTTGGCCGACAGCGCCGACCCCTGCCCGGTTTCGAAATACATCACATTGTTGCCGACATGGCCGCGGCGCAGCGACAATCCGGCCTGGTGGGCCTGGCGCAACAGCGCCAGATCGATGCCGAAACTGCGGTTTGCCGCCTGCGTGCCCGCGACCGACTGAAACACCAGATCGACTGGAAACCCCCGATCGATCAACCCGAGCGTGGTCGTTACATGGGTCAGAACGCAGCCCTGCGTCGGGATCTGCAGCCTCGCGATGATGTCGTCGAGCAGCCGCAGCAGGCCGCCGATCACGGTGGGATCGTCGCTGGCCGGATTAATGCCGATACAGGCGTCGCCGGATCCTAGCAGGAGGCCATCGAGGATCGATGCGGTGATGCCCTTGGCGTCGTCGAACGGATGATTGGGCTGCAGCCGCACGCTCATCCGGCCGCGCAGGCCGATGGTGTTGCGAAAGGCTGAGGTGACCTGGCATTTTTTCGCCACCAGGATCAGGTCCTGGTGGCGCATCAGTTTTGATACCGCCGCGGCCATTTCGGGGGTGATCCCGCGCGACAGCTCGGCGAGAACGGCCGGTGTCGCCGCGTCGGAGAGAAGCCAGTCACGGAATGCGCCTGTCGTCAGCGAGGATATCGCAGCGAAGGCCGCAGCGTCGTGGCTGTCGAGGATCAGGCGGGTGACTTCGTCGTTTTCATAGGGAACGACGGCCTCTTGCAGGAACTGCTTCAGGGGGACGTCGGACAGCGCGATCCGCGCCGCGATCATTTGCGCGGCGCTTTCGGCCGCGACCCCCGCGAGGCGGTCGCCGGAGCGCGGCGGCGTGGCCTTGGCAAGCAGATCGCGCAAATCATCGAACACATAGAGGGTGGCGTCGATGGCGTGGCGATAGATCATGAGAGCTCCGAATCCGTCAGCGCCTTGCGCGACGGTTTCCGAAGACTATCACCTGGGAGGAGGCTACGCAGCCCGCACAGTGGCGAGGAATTTGACCAC
>JBKJUA010000210.1:0-10111 GCA_046590305.1 Bradyrhizobium sp.
CGGCGAAGTTGGCCTTCGCCTTGAACTCGCCGGTGCCGAGCAGCCGCACGCCATCCTTGGCGCGGCGCATCAGGCCGGCCTTGATCAGGGCGGCAGCATCGATCAGCGCGCCGGCATCGAGCAGCTTGGCGTCGATGGCAGTCTGCACCTTGCCGAGATTGACCTCGTTCAGCTTCAGCGCGAACTTGGTGTTGCGGAAGCCGCGCTTGGGCAGCCGCCGGTGGAGCGGCATCTGGCCGCCTTCGAAGCCCTTGATGCGCACGCCGGAACGCGCGGTCTGGCCCTTGCCGCCGCGGCCCGCCGTTTTGCCCTTGCCTGAACCGATGCCCCGTCCGACCCGCATGCGCGCTTTGCGCGAGCCGGCTTTGTCGGCGATATCATTGAGTTTCATCGTTCGCTTCCTTCTTACCTGCCGTCGTCCTGAGGCGTGTCAGCCTCGAAGGGCGATGGTTGTCATCCCCAGAGGGCCGCGCTCGCGGCCGTCGCGGGACGACGTGAACTTATTTCTCGTCGACGACACGGACGAGATGCTGAACCTTCGCGATCATGCCGCGAATTGCAGGAGTATCCTGCAGCTCGGTGACCCGGCCGATCTTGTTGAGGTTGAGGCCGATCAGCGTCGCGCGCTGCGAGTGATGGCGGCGGATCGCGCTGCCGGTCTGCTCGACCTTGATCATCTTTGCGGCCTTGGCCATGACGATAACTCCGAAAAGCGCTGATGCGCGCGTGTTGTTATTCGGCGACCACTTCGGCGTCGCCGCCGACACGGCGCGATTGCAGCGTGGACACCTTGATGTTGCGGCGCGCCGCAACCGAACGCGGCGAATCCTGGTGCTTCAGCGCGTCGAAGGTGGCGCGAACCATGTTGTAGGGGTTCGACGAGCCGATCGACTTCGCCACCACGTCCTGGACGCCGAGGCTCTCGAACACCGCGCGCATCGGACCGCCCGCGATGATGCCGGTACCCGCCGGCGCTGCGCGCAGATATACCCTGCCCGCGCCGTGACGGCCGGCGATATCGTGATGCAGCGTGCGGCCTTCGCGCAAGGCGACGCGCGTCAGGTTGCGCTTGGCCGACTCGGTCGCCTTGCGGATCGCCTCGGGAACTTCGCGCGCCTTGCCGTGGCCGAATCCGACCCGGCCCTTTTGATCGCCGATCACGACCAACGCCGCAAAACCGAAGCGCTTGCCGCCCTTGACGACCTTCGCCACACGATTGATGTGGACGAGCTTGTCGACGAATTCGCTGTCACGCTCTTCCCGGCCGCCCCTGTGGCCGCCACCGCGCTCGCGTTCACCTGCCATGGTGTTTTCCAATCCTTAAGAGACTTTGCCTTGAGGAGCTTGCGCTCCCGGCCCTGTGTCCGTTCAATTCCAAAACCCTAGAAGCTCAAGCCGCTTTCACGCGCCGCATCCGCAAGCGCCTTGACGCGGCCGTGATAGAGATATCCGCCGCGGTCGAAAACCACTTCGGTGACGCCGTTCTTGACGGCGCGTTCCGCCAGCAGCTTGCCGACCGCCTTCGCCGCGTCGATGTTGGCGCCGGTGTTGCCGGTCTCCCGCATCGACTTCTCCAGCGAAGATGCCGACGCCAGCGTCTCGCCCTTCAGGTCGTCGATGACCTGCGCGTAGATGTGCTTCGACGAGCGGAATACCGACAGCCGCGGGCGGCCGCTGGCGGTGCGGCGCAGCGACAACCGCACGCGTTTCTTGCGCCGGTCGTTCGTGATCTTGAGTCTCGACATGGCCGGCTCCGTTACTTCTTCTTGCCTTCCTTGCGGAAGATAAATTCGTTGGAATACTTCACACCCTTGCCCTTGTAGGGCTCCGGCGGCCGATAGCTGCGAATCTCGGCGGCGACCTGGCCGACGCGCTGGGAATCGTTGCCGGCGATGATGATCTCGGTCGGCTTTGGCACCGTAATGGCAATGCCTTCCGGGATCGCATAGACGACGTCATGGCTGTAGCCGAGCGCCAGCTGCAGGTTCTTGCCCTGCAACGCGGCGCGATAGCCGACGCCGGTGATCTCGAGCTTCTTCTCGAAACCCTTGGTAACGCCCTCGACCAGATTGGCGACCTGGGCGCGCGCGGTGCCGTACATGGCCTGCGCCCGGTTGGTCTTGATCCGGGGCGCGACCTTGACTTCGCCGTTCTCGAACTTCACTTCGACGTCGTCGTGCACGATGAACTGAAGCTGGCCCTTCGGCCCCTTCATCTTGACGGTCTGGCCTTCGACGGTCGCGGTAACACCCGACGGAACCGTCACAGGCTTCTTGCCGATACGTGACATAGTGATTCCTTCCTCAGAACACCGTGAAGAGAATTTCGCCGCCCACGTTCGCTTCGCGCGCTTCGTGGTCAGCCATGATTCCCTTCGGCGTCGATAACACGGAAATGCCTAGACCGTTCTTGACTCGCGGCAGGTTCTTGACCGAGGCATAGACGCGCCGCCCCGGCTTCGATACCCGCTCGATCTCGCGAATGACCGGCTCGCCGTCGAAATATTTCAGCTCGATCTCGAGCTCGCTGCGGCCGGACGCATGCTCGACGCTGGCGTAGCCGCGGATGTAGCCTTCGGTCTTGAGGACCTCGAGCACGTTGGCGCGCATCTTCGAGCCCGGAGTCGAGACCTTGGGCTTGGCGCGCATCTGTGCGTTGCGGATGCGGGTGATGAGATCGCTGATCGGATCGTGCGTTGACATGTTCCGACCCCCTTACCAGCTCGACTTCACGAGCCCGGGAACCAGGCCCTTGGACCCGAGTTCACGCAGCGCGATACGGCTGAGCTTGTTCTTGCGATAGACCGAACGCGGACGGCCGGTCATTTCGCAGCGATTGCGGATCCGGGTCGCCGACGAATTGCGCGGCATCTCGGCGAGCTTCAGCGTCGCTGCGAAGCGCTCTTCCATCGGCTTCTTCTTGTCGGCGATGATGGCCTTGAGCTTCGCGCGCCGGGGCGCTGCGTTCTTGGTCATCCGCTTGCGGCGGTTGTTCTTCTCGATCGAACTTTTCTTTGCCATGCTTGGCTCCTGGGTTTCCGCGTTTGAGAGGCAGATAGCTCTAAGGCTGTCAGCTTCTCACTGCCGGAACGGGAAATTGAATGCGGTCAACAAGGCACGCGCTTCGTCGTCGGTCGGCGCCGTGGTGCACACCGTGACGTCCATGCCCCATGTCTCCCCCATCTTGTCGAAGTCGATTTCGGGGAAAATGATGTGCTCCT
Source organism: Bradyrhizobium sp. (assembly GCA_046590305.1). Classification (GTDB taxonomy): domain Bacteria; phylum Pseudomonadota; class Alphaproteobacteria; order Rhizobiales; family Xanthobacteraceae; genus Bradyrhizobium. The sequence continues at coordinate 3,221 of JBKJUA010000210.1, forward strand.
TGATGCCGAGCGAGTAGTTGCCGCGGCCATCGAAGCTCTTCGGATTGAGGCCACGGAAATCCCGCACGCGCGGCAACGCCACGTTGATCAGGCGGTCGATGAACTCGTACATCTTGGCCTTGCGCAGCGTGACCTTGGCGCCGATCGGCTGGTTTTCACGCAGCTTGAAGGTCGCGATCGCGACGCGCGAATAGGTCACGATCGGCTTCTGGCCGGCGATCAGCGCCAGATCGGCGGCAGCAAGCTCCGCCTTCTTGCGGTCGTTGACCGCCTCGCCGATGCCCATGTTGAGCACGACCTTGTCCAGGCGCGGCACCTGCATGACGTTGGCATAGCCGAACTGCTCGGTCAGCTTGCCGCGGATTTCCTTGTCGAACTGTTCGCGTAAACGCGGAACGTAAGCGGTCTCAGCCATCGATCTCTGCTCCCGAGCTCTTGGCAATGCGTACCTTCTTGCCATCGGCCTGAATCTTGAAACCCACGCGGGTCGGCTTGCCGTCCTTGCCGACGATCGCGATGTTGGACAGGTGAATCGGCGACTCCTTCTGGATGATGCCGCCCTCCTGCGCCTGGGTCTGCTTCTGGTGGCGCTTGATCATGTTGACGCCGCGCACCATCGCCTTGTTGGCGTCGGGACGCACCTCGAACACCTCGCCGGTGCGGCCCTTGTCGCGGCCGCTCAGCACGATGACCTTGTCGCCCTTCCGGATCTTGGCAGCCATCACAGCACCTCCGGCGCGAGTGAAATGATCTTCATGTGGTTCTTGGCGCGCAGCTCGCGCGGCACCGGCCCGAAGATGCGGGTGCCGATCGGCTCGGACTGATTGTTGATCAGCACGGCGGCGTTGCGGTCGAAGCGGATGACCGAGCCGTCGGCGCGGCGGATGTCCTTGCGGACCCGCACCACGACAGCCTTCATCACGTCGCCCTTCTTCACCTTGCCGCGCGGAATTGCTTCCTTGATCGACACGACAATAACGTCACCCACGGTGGCATAGCGGCGCTTGGAGCCCCCAATCACCTTGATGCACATGACACGGCGTGCGCCGGAATTATCGGCCACGTCGAGGTTGGTCTGCATCTGAATCATTGATGCACCTCGTCCTCTTTCTGATGCGCTTATCCGCGCTTAAAATTTTCCTGAAGTCTTGCGGCCAGGCCGCTGAAATCAGGCCGTTTTCTTCTGTTCACCCCGGACCACGGTCCAGCGCTTCAACTTCGAGATCGGCTTGCTCTCCTCGATCCACACCTGGTCGCCCGGCTTGAACTCGTTGTTCTCGTCGTGCGCGTGGTAATTTTTCGAGCGGCGAATCGTCTTCTTGTAGATCGGATGGGTAAAGCGGCGATCGACGCGCACCACAACCGTCTTGGCTTGCTTGTCGCTGACGACCACACCCTGAAGCGTACGTTTCGGCATGTCGGCCCCTTACTTCTTCGCGTCGCGCTTCTGCGCGGCGATGGTCTTGATACGGGCGATGTCGCGGCGGGCTTCACGCAGCCGCGAGGTGTTCTCCAGCTGCCCGGTGGCGCGTTGGAAGCGCAGGTTGAAGCGCTCCTTCTTCAGATTGAGGACGGCGTCGTCCATCTGATCGGGGCTCATCGCGCGGACATCGGCGGTTTTCATCTCGGCCATGATCACATCCTATTCCGCAATGCGCGCGACGAAGCGCGTCTTGATCGGCAGTTTGGCGGCGGCCAGCGACAGCGCTTCTTTCGCAGTCTGGATGGTGACGCCGTCGATCTCGAAAATCAGCCGGCCGGGCTTCACCCTGGCCACCCACAATTCCGGGGTACCCTTGCCGGAGCCCATGCGGACTTCGGCGGGTTTCTTCGACACCGGCACGTCCGGGAAGATACGGATCCAGACCCGGCCCGCACGCTTCATGTGACGGGTCAGCGCGCGGCGCGCGGCTTCGATCTGACGGGCGGTGATGCGCTCGGGCGCCATCGCCTTCAGGCCGAACTGACCGAACGACAACGTCGCGCCAGAGGTCGCAACGCCGTGGATACGGCCCTTATGCGCCTTCCGGAACTTCGTCTTCTTTGGTTGCATCATGGCTTACGCCCTCAAACCTTCTCTATTGCGCTCAAGCAGCGTCGCGACGCGGCCGCGAATTGTCGCCCTCGGCCATTTTCTTGTCCTGGGCCATCGGGTCGTGCTCAAGGATTTCGCCCTTGAAGATCCAGACCTTGACGCCGCAGGTGCCGAAGGTGGTGAACGCGGTCGCGACGCCGTAGTCGATGTCGGCGCGCAGCGTGTGCAACGGCACCCGGCCCTCGCGATACCATTCCATGCGGGCGATTTCGGCGCCGCCGAGGCGGCCCGAGCAGTTGATACGAATGCCCTCGGCGCCGAGACGCATCGCCGACTGCACCGCGCGCTTCATGGCGCGACGGAACGCGACGCGGCGCTCAAGCTGCTGGGCGATCGATTCGGCAACCAGGGTGGCGTCGAGTTCGGGCTTGCGGATTTCGACGATGTTGATGACGACGTCGGAGGCAGTGATGTCGGCAACCCGCTTGCGCAGCTTGTCAATGTCGGCGCCCTTCTTGCCGATCACGACGCCGGGACGCGCCGAGTGGATCGTCACGCGGCACTTCTTGTGCGGACGCTCGATCACAATCCTGGCCACGGCCGCCTGCTTGAGCTCCTTGTGCAGGATCTCGCGGATCTTGACATCCTCGTGCAGCAGCTTGCCGTATTCGTTCTTGCCGGCGAACCAACGGGAATCCCACGTCCGGTTGATGCCGAGACGAAGTCCGATTGGATTGATCTTCTGACCCATCGTTCTCTCCTGCGCTCGCTTTAAGCGCTAGCCTCGGCCTCGACCTGACGAACGACGATCGTCAGCTGCGAGAACGGTTTGAAAATACGGCCCGAACGGCCACGGCCGCGCGGTGCGAAACGCTTCATGACGATGCCGTTGCCGACATGCGCCTCGGCGACGATCAGATCGTCGACCTCGAGATCGTGATTGTTCTCGGCGTTTGCGATCGCCGATTCCAGGCACTTCTTGACGTCGACCGCGATCCGCTTGCGCGAGAACTGCAGGTCGGCGAGCGCCGCCGATGCCTTCCTGCCGCGGATCAGTTGTGCGACAAGATTCAGCTTCTGCGGACTCACCCGCAGCATTCGGGCGATCGCCTTGGCCTCGTTATCCGGGAGGCTCCGTTCGCGCTTAGGTTTGCTCATCGCTCAGTCCTCAAGCCTAATCTCTAAGCCTTCTTGGCTTTCTTGTCGCCAGAATGGCCGTGGAAGGTCCGGGTCGGCGAGAACTCGCCGAACTTGTGGCCCACCATTTCCTCGTTAACCGATACCGGCACATGTTTCTGGCCGTTGTAGACGCCGAAAACCAGGCCGACGAACTGCGGCAGGATGGTCGAGCGGCGGCTCCAGATCTTGATCACGTCATGACGGCCGGACGCACGCGCGGCATCTGCCTTCTTGAGCAGAGAGCCTTCGACGAACGGGCCTTTCCAGACTGAACGAACCATGTCCGGCGTTCCTTACTTCTTCCGCTTGTGGCGGCTGATGAGAATGAATCGATTGGTCGACTTGTTGGAGCGGGTCTTCTTGCCCTTGGTCGGCTTGCCCCACGGCGTCACCGGGTGGCGGCCGCCCGAGGTGCGGCCTTCGCCGCCGCCGTGCGGATGGTCGACCGGGTTCATGGAGACGCCGCGGTTATGCGGCTTGCGGCCGAGCCAGCGGTTACGACCGGCCTTGCCCATCGAGATGTTCATGTGGTCCGGGTTCGACACCGCACCGATGGTGCCGGTGCAGCGGCCGTGGACCAGGCGCTGTTCGCCCGAATTCAGGCGCACGATGACGTAATCATGGTCGCGACCGACCAGCTGGGCGTAAGTCCCGGCCGAACGCGCGATCTGACCGCCCTTGCCGATCTTCAACTCGACATTGTGCACGATGGTGCCGATCGGCATGTTGCCGAGCGGCATGACATTGCCCGGCTTCACGTCGACATAGTTGCCGGCGATCACGGTGTCGCCGACCGCGAGACGCTGCGGGGCGAGAATGTAGGCCTGGGTGCCGTCGGTATACTTGATAAGCGCGATGAATGCGGTGCGGTTCGGATCGTATTCCAGCCGCTCGACGGTCGCGGGCATGTCGACCTTGGTGCGCTTGAAGTCGACGATGCGGTAGGTCTGCTTGTGACCGCCGCCGCGAAAACGCACGACCATGCGACCGGTGTTGTTGCGACCGCCCGAGGAGTGCTTGCCCTCGGTCAGCGCCTTCACCGGCTTGCCCTTGTAGAGCGCCGAACGATCGACCATCACCAGCTGGCGCTGGCCTGGTGTCGTGGGGTTGAATTTTTTCAATGCCATCGTCGTATCGCCTTATAGCCCGGTGGTGACGTCGATGCGGTGGCCCTCTTCGAGGGTCACGATCGCACGCTTCACGTCCGACTGCGAACCGAAGGTGCCACGGAAGACCTTGGTCTTGCCCTTGCGCACCAGCGTGTTCACGCTCTTGACCTTGACGTCGAACAGCTTCTCGACGGCTTCCTTGATTTGCGGCTTGGTCGCCTTGCTGGCGACCTTGAACACAACCTTGTTGTGCTCGGACGCCATCGTCGCCTTTTCGGTCACGACCGGGGAGACAATGATGTCGTAATGGCGCGGATCGATATTCTTCATTTGAAGCGCGCCTCCAACGCATCGAGCGCCGCCTTGGTCAGGACCAGCTTGTGGCGTCGCAGAATGTCATAGACGTTGATGCCCTGGATCGGCAGCACGTCGATGTTCGGAATGTTGCGGGCCGCCGCGGCGAAACCGTTGTGGACCTCGGCGCCATCGATGATCAGCGCGTTGGTGAGGCCGAGACCCGAAAAGTGTCCGACCAGCGCCTTGGTCTTGGCAGCTTCCAGCACGGCCGACTCGATCACGATCAGGCCGCCGTCCTTGACCTTGGCGGACAGCGCATGGCGCAGCGCCAAAGCGCGAACCTTCTTCGGCAGATCGAAGGCATGCGAGCGGACCACCGGACCAAACGCACGGCCACCGCCGCGGAACTGCGGTACCCGGGCCGAGCCGTGACGCGCACCGCCGGTGCCCTTCTGCTTGTACATCTTCTTGCCGGTGCGCCAGACGTCGGCGCGACCTTGCGTCTTGTGGGTGCCGGCCTGACGCTTGGCGAGCTGCCAGTTGACGCAGCGCTGGATGATGTCCTTGCGCGGCTCGAGGCCGAAAATGGCATCCGACAGCTGAACCGAACCAGCCGCCTTGCCTTCAAGCGTTGTGACTTTCAATTCCATCTCACACGCCCTCCTGCTCGGCCGGCGCTTCGGCTGCGAGAGCCTGTTCGCCGCCATCGTCGGCCAGGCGGAACTTGCCCGGCTTCGGCGCGTCTTTCGGCAACGCCTTCTTCACGGCATCGCGTACCGCGATCCATCCGCCCTTGGAGCCGGGAACGGCGCCTTCGACGAGGATCAGGCCGCGCGCCACGTCGGTCTGCACGACGCGCAGATTAAGCGTGGTGATGCGATCGACGCCCATGTGACCGGGCATCTTCTTGTTCTTGAACGTCTTGCCGGGATCCTGCCGTCCGCCGGTCGAGCCGATCGAACGATGCGAGACCGAGACACCGTGGGTGGCGCGCAAGCCGCCGAAATTCCAGCGCTTGATACCGCCGGCAAAACCCTTGCCGACCGAGGTACCGGTGACGTCGACGAACTGGCCGACCACGAAATGGTCTGCCTGGATTTCGGCGCCGACCGGGATCAGCGCGTCTTCCGACACGCGGAACTCGGTGACCTTGCGCTTAGGCTCGACCTTGGCGACCGCGAACTGGCCGCGTTCCGCCTTCGGCAGATACACGGTCTTGCGGGTGCCCGAGCCGAGCTGCAGCGCGACATAACCGTTCTTTTCAGTCGTGCGGTGACCCAAAACCTGGCAATTGCCCAGCTTCAGCACGGTCACGGGGATATGTTCGCCGGTCTCCGTAAAGACCCGCGTCATTCCGACCTTTTGTGCGATCACTCCGGAGCGCATCGGCGTGCTTCCTGTTCTTTCTGTCCGCAAACTTCGGACGGGATCTAAAAAATCAGAGCTTGATTTCGACGTCGACACCGGCGGCCAGATCGAGCTTCATCAAGGCATCGACGGTCTGCGGGGTCGGATCGACAATGTCGAGAAGACGCTTGTGCGTGCGCATCTCGAATTGCTCACGGCTCTTCTTGTCGACGTGCGGCGAACGGTTGACGGTGAACTTCTCGATGCGGGTGGGCAGAGGAATGGGTCCGCGAACCTGTGCACCGGTCCGTTTCGCCGTGTTCACGATCTCACGCGTCGACGAATCGAGAATTCGATGGTCGAACGCCTTGAGACGGATGCGGATATTCTGGCCGTTCATTGCCGATGTCTTTCTTTGTCGTTCTTTGTCGGCGAGTAGCGAGTGGCGAGCAGCGAACGGATTTGAACCCACTCGCTATTCGCTATTCACCATTCGCTTATTCGATGATGCTTGCGACGACGCCGGCACCGACGGTGCGGCCACCCTCGCGGATCGCGAAGCGCAGCTTCTCTTCCATCGCGATCGGCACGATCAGGTGCACTTCCATCGCGATATTGTCGCCCGGCATCACCATTTCGGTGCCTTCGGGCAGATGCACGACACCGGTCACGTCGGTGGTGCGGAAGTAGAACTGCGGCCGATAGTTGGTGAAGAACGGGGTATGACGACCGCCCTCCTCCTTGGTCAGAATGTAGGCCTCGGCCTTGAACTTGGTGTGCGGCTTGACCGAACCCGGCTTGCACAGAACCTGACCGCGCTCGACTTCCTCGCGCTTGGTGCCGCGCAGCAGCGCGCCGATGTTGTCGCCGGCCTGGCCCTGGTCGAGCAGCTTGCGGAACATTTCAACGCCGGTGACGATGGTC
>JBKJUA010000312.1:0-3883 GCA_046590305.1 Bradyrhizobium sp.
GATGTAGCGGTCGTGGACGCCGTCGATGCGGCGGGCGCGTCCGAGGCTGGCGCTCTGCGCCAGGCGCTTGTCGAGCGACTCGTCGAGCAGCTGCTCGATCTGCTTCTCGACATCGTCGGACAATTTAAAGCCCTGCGGACCGAACAGCTTGATGCCATTGTCCTCGAACAGATTGTGCGATGCCGAAATCATGACGCCGAGATCGGCGCGCATCGACTTGGTCAGCATCGCTACCGCCGGCGTCGGCATCGGTCCGAGCAGCAGCACGTCCATGCCGACCGAGGTGAACCCGGCCACCATGGCGTATTCGATCATGTAGCCGGACAACCGCGTGTCCTTGCCGATCACGACGCGATGGCGATGTTCGCCGCGCTGAAATACCAGGCCCGCGGCCTGTCCGACCTTGAGCGCCAGCTCCGGCGTGATCAGGCCATTGGCACGGCCCCGAATCCCGTCCGTCCCGAAATATTTGCGGCTCATGATACCCCCAGCATCGCCGCGATTCCGCCAATCAACCACCCGGCGAGAAACCGCGAACGCCCGCCTATCATGGCGTGCAAGGGGGTTATAGTGCCTCAGCCACTAAAATGGCTTCAAAAAATATGATGAATCATTACCGGCGGCCATCCCCCGACTTTTCGCATAACCTTCTGATAACGCACATATTATCTTGGCGCCCTGAGTTCCCCGGCCAGCCCGCTGGTCGCGGCGCTTGAGGTGGTGGCCGCCTTCGAGGGCGGCGGCCGGGTCACATTGACCGAATCCAACCCCGGAAAGGTTTGCTTCACCCCCTCCTCCAGGGCCCGGTCCAGCCGATGCTCCCCGGCGGCTTCGGCGTCTTTGGGGACGCAGCATGGTCCGGTGATGGGATGCCTTTCCGATGGCCGGCTGCCGTCGTGAAGCGATTTTGCCGGGCTCCCAAGCGTGCTAGATGAACAGTCAAAGCGACAAATTCAAGAAGGGCCGGGAACGCATATGAAACACATCACCTGCATCGAGGATCTGCGCCAGGTCCATATGCGCAAAGTGCCGAAGGCGTTTTTCGACTACGCCGATCGCGGCTCCTATTCCGAGGACACGCTGCGCGCCAACGTCGACGACCTGCAGGCGATCAAGTTCCGCCAGCGCATTTTGGTCGACGTGTCGAAGCGCGACCTTGCGACCACGATCCTCGGCGAGCCCGCCGCGATGCCGCTGATCCTGGCGCCGGTCGGGCTGACCGGCATGCAGTACGGCGACGGCGAAATCCATGCCTGCCGCGCCGCGCAGGCCGCAGGGATTCCCTACACACTGAGCACGATGTCGATCTGCTCGATCGAGGACGTCGCCGCCAATGTCGACAAGCCGTTCTGGTTTCAGCTCTACGTCATGAAGGACCGCGGCTTCATCAAGGCGCTGATCGAGCGCGCCATCGCGGCGAAATGCAGCGCGCTGGTGCTGACCGTCGATCTGCAGGTGATCGGGCAGCGCCATGCCGACATCAAGAACGGCATGACGGTGCCGCCGGAATGGTCGCTGTCGAAACTGGTCGATTTCGCCAGCAAGCCGGCCTGGGTCGCCGGCGTGCTGCGCGGCAAGCGCCGCACCTTCGGCAATTTGGTCGGCCATCTCAAGGGCACCGACGACATCACGGCGCTGGGCACCTGGATCGCGACCCAGTTCGACACCTCGCTGAACTGGAAAGACATCGAGTGGATCCGCAGCATCTGGCCCGGCAAGCTGATCCTGAAGGGCATTCTCGATGTCGAGGACGCCGAGGAAGCGGCCAGGACCGGCGCCGAGGCGCTGGTGGTCTCCAACCATGGCGGCCGCCAGCTCGACGGCGCGCCGTCGTCGATCGAGGCCCTGCCCGAAATCGTCGACGCCATCGGCGCGCAGATGGAAATCATGTTCGACGGCGGCATCCGTTCCGGCCAGGACGTGATGCGCGCGCTGGCGCTCGGCGCCAAATCCTGCATGATCGGCCGCGCCTACATTCACGGCCTCGGCGCCTTCGGCGGCCCCGGCGTCGACAAGGCGCTCGACATCCTGCGCAACGAACTCAGCGTCACCATGGGCCTGTGCGGCGTCAATACCATCGCCGAAATCGACGACCACGTGCTGGCGATTTGATTTTCGTCATTGCGAGGAGCCCTTGCGACGAAGATTCCATGGGGGTGGATAGCGACCGGTTCTGATTCCAGACTGAGGTTGCGAACCACTCACTCTGGAGGATGCCGATGTCACTTGATCACCATTGTCCCGAACCGACCGCTATCCACACCCAACTTGGCGCAATTTTTGTCTCTTTGGAACTCAGTCGCAAGATCTGGCTGGTGACCTCGATTTCCCCGCGAAGCGGGAGTAAAATGTCCAGGCACAGCGTTGCGGGCGGCGATATGGCTGGTTTGCTGGCAAGGTTTGCGGACCTGCAGAGCAAGGCTCGAACGCCAGCAGGCAAGGTTTTTCCGATCATTGTCATTCAGGAAGCCGGGCTGGACGGATTCTGGATCCACCGGATGCTGGAAGCGGAGGGCATAGAGAGCCACGTCGTTGACCCGGCCTCGATTGCGACATCGCGGCGGCGGCGCCGGGTTAAAACGGATAAGATCGATGGTGAGGCGCTGGTGCGCGCCCTGCTGGCTTACAAGCGCGGCGAGCCGCGGGTATGCTCGATGGTCCGCCCGCTGACGCCTGCGGAAGAGGACCACCGCAGGGTCTCGCGCGAGTACAAGACGCTGATTACCGAACGGGTTCGGCACGTCAACCGGATCAAGGGACTGCTGTTCGCGCAGGGCGTGCTCGATTACGAACCGCTGCGCCGCGGCCGCCGTCAAAGGCTGGAAATATTGCGCACCGGCGATCGAAGGCCGCTGCCGCCGCGTCTCAAGGCGCAGATCGAGCGTGAACTCGATCGGCTTGAACTGTTGCTCGATCAAATCAAGATGGTGGAGAAGGAGCGAGCCAGCATGCTGACGTCGGTGCTCGCGGCCGAGACCGGCAAGGCTGCCAACCAGAAGAGCCACCCGGCCTCGATAGCGCGGGCCTCTCCAGCGCCGGCATCGCCTGCGAGACCCCAGGCGATGTTGATGGAGCTGAAAAGCATTGGCCCGGACTTCGCCGCCGTCCTGTGGACCGAGGGGTTCTGTCGCAGCTTTGCCAATCGCCGGCAGATCGCTGCTTACGCAGGTCTGGCCCCCACGCCCTGGAAAAGCGGCAAGGTCTCTCACGAACAGGGCATCTCCAAGTCTGGCAACCCCAGACTGCGTACCACCATGATCCAGCTCGCCTGGCTATGGCTGCGGCACCAGCCGGACACGGCGCTCTCGCGCTGGTTCCGCGAGCGGGTCGCCACCGTTAGCAAGGCGCGCAAGAGGACCATCGTCGCGCTGGCGCGCAAGCTGCTCGTGGCGCTCTGGAAATACATCCGTGCGGGCGTTGTGATCGAGGGGGCCATTTTGAAACCCGCCGCATAACAGGCTCCGCGAATACGAGAGCCCACACCAAATCCCTATCGCCGAGGCCCATTACCCTCGGACGATCCGGGTGGACGAGCCGATGGATTGCATGGCTATAAATGCCGCTACGAAGAATGGCTTCGTCTTCCCAGCTCCCGCCGCCGCAAGCGGAATTATGGTCCGTCACTCAACGACGACCGAATGTGAGTTTGTTCTGGCGAGCAAAACCAGAATCGTCCAACGGAGCTCGGGCCCAGGATCGTCAACAGCATCAGGAAACAAAATCGTGCCTCAATAAAATAGCCCCTTGACCGAAAAATCCCCATGTGAGCAATCCATCTTCTTTCTTTGCGCTGTTAAATGGATTGCTTCGCTGCGCTCGCAATGACCTTCCCCTAAACCGGCCAGTCCTCGGCCGTAATCGTCGCGGCATCGGCGCCGACGAT
>JBKJUA010000067.1:0-20288 GCA_046590305.1 Bradyrhizobium sp.
CTCACATCCTTGCCGTTCTCGAGCAACTCGGACATCGCGAGGACGGCGGCCACATTGCCGAAGCGTAGAATCTTCATGCCACGAGTATGTTCCTCAAACGATTGAAGGCTTGCTCGAGCGACCCTTTCCATCCGCTCGATGAACCCGTCCAGCGATCTCGCCGCCACCGGTCTCGCGGCGCCGCACAAGAGCGCCTCCGGCAGAAAATCATCGCGGGTACCGACCCCAACTGGGATCGGTTCCGCGATGATTTTTTGCCGGAGGCGCTCTTGTGCGGCGCCGCGAGACCGGTGGCGGCGAGGTCGCTGGACGGGTTCATTGAGCGGATGGAAAGGGTCGCGCGAGCAAACATTCAATCGTTCGAGGAACATACTCGCGGCATGAAGATCCTATGCTTCGGCAATGTGGCGGCCGTCCTCGCAATGTCCGAGTTGCTCGAGAACGGCAAGGATGTGAGCCACGACATCAGCGGCTACCTATTGGTCAAGTCGGACGGCCGTTGGGTAATAGCCGCGCACGCCTGGGACCAGGCTGGAAAAGACAAGCCGGTTCCCGACGACCTGCGATAATCTCGAAGTAGAAACTCTGCGAGCCTGTAGTGCCGCGCCAGGCCCTTTGAGATATTTTTCCGATTTTGGTTCTGATCTAAAATATCCGCCGCAGCTTACGGTTAATCCGCGGGGCGGGCGAACGCACCTTCGAGCCTCTGGCCCATCATTTGCCGCATCGCCGCCGCCTTCACCCCCGCCGAGTGCACTAGTTTATCTAGCGTGGACCTAAGCCTTAGAAACCATCTCGGATAACGAACCTAAAAGCATTCGCCCATAAGTCGCCCAGCAAAAAAAGGGACCGGTTCTAATGCTGGAAAAATTGAAGCCAGTCGATCTCGGAATATTGATTGCTGCAGCCGTTATGGCGGTGGGTGCATTTTGTCTAGTTCCCGGCTCTGGGCCCGCGCCGTCAAGACGGGGATGGTGGCGGTCTGCGCGTTTTCTTTCAGCCGCCCGAGCACGGCCGGACCATCCATGATCGGCATCATGACATCCAGAAGGATCACGTCCGGGGTCCACGTCCTGATCACTTCCAGCGCGTCCGGACCGGAAGCACAGCTTCGCGTTTCGATCTCGGGATCGAGATTGAGTGAAACCTGCACGATCTCCCGGATGTCGGGTTCGTCGTCGATGTGAAGGACACGGAGTGCGGCCATCTAGGATATCCACACTCACCAGGTCTGGCTAAATCGCCATGGAAAGAGACGGCAGCGACATCAATCGAACCGCCAGCCGCAAGCTTTTCGATACCGACACCGGGATTGGCATCTTTGGCGATCAGCGCTGAAGCCTAGCGCTGCAATGCTGTCGTACAGGTAAATTAAGCGGCCCGTGGAATACGGGCGGCAAAATCGGACGCAAACGGCAAGCCGTATGCCGGCTCCTAAAAAAACCGGCGGGCGCATTGACAGTCCGCGCCGGTTTGGCTGTAATAGACGCATGGGGGTTTCTGCGATCTCCCCATGAGGCGTCATGCCCAAGTATCGCGTCCCGTATCTCTCACGAGGGCGCAATCATGTCATCCTTCACAACGATATCTGCTGACAAACTCGCACGGCTGATCGGCACGGCGAACACTCCTGTTTTGGTCGACGTCCGCACCGATGAGGATTTTGCCACCGATCCACGTCTCATTCCCGGCGCGGTGCGGCGAAGCCACGAGCAAGCCGCCGACTGGGCCGAGGAATTTTCGGGCCGCTCGGCCATCGTGGTCTGCCTGCGCGGCAAGAAGCTCGCTGAGGGCACCGCGGCCTGGCTGCGACATATCGGAGCTTCGGCCGAAGCGCTGGAGGACGGTTTCGAGGGCTGGAAGGCCGCCAAGCTGCCACTGGTGCCGGCGTCAAAACTTCCCGCGCGCGATGCGCAGGGACGCACCGTATGGGTGACCCGGGCACGGCCGAAGATCGACCGCATCGCCTGCCCCTGGCTGATCCGCAGGTTCGTCGATCCGAACGCGGTGTTCCTGTTCGTGGCGCCGTCCGAGGTGGTCGCGGTCGGCGAGCGCTTCAACGCCATCCCGTTCGACATCGAAAACACATTCTGGAGCCATCGCGGCGAACTTTGTACCTTCGACGTCATGGTGGAGGAATTCGGCCTTGCGACCCCGCCTTTGTTGCGGCTCGCGACCATGGTGCGTGCCGCCGACACCGGCAGGCTCGACCTCTCACCGGAAGCACCGGGCTTGCTGGCGGCATCGCTCGGGCTCTCGCGGATATATGATGACGATCTCGCGCAGCTCAAGGCCGGCATCGTGCTGTACGACGCGTTCTATCGCTGGTGCCGCGATGCCTCGGGCGAAACCCATAACTGGCCCACCAACAAGGCAAAGCCATGAGCGATATCGTGGCGGCTGAGAAACCCTCCGCAGCGGATGCCGGCCACGGCATCAGCTTCGGTGAAGCGTTTCGGGTCTGGCTGCGGATCGCCGTCCTGAGTTTCGGCGGCCCGGCCGGACAGATCGCGGTGATGCATCGGATCCTGGTCGAGGAAAAGAACTGGATTTCTGAAAGCCGGTTCCTGCATGCGCTGAACTATTGCATGCTGCTGCCGGGACCGGAGGCGCAACAACTGGCCACCTATATCGGCTGGCTGTTGCACCGGACCGCCGGCGGCCTCATGGCCGGCGGCCTGTTCATCCTCCCCGGCATCATCGCCATCATGGGGCTGAGCTACATCTATGCTTTCTTCGGCAAGGTCGGGTTCGTCGAGGCGCTGTTCTTCGGGCTGAAGGCCGCGGTGCTGGCGATCGTGATCCAGGCCGTGGTCCGCGTAGGCAAGCGCGCGTTGCGCAACCGCATCATGGTTGCGCTCGCGGCCATCGCCTTCATCGCGATCTTCTTCTTCAACGTGTCGTTCCCGATCATCATCATTGCCGCCGGCGTGATCGGATTTTTCGGCGCCAGAAGCGGACGGAGCGAGTTCGCTGCGGTCGAGCACGGCGGCGGCAAGAACGCCGCGGCGGTCGACAGCATGCTCGGCGACGTCGTGCCCGACCATGTCCGCGCCAGCATTCCCCGCGCACTGAAAGTCAGCGCGGTCTGGCTGACGCTGTGGCTGGTACCGGTCGCGGCACTGCTGATCGCGTTCGGCGAGGCCAATGTGTTCAGCCAGATCGCGCTGTTCTTCAGCAAGATGGCGATGGTAACGTTCGGCGGCGCCTATGCTGTGCTGGCCTACGTCGCGCAGCAAGCGGTCGAGCATTATCACTGGCTGCAGCCGCGCGAGATGCTCGATGGCCTCGGGATGGCCGAGACCACGCCCGGCCCGCTGATCATGGTGCTGCAGTTCGTCGGCTTCATGGCCGCCTTTCGCGATCCCGGCACGCTTTCGCCGATGATGGCCGGCACGCTCGGCGGCTTGCTGGCGACCTGGGTCACCTTCATGCCCTGCTTCCTCTGGATCTTTCTCGGCGCACCTTTCGTCGAGACTCTCAGGGGCAACAAGGGGCTGGCCGGCGCGCTCGGCGCCATCACCGCCGCCGTCGTCGGCGTGATCCTCAATCTGTCGATCTGGTTCGCGCTGCACACGGTGTTTCGCGAAACCTGGCCGGTTCGCTCGTTCGGGCTGTCGTTCGACATGCCGGTGTGGTCGAGCGTCGACGTTGCCGCACTCGCTTTGGCGATAGCGGCGGCGACCGCGATCTTCCGCTTCAACCTTGGAATGCTGACGGTGCTGGCGGGCTCTTGCGCCGCCGGCGTGTTGTTGCGGCTGGCGGGGGTGATTTGAATGACGACGCCCTACACCACTTCCGCCGGCGCGAGCTTGCAGGCATCGCTGCCCGCCTCGATCTGCAGCGTGGCGTGATCGATGTGGAAGCGGTGCGAAAGCTCCGCGGACACATCATGCAGGAATGAATCGTCGGTGCCGCCCGGCCGCACCAGATGCGCGGTCAGCGCGGTTTCGTTGGTGCTCATCGCCCAGACATGGAGATCGTGCACCTCGGTGACGCCGCCGAGTTGCCCCAGATAATCCCTCACCTCCGCGAGCGCGATGCCTCTGGGCACGCCATCGAGCGCGAGATTGACGCTGTCGCGGGCGAGGCTCCAACTGCTTGCGAGCACCACTGCGGCGATGACGAGACTTATGGCGGGATCGACCCACAGCCATCCCGTCAGCATGATCAGCAGCGCCGCGACCACCACGCCGGCAGAGACGCCGGCGTCGGCCGCCATGTGCAGATAGGCGCCGCGGATATTGAGATCGCCCTTCCGGCCGCGCATGAACAACAGCGCGGTGGCGCCGTTGATGGCGATGCCGAGCGCAGCGACCCAAACCACGGTCCAGCCCGCCACTTCGGCGGGCGCCCTGATCCGGTCGATGGCTTCCACGGCAATGGCGCCGACCGCGATCAGCAGCAGGCCGGCATTGGCCAGCGCCGCAAGGATTGAGGCCCGCCGGTAGCCATAGGTATGCCGCTCGGTCGGCCGCCGCCGCGCCAGCCATCCCGCCGCCCACGCCAGCACCAGCGCGATCACGTCGGAAAAATTGTGGGCCGCATCCGAAATCAGCGCCAGCGAGTTGGCGGCATAGCCGAACACCAACTCGGCCGCGACAAACGCCGTATTGAGCGCAATGCCGACGGCGAACGCGAAGCCGAAATTATCGGGTGCGTGGCTGTGCGTGTGCGAGTGGTCGTGATGATCGTGGTGATGGGCCATGGCTTCAGCGCTTGTTATTGCGGGGCCGTTGGGTTCGGCCGTGGCCGACCATAGCGCGCGCGAAATGGCGAATACTATTACGGCGAATTTCGTCGTCCCTGCGAACGCAGGGCCCATACCACCGGCCGCAGTATTGTGCACGGTTATGGACATCGCATCTCAATCGAGAGGGCAACGCGGTATGGGTCCCTGCGTTCGCAGCGACGACGAAGATTCTACTCCACGCCCTTGCCGAACTTGTTCGACTTCGGCAGGCCGTGCGCGAGGCGGCCGGCGTCGGCACGGTTGCCGCGCCAATCGGTCAGTTCCTTCCAGCTCATGCTCTGGTCGCGCCCGGCCGAATCCTTCCAGGTCAGACCCGCCTTGGCTTCGAAGGTGGCGACATCAGACAGCGAGGCGCTGGTATATTTCTGCAGCCGCACGCCGCGGCCTCGCGCCATTTCCGGCACCTGGTCGAGCGGGAACACCACCATCTTGTGGTTGGTGCCGATCACGGCGACGGTGTCGCCTGACACGGTCGCGATCGCACAGGCTTCGTTCGGCATTTCGACGTTCAGCACCTGCTTGCCCTTGCGGGTGTTGCCGACGCAATCGTCCTCGTTGACGACAAAACCCTGGCCTTCGAGGCTCGCGATCAGGAACTTGCGGCCGCCCTTGTTGACGAACAGCGAGACGATCGCGGTCTCCTGTTCCATGTCGATGAACATCCGGATCGGCTCGCCATGGCCGCGCCCGCCCGGTAGTTTGGCGACGTCGAGCGAATAGAATTTTCCGTTGGTGGCGAGCAGCAGCAGCTTTGAGGTGGTCTCGGCGAAGAACGCCTTGTCGAGCTTGTCGTCGGTCTTGAAGGTCAAGGTCGAGAGATCGGCGACATGGCCTTTCAGCGTGCGCACCCAGCCCTTTTCAGAAACCACCACGGTGACCGGCTCGCGCTCGACGAACGCTTCCTCGATGGCGGCGAGGTCATGCTCGGGCGCGTCGGCAAATTGCGTGCGGCGCTTGCCGAGCGGCGTCTTCGGCCCGAAAATGTCACGGACTTTCCGCACCTGCTCGCCGACCTTGGCCCACTGCTCGGGCTCGGAAGCGAGAATTCCCTTGATGCCCTTCAACTCGGCGCGAAGGTTCTTGTCCTCGGTGCGGATCTCGAATTCCTCGAGCTTGCGCAAACTGCGCAGCCGCATGTTGAGGATGGCGTCGGCCTGGACCTCCGTCAGCTTGAAGGCTGTCATCAGGGCCGGCTTCGGCTCGTCCTCGTTGCGAATGATCTTGATCACCTTGTCGATGTTCAAGTACGCGATCAGGTAGCCGCCGAGCACTTCCAGCCGGTGCTCGATCTGTTCCTTGCGATAGTTGGAGCGGCGCAACAGCACGTCGCGCAGATGATCGAGCCATTCGCGCAGACATTCGGCGAGGCCGAGCACCTTGGGGATGCGGCCCTTCACCAGCACGTTGAGGTTCAGCGGAATCCGGCTTTCCAGCTCGGTCAGCCTGAACAGCGATTCCATCAGCAATTCCGGATCGACGGCGCGGGATTTCGGCTCGATCACGAGGCGAATATCTTCGGCCGACTCGTCGCGGACGTCACCGACCAGCGGCAGCTTCTTCTCGTTGAGCAGCTCGGCGATCTTCTCGACCAGCCGCGATTTCTGCACCAGCCAGGGAATTTCCGTGATCACGACCACCCAGGTGCCGCGGGCGCCCTCTTCCTGATTCCATTTGGCGCGGGTGCGGAACGAGCCGCGCCCGGTCATGTAGGCTTCCGCAATGCTTTCCTTCGAATCGACGATGATGCCGCCGGTCGGAAAATCGGGACCCCTCACCCATTTCAGCAGCGTCTTCGATTTGGCGTCGGGCTTGTCGATCAGATGCAAGGCCGCGTCACACAGCTCGGCCGCGTTGTGCGGCGGGATCGAGGTCGCCATGCCGACCGCGATGCCCTGCGCGCCGTTGGCGAGCAGGTTGGGAAAGCCGCCGGGCAGCACGATCGGCTCTTTGGTCTGGCCGTCGTAATTGGCGCGGAATTCGACGCCGTCCTCGTCGATGCCGTCGAGCAGCAGCCGCGCCACCTCGGTCATGCGCGCTTCGGTATAGCGATAGGCGGCCGGGTTATCGCCGTCGATATTGCCGAAATTGCCCTGGCCGTCGACCAGCGGATAGCGCGAGGAGAAATCCTGTGCCAGCCGCACCAGCGCGTCGTAGATCGACTGGTCGCCATGGGGATGGAACGAGCCCATCACGTCGCCGACGATTTTGGCCGATTTCTTGAACGGCGTGCCGGGGTCGAGCCGCAGCAGGCGCATGCCATAGAGGATGCGCCTGTGCACCGGCTTCAGGCCGTCGCGGGCGTCCGGCAGCGCGCGGTGCATGATGGTCGAGAGCGCGTAAGCGAGATAGCGCTCCTCGAGCGCGTCGCGCAGCCCAACCTCGTGGATCTCAGCCGGTTCTTCAGGCGGAATCAGTCGTTTTCCCATGGGCACGGGTTATCCGCTGAAGGCGAATCGGGCAAGAAATGAATCGCATTCCTCACCCCGGCCCTTTCGCTTGGTTACTGTACATGGGGTTGTTTTCACATGGGGTTGTTTTCGCGTTTTTGCGCTACGGCGCCACGGTGGCCCTCGCCCGGTGCCTGGTCACCGCATTGATGAACCCGTCGCGGGCGTCGGAGTGACCCTGCCCGCGCGGCTCCAGCACGTGGCGCAGCAGGAAGCGTCCGGTAAGCACGAAGCCGTCCTGCAGGTCCTGGTCGGACCAGCCATTGGCGCCGCCGCCGCCCTCGCGCAAAAACGACGGCAGCCGTAAGAGCCGGTCGCGCCAGGGATCGCCGGCCCGCCGCGACACCGCGCCGCCGGATTTCGGCGAGACATAGATCAGGTCCGCGGTCTCGCCGGTCGCGGCGCAGTTTTCCAAGTCGAGCCCGAACCCGAGTTCGGTGAGCATGGCGAGTTCGAACTTTATCAATTGAATGGCGGCTTCACCGATATCGTCGAAATCATCCAGGGTGCGTTCCAGCATTTCGTAGATGTCTTCATGCGGATCGCGCTCCGGCAACAGCCGCGCCAGCGAGGCCAGATGGGTCACGCCATAGGTCGCATGCGACGACGCCAGCACGGTGGCCGCGCGCAGTCGCGTGCCTTCCATGACGTAATAGCCCAGATGCTCGTCGAGCCGCGCCCGCCACACCGCCGACACGCTGTTGCCGGGCTGCAGCAAGGGCCGCATCCGCTTGCCGGCGCCGCCGCGCACCAGGCCGAGATGGCGGCCATGGCCGCGCGTCAGGAGCTCAACAATGGCGGATGATTCGCCATGCCGCCGCACCCCGAGCACGATGCCCTCGTCGGTCCATTCCATGGGGCGAAGCTTACAGGATTCCGTTAGGGGACGCAGCTACCTCCACCCGCGTCATTCCGGGGCGCGCGTTAGCGCGAACCCGGAATCTCGAGATTCCGGGCTCGATGCTTCGCATCGCCCCGGAATGACGGAGCGCGAGAGCATCACACGCAGGACCCACGGAACATTCGCCGCTTCCGCCCGTTGGGACTGCTCTTCCCCCGGCCACGGCCTGACTTGACGGAGCTCTGCATGGACCTCCGCGGATATCTTCTATTGGCAGACACCGTTCCCCCGATGATCAAACTGCAGCAGCCCAAAGGCACCGCGCTGATCAATCTCGCAGTCGCAGGGTTGATAGTCACCGGGCTGTATTTCGCCCGCGAAATCCTGGTTCCGGTCGCGCTCGCGGTGCTCTTCAGTTTCGTGCTGGCACCCTTTGTCATCCGACTGCAGTCCTGGCGGGTGCCGCGCCGGCTGGCGGTGCTGCTCGCGGTATTCGTCGGCTTCTCGATCATCTTCAGCCTCGGCGGCCTGATGGTCTCGCAGGCCAACCGGCTGGCCGAGGAACTGCCCGGCTACCAACAAACGCTGCGTGACAAGATCCAGGGCCTGCGCGGGGTCGCGGCCAGCGGCTCCAGCACGCTGGAGCGTGCGTCCAAAGTGCTGCGGGAGCTGGACAGCGAGCTGCACAATCCCGCCCGGGGGCAAGGAATCGACGGCTTGCGACGGCAGCCGAACGACAAGCCGATTCCGGTGGAGATCAGGCAGCCCGATCCCGGCACGCTGACGACCTTGGTCGCCATCATCCAGCCGCTGATACAGCCGCTGACCACGACCGGCATCGTCGTGATCTTCGTGATCTTCATACTGATGCAGCGGCAGGACCTGCGAAACCGCTTCATCCGGCTGGCCGGCTCGCAGGACATGCAGCGCACCACGGCCGCACTTGACGATGCCGGGCAGCGGCTGAGCCGGCTGTTCCTGAATCAGATCATCGTCAACGCCTCGTTCGGCCTCTTGATCGGGATCGGCCTGCAGCTGATCGGCGTGCCGAGCGCGCCGCTGTGGGGCCTGATCGCCATGATCCTGCGATTCGTGCCCTATGTCGGCACGCCGATATCGGCGGTGTTTCCGCTGATCCTGGCCGCGGCGGTTGGCTCCGGGTGGGAAATGCTGCTGATGACGGTGGCGCTGTTCGCGACGCTACAGGTCTTTGCGGCGCAGGTGGTGGAGCCGCAGGTGTACGGACGCAGTTCCGGCCTCTCGCCCGTCGCCATCGTGATTTCGGCGTCGTTCTGGACCTGGCTATGGGGCCCGATCGGGCTGGTGCTGGCGACGCCCCTCACTGTCTGCCTGGTGGTCGTCGGCCGCCATGTCGACCGCCTGCAATTTCTCGATATCCTGCTCGGCAACCAGCCGGCGCTGACGCCGCCGCAACTGGTGTACCAGCGGATGCTGGCCGGCGACCCGATCGAGGCGTCGCAGCAGGCGCAGGACTTCCTCGCGGACGCCTCGCTGGAAGCCTATTACGACACCATCATGCTGGACGGATTGCGCCTCGCCGAAGCCGACGCACGTCTCGGCAGGCTGGACCGCGAGCGGATGGAGCGCGTTCTCGCCACCGTGCACGAGGTGGTCGACGATCTCGAAGCCCACGAAGACCGGGGGTTGGTCGAAGTCGAAGAGGTCGAGACCAGCCCGCTGGCGCGCCTCGACACCGACACGGAATTGCCGACCAGCGTGCCGGAGCGATGGCAGCGCCCGGGTGCCGTGCTGTGCATACCAGGCTCCGGCAAGCTCGACGAAGCAGCAGCCGTCATTCTCGCGCAGATCATGACCCGCCGCGGGCTCGGTGCCGCCGCGGAGACAGCCGACGCATTGTCGATGTCGCGGTTCTTCTCGCTCGACCTGTCACAGGCCGCCGCCTTTTGCATCTGCTACGTCGGTAAGCCGTCGGACGCGATGATTCAGTACACGGTCCGCAGGCTGAGCAAGAAGAGCAAGGGCGGCCGCATCATCATCGCGCTGCTCGGCAGCGAGAGCGACGCGGTGACACCGGGAACGCGCGATATCACGACCGTGGTCGGCGATTTCACCGCTGTCGCGGACCTCATTGCCGAGACCGCCTCCAAGACTTCCCGCGCCGGGGAAGCCTCTCTGGAAGCCGACAAGGTCGCCGCCGACTGAAGGTTATGCGTTGAACCAGTCGCGCGCGTCGCCGGTAAAGGAAAAATACAGGGCGGCTGCCGTCAGGGCGCAGGAAACCACCTCGACGGCGCTGCTGAACTCCAGGCCCCTGATGCCGATGACCTGCACCAGCGTCATCGCGGAGAGCACCAGCGCCCCAAACAGCACCCAGCGCGGCCAGTTCTTGCGCTGCCGTGCGGCGAGCCGGACGAAGTGGACCAGCAGCAGCAGCAGCCCTGCCGCGAACAGGCTCTCCATCATGATCATCGATTCCGTCATCTTCGCCGTCGGCGTCCGGTCCCGGAACGCGACCGACAGCGCGTCGAGCGTCAGCGACAGATAGAGCAGCACTTCAAACCACACGACGTTTCTCGGTACGGTCATCGCGGTGCCTTCTATTCCTTCGGGAATTCAAGGCCCATTTCGCGATAGCGGTTGGGATCGTCGCCCCAGTTCTCGCGCACCTTCACGAACAGGAACAGGTGCACGGGCACGCCTGTGATCTCGGCGATCTCCTTGCGGGAATCCGCGCCGATCGACTTGATGGTGGCGCCGCCCTTGCCGAGCACGATCTTGCGCTGGCTTTCGCGCTCGACGAAAATTGTCTGCTCGATGCGGATGGATTTATCCTTGCGTTCGGTCCAGCTGTCGGTCTCGACCGTGGACTGGTACGGCAGCTCCTGATGCAGCTGACGAAAAATCTTTTCGCGGGTGATTTCCGCCGCCAGATGCCGCATCGGCGCATCCGACATCTGGTCTTCGGGATAATGGTACGGCCCCGGCGGCACCATCGCGGCCAGCGTATGGCGCAAGTCGTCGACGCCATCGCCGGTCATGGCCGAAACCATGAAGGTTTCGGCGAATTTCAGCCGCTCGTTGGCGGCGTGCGCCAGCTTCAGCAGCTTTTCCTTGTCGACGATATCGACCTTGTTGATGACCAGCAATTTGGGATGATTGACGGTGGCCACCTTGGCAAAGATCGACTCGGCCTCCTCGTCGATCCCCTCGCGGGCGTCGAGCAGCACGCAGACGAGGTCGGCGTCATGCGCCCCGCTCCAGGCGGTCGACACCATGGCGCGGTCGAGCCTTCGCTTCGGCATGAAGATGCCGGGCGTATCGACCAGGATGATCTGGGCGTTGTTGTCGATCACGATGCCGCGAATCAGCGCCCGGGTGGTCTGCACCTTGCGCGAGACGATGGTGACCTTGGAGCCGACCAGCGCATTGACCAGCGTGGACTTGCCGACATTAGGGGCGCCGATCAGCGCGACGAAGCCGCAGCGTGTCGCTGCCGCAACGTCGCCCTCAACGTCGTCTTCAACGTGTTCTTGGGGTTCAACCATCATTGATACCGCCACCGACGCCTTCGACGCCTTCACGTTCTATCATTACGGATGCCGCGACCTTCTCGGCCGCGCGCTTGCTGCCGCCGAGGCCTTCGGCCGGCTCGAGGCCGGGCAGATCCACCGCGACCCGGAACTGGGGATCGTGATGCGGCCCGGTGCGCTCGACCTCGCGGTAAACAGGCGTCGGCAATCCCTTGCCTTGCGCCCATTCCTGCAGCACCGTCTTGGGATCGCGCAGCGGCCGACGCGGCTTGCGCATCCGCTCCACCCAGTTGCGCTCCACGAATTGCGCCGCCGCGGTGTAGCCGCCGTCGAGAAAGATCGCGCCGATCACCGCTTCGCAGATGTCGCCGAGTACCGATTTGCGCAAACGCGCCCCGGCGCCCGCGCCGACCGCGCCGAGCTTGATGTCGTCGATCAGTCCGAGCGATTTGGCGACATCCGCACAACTTTCCTTGCGCACCAGATCGGCCAGCCGCTTCGAAAGTTCGCCCTCATTGGCATTGGGAAAGGCCCGGTACAGCATGTCGGAGACCACAAGTCCGAGCACGTGATCGCCGAGGAATTCAAGACGCTGATAGCTGTCACCGCGCTTGCGCGAGGATTTCAGCGCAGAGACGTGGGTGAATGCGGTCGCGAGCAACTCGGCATCGGCAAATTTGTGCCCGATCCGCGCCTCGATCGCCGCGGTCGCGGCCTTGGCGCTGACCTTGGTGCGCTTTTTCTTCTCCGCCGCGGGTTCGCTCCCGGCGTCAGGCTGGGCGCGTGCTTCACCCGGCGCGGAGGATGTCTGGAGATCGGGCGATTCGTCGTTCATCGCACGATTGAGAAAATGCGATTCCAGCGCACCGCGGTCGGCCAGCGCCAGAACATCCAGGCGGTTTCGCCCTCGGCAATGGAGAAGAAAATCATCTGAGCGCGGCCGACGATGTTCTCGAACGGCACGTAGCCCACCGCCGACAACACCCGGCTGTCGGTGGAATTGTCGCGGTTGTCGCCCATCATGAAGAGGTGGCCGGCCGGCACGGTATAGATCGTCGTGTTGTCGTAAAATCCGTTGTCGACGCAATCCAGCGACTCATAGCTGACGCCGTTCGGCAACGTCTCTTTCCATCGCTTGACCCGCGCCGTGGCGTCGGAACCGCAGGGATCCTCGCCGATGAAGTCGCTCAGCCGTTCGCGCTTGATCGGCGCTTCGTTGATGTAGAGCAGGCCCTCCCTCATCTGGATGCGGTCGCCGGGCAGCCCGATCACGCGCTTGATGTAGTCGGTGGAATCGTCCTTCGGGAGGCGGAACACGATGATATCGCCGCGTGCCGGCTCGGAGCCGAAGATGCGTCCCGAAAATATCGGCGGCGACAACGGGATCGAATAGTGGCTGTAACCGTAGGAATATTTCGAGACGAACAGGTAATCGCCGACCAGCAGCGTCGCCTTCATCGATCCCGAGGGGATGTTGAAGGGCTGAAACAGGAAGGTGCGGATCACGAGGGCGATCAGAAGTGCATGGATGACGACGCGGATGGTTTCACCCAAACCGCTTTCAGTTTTTGTCCCGGATGTCACGCTCATCGCTTTCCCAATTCCCGTCGCGATTGACGCGCGGTGGCAGAGCATTTTCCTCACGCGAATCGTTCTCGTTTCGCGTCAAGAAAATGGTCTTGATTCTGATATTGTGAACCAGTTCCGGCGCTGACCTGAACTCGCCCTGCTTCGATATCCCTGCGGCGTTTTAGACGGTTGTTCGCAGCCACGCAATCAACGGTCGCATGAAAACTTGCTAATCCATTGAGTTAGCGAGGATTTTTAGTTTTGCACGGGACCGCGGAAGATGCCCGCCCCGGCGCCTCAGGCTTTGCCCGGATTGACCGCCGAAATTATGACGAAGGCCTGCGCCAACGGCCAATCGTCGGTAATCGACAGATCGATTCGCGCCTCCAGGCCCTCCGGCGTCAGCGCCTCGAGCCGGGCCAGCGCCCCCCCGGTCAGTCGCATGGTCGGACGGCCCCCCGGCAGGTTCACCACCCCCATATCCCGCCACCAGACGCCCTGGCGGATCCCGGTGCCCAGCGCTTTGGAACAGGCCTCCTTGGCGGCAAACCGCTTGGCATAGGTCGCTACCACCATCTTCTCGCTCTTGGCCCGGCGCCCGGCCCGGGCGCGCTCGGAATCGGTGAAAACCCGGTCGAGGAAGCGGTCGCCGTGGCGCTCGATCACCTTGGCGACCCGGCGGATGTCGATCAGGTCGGAGCCGATGCCGATGATCATGCCCTGCCCGTCCGGCTCTTGGAATCCCCGCTGTCGAGATTGGCGCGCCCACGGTCCATCGCCGCCCGCATCGTCCGGACGGTCTCCCCGAGCCCGACGAACAGTGCCTCCCCGATCATGTAGTAGCCGATATTCAGCTCCATGATCTCGGCCACGCCTGCGATCGTCTCCGCGGTCGCATAATCGAGGCCGTGGCCGGCATGGACTTCGAGGCCGGCCGAGCGCGCCAGTACTGCGCCGGCGACGATGCGCTGCCATTCGGCTGCCGCCTTGGCGCTGTGGCCGTCGACCACGGCATCGCACCAGGCGCCGGTGTGGATCTCGATGACAGGCGCACGCAGCCTGGCCGCCATTTCGATCTGGGCGGGGTCGGCGGCGATGAACAGCGACACCCGCACCCCCGCATCGTTCAGGCGCGCGATGAACGGCGCCAGCAAGTTGTGCTGCCCGACCACGTCGAGGCCGCCCTCGGTGGTGAGCTCCTCGCGGCGCTCGGGCACCAGGCACACCGCATGCGGCCGGGTCGCCAGCGCGATCCGCAGCATGTCCTCGGTCGCCGCCATCTCGAAATTTAGCGGTTTTGAAATCTCCGCCTTCAGCCGCGCCATGTCGTCGTCGCGGATGTGGCGGCGATCCTCGCGCAAGTGAGCGGTGATGCCGTCAGCGCCGGCCTCGATCGCGACCAGGGCCGCGCGCACCGGGTCCGGGCGCTCGCCGGCCCTGGCATTACGCAGTGTGGCGACGTGGTCGACATTGACACCGAGACGTAGGGGGGGAGCAGGCATGCGGACTTCCGACGCAGTTTGGAGGAAAGCCCGGCAATGACGGGCTTGGTTACCCATTGACGCGGTCGACCCGTGCGACGACGGCCTTGGCGCGCAACTGGGCGATGATAGCGCTGAGATGCTTCAGGTCATAGACCTCGAGATCGACGGTGAGTTCGGTGAAGTCGGGTGAACGCCTGGACATGCTGATATTGTCGATATTGCCGTCGTGCTCGGCGATCACGGTGGCGACCTGGGCGAGACTGCCGGGCTCGTTGACGTTGTCGATCCGGATTCGCGCCGGAAAGCGCTGCGGCATGGTCTCGTCGATGTCCCAGCGCACGTCGAGCCAGCGTTCCGGCTCCTCCTCGAAATCCTTCAAGGCCGGCGACTGGATCGGATAGATCGTGATACCCTCTCCCGGCGACACGATGCCAACGATACGGTCGCCCGGCACCGCGCCGCCGTTCGGCGCGAATTTCACCGGCAGGTCCGAATTGATGCCGCGGATCGGGATGACCGAGGAGGCTCGCGCCGGATGGTGCGGATCGGCTTTCAGCTTCAGCTTGACCGCGAGACTTTTCTTGGCGCCGTAGCGCACCACCCGTTCTTCCTTGTAATCGGGGTACATCGCGCGGGCCACATCGGAAGCCTTCATTTCGCCGCGACCGACCGACGCCATCACGTCGTCGATCGAGGCGCGCGCCAGCCGCGGCAACGCGCCCTTGAGCTTGTCGTCGGCGTATTCGATCTTGGCGCGCGCGAACAGCCGCTCGACGATACGGCGGCCGAGCCCGGCATATTGATCGCGTACCGCGGTGCGGGTCGCGCGCCGGATCGCCGCCCGCGCCTTGCCGGTGACAGCCAGCGATTCCCACGCCGAAGGCGGTGCGGCCTGCGCTTCCGAGGTCAGCACCTCGACCTCGTCGCCATTCTGCAACTCGGACGACAAGGGTGCGAACTTTCCGTTGATCTTGCAGCCGACCGCGCTGTTGCCGACGTCGGTATGCACCGCATAGGCGAAGTCGATCACATTGGCCTCGCGCGGCAGCGCGATCAGCTTGCCCTTCGGGGTGAAGCAGAACACCTGATCGTGAAACAGCTCCAGCTTGGTGTGCTCGAGGAATTCTTCCGGATTGGCGCTGTCGGACAGGATGCCGATGGTGTGGCGCAGCCAGGCGAAGGCATTGGATTCGCGCTTCAGGAGCTCGGTCGGCGAGCCCACGCCATCCTTGTAGAAAGCATGCGCGGCAATGCCCAGTTCCGCGATCTGGTCCATTTCCTCGGTGCGGATCTGCAATTCGACGCGCTGGTTGCCGGGACCGATCACGGTGGTGTGAATCGAACGGTAGTCGTTCTGCTTCGGCGTCGAGATGTAATCCTTGAAACGGCCGGGCACCACGGGCCAGGTGGTGTGCACGACGCCGAGGGCGCGGTAGCAGGCCTCGACGTCATCCATCACGACGCGGAATCCGAATATATCGGACAATTGCTCGAAGCCGACCGACTTGCGCTCCATCTTGGTCCAGATCGAAAACGGCCGCTTGCGCCGGCCATAGACATGCGCCGCCATGCCGTTTTTCTGCAGGTTCTTGGTAAGCTGGCTCTCGATCTCACCGATCAAATTGCGGTTGCGATCCTCCAGCGCTTCCAGCCGTTGCATCACCACGGCGTGAGCTTCCGGATCGAGCATGCGGAACGAAAGGTCTTCGAGCTCCTCCCGCATCTCCTGCATGCCCATGCGGCCGGAGAGCGGCGCGTAGATGTCGAGCGTTTCCTCGGCGATCCGACGGCGCGAGGTCGGCGGGACGAATTCCAGGGTCCGCATGTTGTGCAGGCGGTCGGCGAGCTTGATCAGCAGAACGCGGACGTCGTCGGCGATCGCCAGCAGCAGCTTGCGCAGGTTCTCGGCCTGCTTGGCCTCGCGCGAGACCAGCTCCAGCCGTTTCAGCTTGGTGAGCCCCTCCACCAGCGCGCCGATCTCGTGGCCGAACACGTGATCGATTTCGGCGCGGGTAGCCTCGGTATCCTCGATGGTGTCGTGAAGCAGGGCGGCCACAATGGTGGCGTCGTCGAGCTTGAGGTCGGTGAGGATCGCCGCGACCTCGAGCGGGTGCGAGAAATAGGGGTCGCCTGAGGCGCGGGTTTGGGTGCCATGCGCCTTCATGGCGTAGACATAGGCGCGGTTGAGCAGATCCTCGTTGGTATCGGGATTATAGGACCGGACGCGCTCGACCAGATCGTACTGGCGCATCATGCCGGAGCGCGGTGGTTTCACCGGCTTGGCGGGCAGCGACACAGCCGAGCTTGGCACCACCGCAACCGATTCGGTCGCGGCCTGCATCTGCCGTGGGCTGCGGCGCCAATACGCCATCGAATCGTTACCTCCGTGCCGGGCCCGAACCCGCCCGCTCCACGATATAACCTAGTGTGTTCCTGGCCCGAGCATTACCCTTTCGGAGCGGTAAATGTTCGGTTTTAGACCTGACGGCACAGCATTTGACTACACCTGTTACCGAGGCATCGTAGCACCGAAAATGTCAACAAAAGCAAAGGCCCGGACGATGGTCCGGGCCTTTGGCATATCAGATGGGGTCGGAAGGCTCGAAGCCAAGGAAAGGCGCGGCCAGACGGCCTATTCGTCCTCTTCCGGCTGCTCTTCCGGCGGCGCCAGGCCTTCAAGGCCCTTCAGCAACTCTTCCTCGGTCATCCGCTCGACGGCGACCTCGGTATCGTCGGCATCGACGCTGGCCCCGGCCGACCCGATCAAGGGCACGGTATCGGGCTCCGGCTCGTCGACTTCGACGAATTTCTGCAAGGAATGAACCAGCTCTTCCCGTAAATCTTCGGGGGAAATCGAGGAGTCGGCGATTTCACGCAGGGAAACAACGGGATTCTTGTCGTTATCGCGATCAACCGTGAGTTGTGACCCCGAGGAGATCATGCGGGCGCGGTGTGCTGCCAACAGGACCAGATCGAACCTATTATCGACCTTATCAATGCAATCTTCTACGGTGACGCGCGCCATCGACTGTCGCTCCGTTAAATGGGACGAATGTGTTGATTATGCCGCGGTAATTATAGGTCCCGGGCGCGATCCGCAAGGCCAATTTTGTGATTTGCCTTCTTGTTGGGCTCTGGTAACCCCTCCCCGGGGCCACAGAATGGCCGGAGCGTCCGGAGAAGGCAAATTGCCATCCAGGACAAGAAATCGCTTCATTGCCTCGTCATTAAAGTCGTGGTCGTTTCCCTTTCCACACCACATTTGCGATGGTGTTGGTGTTGGGTATATTCACCGAACTTTAGGCAGCATATGCTGGAAATGCGCGGCCTGGTTGCCGCTGCGCCAAAAACGTAACAACAACGTGAGAACCCTTTGATGTCACCTGCTACCTCCAAGATCGCGCTCTTCATCGATGGCGCCAATCTCTATGCAACCGCCAAGACGCTCGGCTTCGACATCGATTACAAGCGCCTTCTCAAGGAATTCCAGAGCCGTGGCACCCTGGTGCGAGCGTTCTATTACACCGCGATCATCGAGGATCAGGAATATTCCTCGATCCGCCCGCTGATCGACTGGCTCGATTACAACGGCTACACCGTCGTCACCAAGGCAACCAAGGAATTCATCGACGCCAGCGGCCGCCGCAAGGTCAAGGGAAACATGGATATCGAGCTCGCGGTCGATGCGATGGAGCTCGCCGAGCATGTCGACCAGATCGTGCTGTTTTCCGGCGACGGCGATTTCCGTTCGCTGGTCGAGGCTGTGCAACGCCGCGGCGTCCGCGTCACCGTGATCTCGACGATTTCGAGCCAGCCGCCGATGATCGCCGACGAACTGCGCCGCCAGGCCGATGTCTTCACCGATCTGGTGGAACTGCAATCCAAGCTCGGCCGCGATCCGTCCGAGCGTCCGGCCCCGCGCGAGCCGCGCCATCATGCGCCGCAATTCCTGCAGCGCGCGACCACGATGGCGCCGAGGGCGGATGACGACGATTTCGAGGACTGAGATCGATCCGCGGCGCGGCCGGAAGCCGCCCGCCCTCCTCCCCAGCGAACCCGACCGCAGCTGCCCGCT
The DNA here is from genome assembly GCA_046590305.1 of Bradyrhizobium sp. Classification (GTDB taxonomy): domain Bacteria; phylum Pseudomonadota; class Alphaproteobacteria; order Rhizobiales; family Xanthobacteraceae; genus Bradyrhizobium. Next base: position 18,682 of record JBKJUA010000067.1, read on the forward strand.
TTGTCCGAGGCTCGCGAGCTATCGCGACTCGGTGCGCGCGCGCGAGCCGACATGGTTCAATTCGCCGGTGCCGTCGTTCGGCGATGCCGATGCCGCGCTGTTGATCGTCGGCCTCGCGCCCGGCGTGCAGGGCGCCAACCGTACCGGGCGTCCCTTTACCGGGGATTTCGCCGGCGACCTGCTCTACGCGACGCTGCTGGAATATGGTTTTGCTGAGGGTGTCTATCAGGCCCGGCCCGACGACGGGCTGAAACTGGTCGATTGCCGGATCAGTAACGCGGTACGCTGCGTGCCGCCGCAGAACAAGCCGTTGCCCGCGGAGATCAACACCTGCCGGAAGTTTCTGATCGCGACGATCGCCGCGATGCCCAAACTGCGCGCGATCGTGGCGCTCGGCCGCGTCGCGCATGACTCGATGCTGAAAGTTCTGGCGCTTCGCGCCGCCGCGGCTCCCTTTGCGCACGGCGCGATCCACGCGGCCGGCGCCGTGAAACTTTACGACAGCTATCATTGCTCGCGCTACAATACCAACACGCGCGTGCTGACGCCGGAGATGTTTCGCAACGTATTTGCGAAGGTCCGAGCGGATCTGGATTCGTAGGGTGAGCAAAGGCGCGCTTGCGCCGTGCCCACCATTTTGCATCCGCATATCTGGTGGGCACGGTACGGTTTGCCCACCCTACAATTCACACCCGATTCTGCTTCAGCCATGCCAGCATGTCGCCGGCATTTCGATCGGGCGGAAACACCGGATAGAACACGTGGGTGATGCGCGCGTTGTCGATCACCAGCGCCAGCCGCTTGATCAGGGTCAATCCCGCCACCTCCATGGTGGGCAGGTTCAGCGCCCGCGTCAGCGCCAGCTTGGCGTCCGACAACACCGCAAACGGCAGATGCAGCCTTGAGGCCATCTCGGTCTGGTAGGCGTTGCTCTGCGTCGACAGGCCGAACACCTGTTTGGCGCCGGCCGCCTTCAGCTCCGCATACAGATCGCGAAACGCGCAGGCTTGCGGGGTGCAGCCGCGGGCGCCCGGAATCATGTCCCAGTCATCGACCAGGCTGATCTTGCCGGGCTCGCCGGTCCTGGGATAGGCGAACACGACGGTGCGCCCCGGCAGCGCCGACAACGTCACCGCGGTATCGTCGGTCGCCATCAGGCTCAGCGGCGGGATCGGCATCCCCACCAGATGCGCCGCAGCACCATCGTCCGACGGCGCCGGAATTTTGCTCCAGTCGACTTCGAGCAGGTTTTTCTGGTTCATTTGTCCTCGCCCCGTATTGATCGCCATTCGAGGAGCGCTGCGACGAAGCAATTCAGCTTTTTTGCAGCCGAGAAGGAAAGCCGGATTGCTTCGTTTCGCTCGCAATGATGACGGATGGGCATGACAGTGTCCCCTACCCCCGCGCCCGCAGCAGGCGACCCTTCTCCCTGCCCCAGTCGCGTTTTTTCTCGCTCTCGCGCTTATCGTGCAGCTTCTTGCCCTTGCCGACGGCGAGCAAGAGCTTCGCCCTGCCCTTGTCGTTGAAGTAGATCTTCAGCGGCACGAGCGTCATGCCCTCGCGGGAGACCGAATGCGACATGCGCGCCATTTCGCGCTTGTTGAGCA
>JBKJUA010000254.1:0-7946 GCA_046590305.1 Bradyrhizobium sp.
CACCAGTGGATAGACGTGTTCGACCGGCGTCACATTGGCGTATTGCGCGGCCACCGCGCGCGCCACCGTGATCAGGGTCTCACCGGTCGAATCGGACACCAGATGAAGATGAAAATAGTTGCCGGTCGTAGGCACCGAGACCCCTGTGTATCCTGTGAATCGCTGTGGAGTTAACCTGAGAGAATCGAACACGAACCGAGCTGTCCGGGATAACCCGGCTTTTTCTGCACAGGCCTCCGGTTCGGGATAACTCCGTTCGGTCTGCGCAATGATAGTGCGGTTATGTGGACTTGTCTCTTGATAAACAACCCGTCATGTCAGCCAAGCATCTGAAACAGATCATGATATCCAGCTTATCAAGATCAGCTCGGGATATGTTGATGGATGTGAACAAGTGCTGACAACGTCGGGTTGGTTTTGCGCGGGCGCTAATCACAGCTACTTAGACTCAAACCTAAGATTCTAAACTTAGTTATTTAGAAAGGCTGGGGGTGAGGATATGTCTACCTTCGAGCCAGGATCGCCCTCGTGCTAAGCGTGCCTCACCGCAACGCTGCGATCGGGTGAGACGTTCCAGGGTTACGGCGGAAATTTGCGAACCGGGGTTGAGACGTCGCGATGCAGGAATCGATTTACCCATGGATCAAGGCACTGCATGTGATCGCGGTCATCTCGTGGATGGCCGGCATGCTCTATCTGCCGCGGCTGTTTATCTACCACTGCGACGCTGAGGTCGGATCGAAGCAGTCCGAGACGTTCAAGATCATGGAACGGCGGTTGCTGAAGGCGATCATCAATCCGGCGATGATGGTGACGTGGCTGGCCGGGCTCTACCTCGCGTGGTCCGGTGGCTGGTATGCCGCCGGCTGGTTCCACGGAAAATTGCTGCTGGTGCTGGTGCTATCAGGCGTACACGGGTTTTTCGTCCGCCTGGTGAAGGACTTTGCCGCCGACCGGAATGTCAGGAATCAGAAATTTTATCGTATTATCAATGAGGTACCAACCGTTCTGATGGTCGGTATCGTGATTCTCGTGATCGTTAAGCCGTTTTGAAGGGTTCGCCGTCAACATCTCGAACGGCGGGGCCTGCTTGCGGAAGTCCGTCCGATTTTCTATATTGCTGAAATCCCACCCCACGCAGGCGGATGTGGTCGTGTTCCGGTTTTCCATTGGACCGGCCGCCGCATCAGGTTTGAAGCCTCACCGGCGCTTTCCTTGCTCAGACCTGCGGACCTTCCTTTTGCTCGCGTCCGCATTTTCTCAAAGCCTCCTCGCAACCCTCCCCCACGTTACTCCACAGGACCATCCCAATGCGGGAAATGAAACTTCAAGACCTCAAAGCCCAGACGCCGGCCGAGCTCGTCTCGTTCGCGGAAGAAAAGGGGGTCGAAAACGCCAGCACGATGCGCAAGCAGGAGCTGATGTTCGCCATTCTCAAGCAACTCGCGATCCAGGAAACCGACATCATCGGCGAGGGCGTCGTGGAGGTTCTCTCCGACGGTTTCGGCTTTTTGCGCTCGCCGGACGCCAATTATCTGCCGGGACCTGACGATATCTACGTCTCGCCCTCGCAGATCCGCCGCTTTGGACTTCGCACCGGCGATACCATCGAAGGTCATATTCGCAGCCCGAAGGAAGGCGAACGTTACTTCGCGCTGTTGAAGGTCAACACGCTGAATTTCGAGGACCCGGAAAAGTCCAAGCACAAGGTCAATTTCGACAATCTGACGCCGCTGTTTCCCGATCAGCGTTTCCGGCTCGAGCTCGAAGACCCCACCAGAAAGGACCTTTCTGCGCGGGTTATCGACATTGTCGCCCCGATCGGCAAAGGCCAGCGCGCGCTGATCGTGGCGCCGCCGCGCACCGGCAAGACCGTGCTGATGCAGAACATCGCGCATTCGATCACCGCCAATCACCCCGAATGCTACCTGATCGTTCTGCTGATCGATGAACGTCCGGAAGAAGTCACGGACATGCAGCGCTCGGTCAAGGGCGAGGTGGTTTCCTCGACCTTCGACGAGCCGGCGGTGCGTCACGTCCAGGTCGCCGAGATGGTCATCGAGAAGGCCAAGCGGCTGGTCGAGCACGGCCGCGACGTCGTGATCCTCCTGGACTCGATTACGCGCCTGGGACGCGCCTACAACACCGTGGTGCCCTCATCCGGCAAGGTGCTGACCGGCGGCGTCGACGCCAACGCACTGCAGCGGCCCAAGCGCTTTTTCGGCGCCGCGCGCAACATCGAAGAGGGCGGCTCCCTCACCATCATCGCGACCGCGCTGGTCGATACCGGCAGCCGCATGGACGAAGTCATTTTCGAAGAGTTCAAGGGCACCGGCAATTCCGAATTGATTCTCGATCGCAAGGTCTCGGACAAGCGGACCTTCCCGGCGATCGACATTTCGCGCTCCGGCACCCGCAAGGAAGAGCTGATCACCGATCCGCAGCTCCTGAAGAAGATGTATGTGCTGCGCCGGATCCTCAATCCGATGGGTACCATGGATGCGATCGACTTCCTGCTGGACAAGCTGCGCAACACCAAGAACAACGCGGAATTCTTCGAGTCGATGAATACCTGATTGATCTGGCGGGTTTCGAACGGGGCTCCTTTGCGCAGGCAAGGGCGCCCTTTTCGTTGCGACGGAGGGACTTATGCTGCGGCCTGTGTTGCAGCGTTAGCTGCAGCATAATGTCGGCTGCGACTCGTTAATGTGTTGAAATAACAGCTTCTTTCGTATCTATCGCGAATGTCAGGTGTGCTGCAGTGCAGCAAATATGCGGCGCGAATATTGCGGCCCACCGGCAATTTCCCGACCTGCTGCGCTAGTTCGGGTGAGCCATCGGCTACCGGTAATAGCGTTGCCTTTTCAATGGCTCCGGCACAAATAGGCGATGCATCCGCGGGAACAGACCATTTTTGCCCTTTCGTCGGGCCGGCCGCCGAGCGCCATCGCCCTGGTGCGGGTTTCCGGGCCCGAGGCCGGGTTGGTTCTGACCGCTCTGGCCGGCAAGATTCCGGCGCCGCGGATGGCCACGCGGGCGCTGTTGCGGGACGTTGAGCAGCAGCCGATCGACGATGCGGTGGTGCTGTGGTTTCCGGGACCGGCCAGCGCGACCGGCGAGGACGTCGCGGAATTTCACGTTCACGGCGGCCGCGCGGTGCTGGCGGCGCTTTTCACAGTGCTTGCTGCTTTCGAAAATGTTCGCGCCGCCGAGCCCGGTGAATTCACCCGTCGCGCGTTCGAGAACGGCAAGCTCGACCTTACCGAGGCCGAAGGTCTCGACGATTTGATTCATGCCGACACCGACCGGCAACGCCGCCAGGCGCTGCGACAGTTGAAGGGCCTGCTCGGCGACCGCGCGCGCGACTGGCGCGCGCAAATCATTGAAGCCTCGGCGCTGATCGAAGCCGGGATCGATTTCTCCGACGAGGCTGACGTGCCAGCAGAATTGATCGCACCGGCGCTGCTGAAAATCAAAGGCTTGCTTGCGGAGATCGAAGAAGTCCTTGCGGCACAGGGCCGAAGTGAACGTCTGCGCGACGGCCTGGTGGTTGCGATCGCGGGCCCGCCGAATGTCGGCAAGTCGACGTTGATGAATTATCTGGCCCGGCGCGAGGTGGCGATCGTCTCACCGCATGCCGGCACCACGCGCGACATCATCGAGGTGCAGCTCGATCTCGATGGCTATGCGGTGACGGTGATCGATACCGCCGGGATTCGCGAGACCGACGATCCCGTGGAGCAGGAGGGCGTGCGCCGGGCGCGGGCGCGGGCCGCGGCGGCCGACCTGGTGTTGTGGCTGGCCGAGGCGCGGCATGAAAGAATACTGTTCGAAGGCACTGCGCCGGTTTGGCTGGTGCGCAACAAGATCGATCTCGACGACCAGGCGGTTGTGGCGCAACCAACGCCGGGCCCGGGGCAGGGTGATGCTGCGGCCGAATTTCGGATCTCGGCCAGCCGGGGTGACGGGATGCCGGAACTGGTCGCGGCCGTGGTCGGATTCGCCCATGATTATTTCGGGTCGGACGACGGCGGATTGATCGGGAGGGCGCGGCAGCGAAAATTGCTGCAGGAAACGGCGGCTTCGTTGCGGCGCAGCATTGAAATTGTGGGCATTGGGGAGGAGCTTGCCGCCGAGGAGCTACGGACTGCTGCCTATTCCCTGGGGCGGCTGCTCGGGCGGGTGGATGTCGAGGATATTCTTGATGTGATCTTCCGGGAGTTTTGTATAGGAAAGTAATATTTCTTAATTCATTTTTATGGAACCGGATGGAACTGGATTGTTTCACGTGAAACAACACTTTCTCGCCTCCGAACCGGTGTTTCACGTGAAACAGGCTCACTCGGCGAACTTACCACTTCCGGCTTTCACCACCCTGCGATAGAAGCCTCGCATGATTAGTACGTTAGAATCGTTCGACGTCATCGTGGTCGGTGGCGGTCACGCCGGCTGCGAAGCCGCGAGCGCCGCTGCGCGCCTGGGTGCCCGGACGGCGCTGGTGACCCATCGTTTTGCGACCGTCGGAGCGATGTCCTGCAATCCCGCTATCGGCGGACTCGGCAAGGGTCATCTGGTCCGCGAGGTCGATGCACTCGACGGGTTGATGGGCCGGGTCGCCGACGCCGGTGGCATCCAGTTTCGCATGCTCAATCGGCGCAAGGGGCCGGCGGTCCGGGGGCCTCGCGCCCAGGCCGATCGCAAGCTCTATGCGGCTGCGATGCAGGCTGCGATCCGCGATACCGCCAATCTCAGCGTGATCGAGGGCGAGGCGGACGATCTTTCCGTCACGAACGGTCGCGTCACCGGCATACATCTGATTGGTGGCCGCGAGCTGTCCGCCGGCGCCATTGTTATCACGACCGGCACCTTCCTGCGCGGTCTGATCCATCTCGGTGAAAAGAGCTGGCCGGCCGGGCGGGTCGATGAGGCCCCGGCGCTGGGACTTTCAAAATCATTCGAACAGGCGGGCTTTACCCTCGGACGGTTGAAGACCGGTACGCCGCCCCGGCTCGACGGCAGTACCATCGACTGGTCGGCTGTGGAGATGCAGTCCGGGGACGATCCGCCCGAGCCGTTCTCGGTGATGACCGACCGGATCACCACGCCGCAGATCCAGTGCGGCATCACCCGCACCACGCCGGCGACCCATGAGGTCATCCGGGCCAACGTGCATCGCTCGCCGATGTATTCCGGACAGATCATGAGCTCCGGTCCGCGTTATTGCCCCTCGATCGAGGACAAGATCGTCCGGTTCGGCGACCGCGACGGGCATCAGATCTTTCTGGAGCCCGAAGGGCTCGATGACACCACGGTCTACCCCAACGGTATCTCGACGTCGCTGCCGGAAGAGGTGCAGCTCGCGATCCTGGCCACGATCCCCGGCCTCGAGCGGGTCCGGATGGTCCGGCCGGGCTATGCGATCGAGTATGACCATGTCGACCCCCGCGAACTCGATGCCAGTCTGCAGACCAGGCGTTTGCCGGGGTTGTTCCTGGCGGGACAGATCAACGGTACCACGGGCTATGAAGAGGCTGCGGCACAGGGGCTGGTTGCAGGTCTCAACGCCGCCTTGGCGGCTAGCGGCGCCGAATCGATCATATTCGACCGCGCTGATGGCTATCTCGGCGTCATGATCGACGATCTGGTGACCCGCGGGATCACCGAGCCGTACCGGATGTTCACCTCGCGGGCTGAATACCGGCTGACGCTGCGGGCAGACAATGCCGACCAGCGCCTGACTGATAAGGGCATCGCGCTGGGCTGCGTGGGGCAGGCCCGATCGATTCGTCACGGCGCCAAAATGGCGGCCCTCGATGCCGCGAAGACACTGACAAAATCTCTTAGCATCACCCCCAATGAAGCCGGCAAGCATGGACTGGCGCTCAACCGGGATGGCCAGCGCCGCACGGCCTTCGAATTGCTGGCCTATCCCGAGCTCGGCTGGACCGAGGTCCGCGGCATCTGGCCGGAATTGTCGGCCATTGACCCAGCGATCGCAGTTCATCTCGAGATCGACGCCAAATACGACGTCTATCTCAAGCGCCAGACCGCCGACGTCGATGCCTTCCGCCGCGACGAGGGGCTGATCCTGACCGATATCGACTACGGCCTGGTGCCGGGGCTTTCCAACGAGGCGCGATCGAAGCTCGAAGCTTCGCGCCCGCGGACGGTGGGGCAGGCGGGACGGATTGACGCGATGACCCCGGCGGCGCTGGGTATCCTGGCGGCCTATCTACGCCGGGAAGCGCGAAGGAAGCCGGCTGCTGAGTCCGCATAGACCGTTTCACGTGAAACAGCGCGGATAGGCCGAATATTCCGACGTCATCGAAGTGTGCGCCTCGAAGGATGAGCAACAAACTCCCATATCTCCTTCGAGACTCGCCGAAGACGGCTCGAACCTCAGTATGACGTTCGGTGTTAGCTCAGACACAAGAGAACAATGGCCCAAGCACCAACTCATATCCGGTCTCCAATCCTCCCCGCAGACAAAGCTGCGGCACTGGTGCTGACACCGGTTTCACGTGAAACAGAGGCGCGACTGGATCGCTACGTCGATCTGCTCACGGAATGGCAGGCCAAAACCAATCTGGTGGCGCCGTCAACGCTTCCAAACCTGTGGACCCGGCATATCGCCGATTCGCTGCAGCTTCTGACGGTCGCTCCCTCAGCCAAGGTCTGGGCCGATCTCGGCAGCGGTGGAGGCTTTCCGGGGGTGGTACTGGCCTGCGCGTTGGCGGAAACGCCGGGCGCGATGATTCATCTGGTCGAGCGCAATGCCAAGAAGGCCGCGTTCCTGCGTGAGGCGCTGCGAGTGACCAACTCGCCCGGCAAAGTTCACCTCGCGGATATCGGGGATAGTGTGGATAGAATCACCGGGCCGGTCGATTGCGTCACAGCCCGGGCGTTGGCTCCGCTACACCAGCTCATCGGCTTCGCGGAGCCGCTGGTGAGACATGGCGCGAAAGCGCTGTTGCTCAAAGGCCAAGATGTAGAGGCTGAATTGACCGAAGCCACTAAATATTGGAATATCAAGCCACATCTTCATTCCAGCCGCACCGGCGGACAAGGCTGGATCGTCGAGCTCGACCAGATCGAGAGGCGCATCCCGTCCGCGACAGCAGATGGCGTCAGCGCATGACCGTAATTGATCATATTTATCAAGAGGATAAGGCCCCCCATCCGCGCATCCTGGCGCTCGCCAACCAGAAAGGCGGCGTCGGCAAGACCACCACCGCGATCAATCTCGGCACCGCGCTCGCCGCGATCGGCGAGCGGGTGCTGATCGTCGACCTCGATCCGCAGGGCAATGCTTCCACCGGCCTCGGCATCGACCGCCGCAGCCGCAGCTGCTCGACCTATGACGTGCTGATCGGGGAGGCGCCGCTGCGCGACGCCGTGGTTCCGACCGCGGTGCCGCGGCTGCATATCGCGGCCTCGACCATGGACCTTTCCGGCCTCGAACTCGAACTAGGCGCGACCCGCGACCGTGCGTTTCGTTTGCGCGATGCGATCGCCGCCCTGAACACCGACGTCGCGCCCGATGCCGATTACACCTACGTGCTGATCGATTGCCCGCCGTCGCTCAATCTCCTCACCGTCAATGCGATGGCCGCATCGGATGCGATCCTGGTGCCGCTGCAATGCGAGTTCTTCGCGCTCGAAGGCCTGTCGCAATTGCTGCAGACGGTGGAGCAGGTGCGCTCGACCCTCAATCCCAATCTGTCGATCCACGGCATCGTGCTGACCATGTTCGACTCGCGCAACAATTTGTCGAACCAGGTCGTTGCCGATGTCCGCCAGTTCATGGGCGCCAAGGTCTACAACACCATGATCCCGCGCAACGTGCGCATCTCCGAGGCGCCGTCCTACGGCAAGCCCGTGCTGGTGTACGACCTCAAATGCGTCGGCAGCGAAGCCTATCTCAAGCTCGCCACCGAAGTGATCCA
>JBKJUA010000408.1:0-5948 GCA_046590305.1 Bradyrhizobium sp.
CCCATCCTCCCCGCCGACAAAGCGGCTGCGCTGGCGTTGACCGCCGTTTCACGTGAAACCGAGGCACGGCTGGATCGTTACGTCGATCTGCTGCTGGAGTGGCAGGCGAAGACCAATCTGGTGGCGCCGTCGACGCTTCCCAACCTCTGGACCCGGCACATCGCCGATTCCCTGCAGCTCCTGGCCATCGCTCCCTTGGCCAAGGTCTGGGCCGACTTCGGCAGCGGTGGAGGTTTTCCGGGAGTCGTGCTGGCCTGCGCGCTGGCAGAGACGCCGGGTGCGATCATCCACTTGGTCGAGCGCAATGCCAAGAAAGCCGCATTCCTGCGCGAGGCGCTGCGAGTTACCAACTCGCCCGGCCAGGTTCACCTCGCGGATATCGGGGATAGTGTGGATAGAATCACCGGGGCGGTCGATTGCGTCACAGCCCGGGCGGTGGCTCCGCTACACCAACTCATCGGCTTTGCGGAGCCGCTGGTGAGACGCGGCGCGAAGGCGCTGCTACTCAAAGGTCAAGATGTAGATGCTGAATTGACCGAAGCCACTAAATATTGGAGTATCAAGCCTCATCTTCATTCCAGCCGCACCGGCGGACAGGGCTGGATCGTCGAGCTCGACCAGATCGAACGACGAAATCCATCCGCGACAGCAAATGGCGTCAGCGCATGACCGTAATTGATCAAATATATCAAGAGGATAAGGCCAAGCACCCGGCCGGCCATCCGCGCATCCTGGCGCTCGCCAACCAGAAGGGCGGCGTCGGCAAGACCACCACCGCGATTAATCTCGGCACCGCGCTCGCGGCCATCGGGGAGCGGGTGCTGATCGTCGACCTCGATCCGCAGGGCAACGCTTCCACCGGTCTCGGCATCGACCGCCGCAGCCGGAGTTGCTCGACCTATGACGTGCTGATCGGCGAGGCGCCGCTGCGCGACGCCGTGGTGCCGACCGCGGTGCCGCGGTTGCATATCGCGGCGTCGACGATGGATCTTTCCGGCCTCGAGCTCGAACTCGGCGCGACCCGCGACCGCGCCTTCCGCCTGCGCGATGCGATCGCCGCCCTGAACACCGATGCCGCGCCCGATGCCGATTACACCTACGTGCTGATCGATTGCCCGCCGTCGCTCAATCTTCTCACCGTCAATGCGATGGCGGCCTCGGATGCGATCCTGGTGCCGCTGCAGTGCGAGTTCTTCGCGCTCGAAGGCCTGTCGCAATTGCTGCAGACGGTGGAGCAGGTGCGCTCGTCCCTCAATCCCAACCTGTCTATCCACGGCATCGTGCTGACCATGTTCGACTCGCGCAACAATTTGTCGAACCAGGTCGTCGCCGACGTGCGCCAGTTCATGGGCGCCAAGGTCTACAACACCATGATCCCGCGCAACGTGCGCATCTCCGAGGCGCCGTCCTACGGCAAGCCGGTGCTGGTCTACGATCTCAAATGCGTCGGCAGCGAAGCCTATCTCAAACTCGCGACCGAAGTGATCCAGCGCGAGCGCGAACTGCGCACGCATTGAAACAACTCGCGTCATTCCGGACAATCCGCGTGAGCGGATTGATCCGGAATCTCGAGATGATGAAGTGAAGCAATGTCGAGATTCCGGGTTCGCGCGTTCTACGCGCGCCCCGGAATGACGAGAAGCAAGACAGGAGCGTCTGAGTGAATCCAAGGGAGCTGGCGATGGCCGACGAAGCGCGTTCGCGACTGGGCCGCGGTCTTGCAAGTCTGATCGGTGATGTCGGCGGCGAGGCCGCGCATCTGGAGCGGCCGCGCACGCAGCGCAAGGTGCCGATCGAATTCCTCAAACCCAATCCGCGCAATCCGCGCCGCAGCTTTTCCGATGCCGAACTCGGCGAGCTCTCGGATTCGATCAAGCAGCATGGCGTGATCCAGCCGATCGTGGTGCGTCCGGTCAAGGGCGCGAACGATCGCTTCGAAATCATCGCCGGCGAACGGCGCTGGCGCGCCTCGCAGATCGCAGGTCTGCACGAAGTGCCGATCGTGCCGGTCGATGTCAGCGACTCCGACGCGCTCGAAATCGCGATCATCGAAAACGTGCAGCGCGAAGATCTCAATGCGCTGGAAGAGGCGCAGGGCTATCACGCGCTGGCAAATGAGTTCAAGCGCACGCAGGACGAAATTGCAAAAATCGTCGGCAAGAGCCGCAGCCACGTCGCCAACATGATGCGGCTGACCAAACTGCCTGACGACGTGCAGGCCCTTATCGCATCAGGCCAGCTATCCGCGGGTCACGCGCGCGCGCTGATCGGCGTGCCGGATCCGGTGGCGGCGGCAAAACGCATCGTCGAGGAAGGCCTCAATGTGCGCCAGGCCGAGGCACTGGCGCATGTCGAGGGCGTGCCAGTGCGCAAGCCGCAGAAGGCGCGCGGCGGCAAGGTCAAGGACCCCGATACGGTCACGCTTGAGAAGAGAGTCAGCGACATGCTGGGCCTGGCCGTCAGCATCAACCATCGCGATCCCGGCGGCACCGTGCAGATCCGCTACGGCGACCTCGACCAGCTCGACGAGATTTTAAGGCGGCTGGAGACGACGGGGTAGGGCGGTGTTTTGCGTCACACCCGCCGCTTCGCATTGACCGCGATCGACATCAGCGCGCGCTGCGCGATCGCGGCGGCCAGCGTCGCCTGCTTGCGGGTCTCCAGCGCGGCGGTCGCGAGCTGTTCGATGATTCCGGCCAGCCGCATTGTGCTGAGATTGCGCAGCGCGACCTCGGCGCTCGGCTTCCTTGAAAAATGCAGCCGCGGGAATCCGCTGTCGAGCAGGGTCGATATCGGCGCGCCCTCGGCCACCGCGAGGCTGGTCTTGTGCAGCCAGGCGGCATGGCGCTGCGCGGCTGAGATGATCATGCCCGGATAGGTGCCGGCTACCATCGCCTTGGCGAATTCGGTTTCCACCAGGTCCGGCTTTCCCGCGAAGGCGCCGTCGACGATCGGGTCGACCTTGAGCTCGGAGGCGTCGGCCACCACCGCCATCACGTCGTCGAGCGTAACCTCGCGCGCGCCGTGCGAGTACAGCGCAAGCTTCTTCAGTTCGTTGCGCGAGGCCTGACGATCGCCGCCGAGCAGCGACATCAGGACCGCGCGGGCGTCGGCGGCGATGCCCAGGTTCGAAACCCGCAACTCGCTGTCGATCAATCGCCCGAGCGCGCCGGCGTCATCGGTATAGCAGGCGATCGCGACCGCGGTTTTGGCGCGCTCGCAGGCCTTGCGCAGCGGCGATTCCGCCCGCAACTCGCCGGCCTCGATCACGATGCGGCAATCCTTCAGGGGCATATCGGCCAGCGCGTCGACTCCGCCGGCGAAACTGCGCGAGCCGGCGCGGACGCGAATGGCGCGGCGGCCGCCGAACATCGGTATGGTCATGGCTTCATCGACCAGCCGCGACGGCTCGGCGGAGAGCTCATCGCCATCGAGCCGCACCAGCGAGAACGGATCATTGGGGTCGTCGACCGCGGACGCCAGCAGCGCATCGGCCCGTTCGCGCACGAGGCCGGCATCGGGACCGTAAAGCAGGATGATCGGCCGCGCCGGATCGGGCCGGGCGAGAAAAGCGTCGATCTCTTTTCCGCGAAGCGCGACCATCGATCAACTCAGGATGACGTTCAGTGGGTGGCGCCGACGTCAGCTACCCGCGACGAAGAACGACGCCAGCCGGGTCTGGATGTTTTCCGCGATCTCGGCTGCGGCGCGATCTTCGGCGTCGCGGAAGGCGCGGGCGCGGGCGAAGCGTTGCATCTGGCCGGGAATGTCGTAGGACACCCGCGCGAAGGTAGTTCCGGTCATCACCGATTTATTGGTGGTCAGATCGATCAGATTGTACTGGGCGTCGATGCCGTAGTTTTCGCTCGATGGCAGCGCCGTGGCGGGATCGAGCATCAGCGACGAGCGGCTGGCGCCGAACCGCAGCACCAATTTGTGCGTCGGGGGCATGCCGGTGGCGTTGCCGTAGAGCTTGAACTTCAGCGCGTTGCGGATTTCCACCTGGACCCGCGCCTCGCGCGAGGCGTTGGGCTTGTCGACGGGGGGGACGTCCACCCCCATCAGCTTTTCGCGCAGGCCGGGGGTGCCGTCGGTCCGTTCGGCATACATCGGCTGAAAGCAGCCGGCCGTCAGCGCCGCCAGGGCGGCCACGACCAGGAGCCGAGCGGCGATGCGGGTCTTAGCCAACGACATTCACGATCCTCATGGGAACAACAATAACCTTGCGGACGGCCTTGCCGCCGAGGGCCTGTTTTACCGCATCGAGAGCCAAAACGGCAGCCTCAATTTCCGGATTTTCGGCGCCCCGTGGCACGGTGACATCACCCCGCTTCTTGCCGTTGACCTGGACCACCAGCGTCACGGTATCTTCAATCAGCAAATCGCGTTCGATTTGGGGCCAATTCGCCTCGGAAATCAGTCCCTTCTGGCCCAGAACCGTCCAGCACTCCTCGGCCAGATGCGGCATCATGGGCGCGAACAGTTGAACAAGAATGACCGCGGCCTCGCGGACCGACCAGGCGGTATCCGGCGAGGGCTTGCCTTCACGGCCCAAAACCTCGGCCAGCGCATTGGTGAATTCGCGGATATGGGCCAGGCAGACGTTGAAGTGCAGCTTCTCGATGCCGGTGGAGACCTTGTCCAGCGCACCATGGGCGGCCTTGCGCAGCACCAGCGCGTCCGCGCCGAACGCCGCCGGCCGTGCCGCCGGGGCTGATTGGGCGATTCCCGCGGACTCGTTGACCAACCGCCACAGCCGCTGGACGAAGCGCGAGGCGCCCTGCACCCGCTCGTCGCTCCAGATCACGTCACGGTCCGGCGGCGAATCCGACAGCATGAACCAGCGCGCGACATCGGCGCCGTAGGTGGCGATGATGTCGTCGGGGTCGACGGTGTTGCGCTTCGACTTCGACATCTTCTCGATCGGCCCGATGGTGATGTCTTCGCCTGTGTTCAGCAGCGTGGCGCGGCGGCCGTTGGGGCTAACATCGATCTTGACCTCGGCCGGCGTGACGAAGCCGCCATCCGCCTTTTGATAGGTCTCGTGCACCACCATGCCCTGCGTGAACATGCCGGCGAACGGCTCGTCCATGCCGATATGGCCGGTCGCCTTCATCGCGCGGGTGAAGAAGCGGCTGTAGAGCAGATGCAGGATCGCGTGCTCGACGCCGCCGATATACTGGTCGACCGGCATCATCCGGTTGGCGACATCGGGCGTGGTCGGCGCCTTCTCGTTCCACGGATCGGTGAAGCGCGCGAAGTACCACGACGAATCCACGAACGTGTCCATGGTGTCGGTTTCGCGCTGCGCCTTGCCGCCGCATTGCGGACAGGCGACGTGCTTCCAGGTCGGATGATGGTCCAGCGCGTTGCCGGGCTTGTCGAAGCTGACATCCTCCGGCAGCACCACCGGCAGGTCGGCATCGGGCACCGGCACCACATCGCATGCCGGGCAGTGGATCACCGGGATCGGGCAACCCCAATAGCGCTGCCGCGAGATGCCCCAGTCGCGCAGCCGGAAATTCACCTGCCGCTCGCCGACCGGCATGTTGCCACGCACTTCCGTTTCCAGGCGCTTGGCTACGTCCGCCTTGGCCTGCTCGATGGTCATGCCGTCGAGAAAGCGCGAATTGACCATGCGGCCGTCGCCGTCATAGGCGGTGTCGGTGATGACAAAGCTCTGGGGGTCCTGGCCTTCGGGGCACACGACCGGGATATTGCCGAGCGCGTATTTATTCACAAAGTCGAGGTCGCGCTGGTCGTGTGCCGGGCAGCCGAAAATTGCGCCGGTGCCATATTCCATCAGCACGAAATTGGCGACATATACCGGCAGCTTCCAATCGGGATCGAACGGGTGGATCGCCCGGACACCGGTGTCGAAGCCCAGCTTCTCGGCGGTATCGATGATTTCCTGCGCGGTGCCGTGACGCTTGGCTTCCGCGATGAAC
>JBKJUA010000443.1:0-6993 GCA_046590305.1 Bradyrhizobium sp.
GGCCATTTGATCTTGTCGATCGCGGCATAGGCGCGCTGCTGCGCTTCGGTGACGGTCTTGCCGGTGGCGCAGACGTTCAGCACACGACCGCCATTGGCAAGAATTTTTCCGTCCTTCGCGATCGTGCCGGCATGGAAGATTTCGACGCCCTCGACCTTGGCGGCATCATCGAGGCCAGAGATCACCGAGCCCTTGCCATAACTGCCGGGATAACCGTTGGTCGCCATGATCACGGTCAGCGCGACATCATCGAACCAGCGCAGGCTGAAATTCTTCAACTGCCCGTCGGCGCTGGCGATCAGCGCCGGCAGCACATCCGACATCATCCGCATCATCAGGACCTGGCATTCCGGATCGCCGAAGCGGGCGTTGTATTCGACCAGTTTGGGTCCGTCTTTCGTGATCATCACGCCGGCATAGAGCACGCCCTTGTAGGGCGAGCCCATGGCGGCCAGCGCGCGCAGCGTCGGATAGATCATCTGCTCCATCACCTGCGCGCAGATTTCTTCGGTCAGCACCGGCGCGGGGGAATAGGCGCCCATGCCGCCGGTGTTCGGACCCTGGTCGCCGTCGAAGGCGCGCTTGTGGTCCTGCGCGGTGGCGAGCGGCAGCGCGTGCTCGCCGTCGCACAGCGCGAAGAACGAGGCCTCCTCGCCTTGCATGAATTCCTCGATCACCACCTCGGCGCCGGCATCGCCAAAACCGCCGCCGAACATCATGTCGACCGCGTCGAGCGCCTCTTGCGCGGTCATCGCCACCACGACGCCCTTGCCGGCGGCGAGGCCGTCGGCCTTGACCACGATCGGCGCACCCCGCGCGCGGATCCAGGCCTTTGCCTTGTCCGCATCGGTGAAGTGCTCCCAGGCGGCGGTCGGAATGTTGTTGGCGCGGCACAGCGCCTTGGTGAAGCTTTTCGAGCTTTCGAGCTGCCCGGCCGCTTTGGTCGGACCGAATGCCTTGAAGCCGGCGGCATTGAGATCGTCGACAATGCCGGCCGCGATCGGCGCATCCGGTCCGACCACCACGAAACCGACCTTGTTGGCCCGGCAGAAATCGATCACCGTGGCATGGGCCGATATGTCGAGATCAACGCACTCGGCCTCCCGCGCGATGCCGGCATTGCCCGGCGCGCACCAGAGTTTCGTCACCAGCGGGGAGGCTGCGATCTTCCAGGCGAGAGCGTGTTCGCGGCCGCCGGAACCGAGCAGGAGGATGTTCATGAAGAAAGCCGGATGAGGGTGTGCCGCGCGATAAGGCGCACGGTTTAGCACGGCGAAGGGGGGCTGCAACAAACGCCCCCGATCAGGTGTGGATATGTGCCGACCCGCCCGGACAGTCGAGCCAAGCCCTTGCGCATGGGCCCGAAAAGCCCGATTCTATGGTTCAGATGCCCGCAGCCGACCCCCTTTTCAACGCGCCGGAATTCACGGTGTCCGAACTGTCCTCCGCGCTGAAGCGGACGGTGGAGGACGCCTATGGGCATGTCCGCGTCCGCGGCGAAATCTCCGGGTTCCGCGGGCCGCATTCCTCCGGGCACTGCTATTTCGCGCTGAAGGACGAGAGCGCCAAGATCGAGGCGGTGATCTGGAAGGGCGTGCACGGCCGGATGCGGTTCAAGCCGCAGGAGGGCCTCGAAGTCATCGCCACCGGCAAGCTCACCACCTATCCCGGCTCGTCGAAATACCAGATCGTGATCGAGGCGATCGAGCCCGCCGGCATCGGCGCGTTGATGGCGCTGATGGAAGAGCGCAAGAAGAAGCTCGCCGCCGAGGGGCTGTTCGACGAGGCCCGCAAGCAATTGCTGCCGTGGCTGCCGGAAGTGATCGGCGTCGTCACATCCCCGACCGGGGCCGTGATCCGCGACATCCTGCACCGGCTGCAGGATCGTTTTCCGCGCCGCGTGCTGGTGTGGCCGGTCAAAGTGCAGGGCGAGGGCTCGGCAGAACAGGTCGCAGCCGCGATCCGCGGCTTCAATGCGCTGCCGGAAGGCGGCAGAATTCCGCGGCCGGATCTTTTGATCGTCGCGCGCGGCGGCGGCTCGCTGGAGGACCTGTGGTCGTTCAACGAGGAGATCGTGGTCCGCGCCGCCGCCGAAAGCATGATCCCGCTGATCTCGGCGATCGGCCACGAGACCGACATTACCCTGATCGATTTTGCCGCCGACAAGCGCGCGCCGACGCCCACCGCCGCCGCCGAAATGGCGGTGCCGGTGCGCGACGAACTGTTCGTCGAGGTGTCCGCGCTGGCGCGGCGCACCATGCTGTGCTGGCAGCGCGCCCAGGAAGGCCGCCGCAACGAGCTGCGGGCCGCGGCGCGGGCGCTGCCGGCCGCCGGCGAGTTGCTGGCGATCCCGCGGCAGCGGCTCGACGGCGCGACCAGCGCCCTGCCCCGCGGCTTGAAAGCCAATACCCACGCGCATTTCCGCCGTTTTGCGGCCAGCAGCGCCAAACTGACGTTGCGGGTGCTGCACGCGCAGGTCAGTCACGCCGCGCAACGGCTCACCATCAACAGCGAACGATTGACCCTCAGCGCGCGCTCGCTGGTGCAACGCCGCCGCGATCGCTTCGCCGGCCTCGAGATTCGCCTGAAGGCGTCAAAACTCTCCAATGCGCAGGCGCAGCGCCAGACCATCGCGCGCCAGCGCGAACGCACGCTGCGGCTGGCCGAACGCGCGCGGCGCGCCGTCGCCACCGTGATGCAACGGCTCGACGCGCGGGTCGCCCATAGCGGCCAATTGTTATCGGCGCTGTCCTATCGCGGCGTGCTGGCGCGCGGGTTTGCGCTGGTGCGCGATGAACAGGGCCTGCCCATGCATGCCGCGGCCGAGATCGGCCCGGGCGCCTATCTCAACATCGAATTCGCCGACGGCCGCGTAAGCGCGACCGCGGATTCGGACCGGCCGTTGACGACGCGTCCAGCGAAGCCGGCGGGGAGCGGGCCGAAGGGCACGACGCCGAAGCGGTTTGTAAAGCCGGCTGGACAGGGAAGCTTGTTTTAAGGGCTGCATGGCCCCTACCTCGCCAGCCACTCCTTAACCCGCCTCACCGAATCCGCGCGCGCTCCCGGGTCGGCGCCGAGATGGCCGCGTTCGGGCAACGCGGGATCGGCCGCGCCGCCGATCGTCTGCGGCGGAAGATTGGCGCGGTCGAAATCGTGCAAGGCGCCGGGATAGACCACGATCCGCGCCAGCGCGCTGCGCCCGCGCGCGCCATCGACCATCTGGCGGCAGGCCGGCGGCGAAGAGATGTCGTCCCTGGCGCCGATCAAGAGCAGCGTCGGAACCCGTGCGCTCCATCCGAGGCCGGACGAGATCCGGCAGTCCGGATAGAACGCGATCGCCGAGCGAAAATCCGGCTCGACCTTGCGCGTCGGCGATTGCGGACGCACCGCCCACAGCAAGGCGCTGGCGCCCTCCGCCCATCCCATCAGGCTGATGCGGTCGCGCGCCGCCCAGGGTTGCTGCTGCAACCATTGCCGCGAGGCCATGATATCGGCCACCCGCTCGCGGCGGGCGAGGACGCTGCGCTCCCTAACGCGGCACTGCGGCCCCAACTCGCGCGAGCCGTAGCTGTCCGGCAGCAGCACGGCCGAGCCACCCTTCAGCAAGGGCTCGGCCCAGTCGAGATAGCGCCGCTGCACCGGCCCGGAAAGGCCGGCGAGGCCGCCGCAGCCGTGCAGCGCGATCACCACCGGAAACGGGCCGTCGCCGCCGGGCTTGTACAGCTGCGCGTGCAGCGTGCCGCTGCTCAAGGGGATCTCGACCTGATGCGGCGCCGGCAACGGCGCAGCGTCAGCGGCAGCCGTCAAGAAGAGCGTCACGAATGCAGTTGCTGACAGAAGGCGCATCACGTTCCGGGTTGCCACGAGGGACATCGGTCCAGATGATCATAAGGCTATCATGCGTCAAAAGCCGAAAATCATCACAAATCGGTGGGTTTGACGGGCGGACACCACGACCTATCCATGATAGATCGCATGCTGGAAAACAGATAGCCTGCGCCCTGAACCGTCTGGGACTGGCCGGAGACGTTCAACCGTGCTGAATAAATTCGGCCCCTCGGGCCATGGCGAAGCCCAGGTGCAGTATCTCGATGGCGATTTCCGCGTGATCTCGCCGGGAACCTATGTGCGCTGCGCGGTGACCGATGCGCGGATCCCGCTCGACGAGCTGAAATACTGGAGCGTCGACCTGCAGGAGGCCTACGCGATCCCGAACGCAGTACTGCAGCGGCATTATCCCGCGGCGGTGAAGGGTTAGGATTCGTAGGGTTGGCAAAAGGCGCACTCTTCGCGCCGTGCCCACCATTCGACGGAACAGGACAAGCCGACAAGATGTTGGGCACGCTGCGCTTTGTCCACCCTACGGATTGGCGCGATACTTTTTCTCTCTCGCCTTGAACAGCCGGTCGCTCACGAACTTGCGCAACCCCGCGGCGTCATCGAACTCCAGCGTCACCGCGAACGGCACGATGGCGCTCACCCAGGACGGAAGGCCCCCGGCGCTGCGCAGCCGCGCGAGATCCTTTTCCGTCGTCACCAGCGTCAGCCCGTCGCGCGCGGCTTCGGCGATCAGCGCCTCGATCTCGCCTTGCGCATACGGATGATGATCGGCGAAGGCGTGCTCCCGGACCACCTCGGTTCCACTGGCGCGCAGCGTCCTGAAGAAGCGGCCGGGATCGCCGATCCCGGCGAAGGCCAGCACGCGCCTGGCCGCGAGCGCGGCCACCGAGGCACCGGTCGGCTTCAGGTGCGCTGACAGTACCGGCCGCCCCAGTGCGGCAATCCCGGCGGCGACGGTGTTGGCCGCGGCGCCATTGCCAATCACGATCAGCGCGTCGGTGCGGGCGAGTTGCTGATGCAGCGGCGCGCGCAAGGGTCCAGCGGGAAACACGCAGGCATTGCCGAGACCGCGATCGCTGTCGATCACGATCAGCGAGGCATCCTTGGCGACCGCGGGATTCTGAAAACCGTCATCCATCAGGATCACGCTGGCGCCCTGCGAGCGCGCCAAGGCGACGCCATCGATGCGATCGCGCGCGACCGCCACCGGCACCGCCGCCGCCAGCATCAGCGGTTCGTCGCCGACATCGGCGGCGGCGTGGCGCGCGAGGTCGACCATGACCGGGCCACGCAGCCGTCCGCCATAGCCGCGGCTGAGCACGACCGGCGTTTCGCCGAGATCGCGCAGCACTTGCGTGAGGGCAAGGACGGTGGGAGTCTTGCCGGCGCCGCCGGTGTGATAATTGCCGACGCACAGCACGGGGATGCCGGCATCGAAACCCTCGCGCTGCATGCGCTGGCCCGCTACCGCGCCATAGAGCGCGCCAAGCGGCATCAGCAAACGCGAAATCCAGGACGGGGGCCGGTGCCAGAAGGCCGGCTCACGCATTGGCCGCTCCCATCTCGAGCCGCAACTGCAACAGGTAGGGCTCGAGCGCCGTCAGCGTGCGATCGAGCGCGCCGCCGAGCTGTTCGACCACGCGTGCCGAAGCCGCCACCGACACGTCGCGCACCGCCGGATCGGCCAGCAACTGGCCGAGTTGCTTGACCAGCGCTTCCTGGGTGTCGGCCTGCCTGGCGCCGCCGGCGCGATCGAGCGCCTCGAAGACATCGGAGAAGTTGAACACGTGCGGGCCGTGGACGATCGAGGCGCCGAGCTTGACCGCCTCGATCGGGTTCTGCCCGCCATGCGGCACCAGCGAGCCGCCCATGAACACGACCGGCGCCAGCCGGTAGAACAATCCAAGTTCGCCCATGGTGTCCGCGACGTAGATATCGGTGGTCGCCGTCGGCAATTCCTCGCGCGAACGCAAGGCCGCGTGCAGACCGCAAGCCTCGATGGTGCGGGCGATCGCCTCGCCGCGATCGGCATGCCGCGGCACGATCACGGTCAGCAGCGACGGAAAGAATCCCGCCAGCGTCCGATGCGTCTCACACAGGATTTCCTCCTCGCCGGGATGGGTCGATGCCGCGACGATGATCGGGCGGCCGCGCGTCACCGACCTCAGCCGTTCCAGTTTGGCGGGATCGGCGGGCGGCGCCGGCACGTCGAGCTTCAGGTTTCCCGTGGTGACGACGTTGCGGCTGCCGAGCGCGGCAAAGCGTTCGGCGTCGAGCGTCGACTGCGCGAGGCAGACCTCGAACTTGCCGAGCAGCGCCGAGATCGTGCCGCTCATCCGGTTCCAGCGCGGAAACGAGCGCTGCGACATCCGGCCGTTGATCAGCACCATCGGCAGCCGCCGCGCCGCACTCGACAGAATCAGATTCGGCCACAGGTCGGATTCGATGAACAGCGCCAGCGAAGGCCGCCAGTGATCGAGAAAGCGGCCGACATAGCGCGGCGAATCGTAAGGCACGTATTGATGGATGATATCGGCGGGGAAGCGCTTGGCGACGATCGCTGCCGAGGTCACGGTGCCGGACGTCAGCAGGATCCGGAGATTGAGCTCCCGCAATCGTTCGATCAGGCCCGCGGCCGCCAGCACTTCACCGACGCTGGCACCGTGAATCCACACCAGCGGTCCGTGCGGCCGGACATCCGCGCTCATGCCGCGGCGCTCGCCGACCCGCGCCGGATCCTCCTTGCCCTGCTTCAGCCGCCGCTTGATCAGCGCCGACGCCAACGGCATCATCGCCGAAGACAGCTTCCGGTAAACCCGCAGCGTCATCGGCAGGGTGTTAGTCAAGGCCTGCCTCCGGGCGGCCGACCATCGCATAGGCGCGGCGGGCCGCTTCGTTCAAGTAGCCCTCAAGCTGGAGGCGGCACTTTTCCATGGTTTCGGCATCGGCATCCGGCGGCACGATCACCGCATCGACGCCGGTGACTGCACCGCGGCCGAATGGCAAATTGATGGTGGTGCGGTCCCAGTTGTTCAACCGTATGAAACGGCTGGTCACCATCGCGAAGGGCACGATCGGCCGGCCGGATTCCCGCGCCAGCATGATGATGCCGAGCCCGGCCACCCGCGAGCGCTTCGGCACGTCGGCGGTGGA
>JBKJUA010000219.1:0-2660 GCA_046590305.1 Bradyrhizobium sp.
CCTGATGGGAGGGAGGGCGCTGGCGGACCGGGCACTGGCAACCCGCATTAACCGGGATTATTAGGCGAATTCTTCGCAGTGCGTCAATGACGGAGGGTTTTCGGTGTCCCTGAGGTCAGATTGCCTGTCACGGCATCGGAACTGCGCCCCCTCTCCCGCGCTTGCGGCGGAGGAAAGAAAGCCGGCCTTGAAAGCGTCAAGAAAAACAATCAAGTTGCGGGGGTTGGCCTGCCGCCCCGGCTCACTCCACAGCGGCCCGATGGATCAACCCGACATCAGCTTGACCGGTTTCGAATTCAACCAGACTTGGATATGCCATTGACGATGGCCCAACGAATGAAGCGCCTCGGCATGCCGGTTGCCGCTTTTTTCGGCGTGGTGCTGATCGGCCTGATCGGAACTTCCTGGTTTCTCAACCGGGACGCCCTGCGTCAGGCGGTGGAGGCCCAGATCCGCGCCGTGACCGGCCTCGATCTGGTGGTCAACGGCCGGATCGACGTTTCGGTGTTTCCCGGCAGCTTCGTCTCGTTTCACGATGTCGGCCTGAAGGGCGGCGCGACCGCCGACCCCGCGCTATCCGTCGACGTCCTGACCGCGAATTTGCGGCTGCTGCCGCTGTTGCTGCGGCGGTTCGAGATTTCCGATGTCATGATGCTGCGCCCGCATATCCGCGTCGTCCGCGACGGCGCTGGCGAGAGCAACTGGACGCCGTTCATCGATACCATCGCGCGCACCATGCAACCCGGCGCCGAAAACCCGCTGTCGTTCTCCGAAATTCGCATCCAGGACGGCCTGCTCACCTATCGGGATGCCGCCAACCGCGTCGCCGAGACCATCGGCGACATCGATCTTTCGCTGGCGTGGCCGTCGATCTCGCGTTCCTTCGCGGCAACCGGGCAGTTCGACTGGCGCGGCGAACGGGTCGACGGCTCGATCAGCACCAGCGATTTCGTCGCCGCCCTTTCCGGCGACCGCTCCGGCCTGAAGGCGCGACTGGCCAGCGCGCCGCTGAAACTGGCGTTCGACGGCACCGTCGCCAACCGCACCAGCCTGATGATGGAGGGCACGGTCACGGTCGATAGCCCGTCGCTGCGCAACGCCATGCGCTGGGCCGGCCAGCCGCCGCCGGGCACCGGCGGGTTCGGCCGCTTTGCGCTGAAGGCCCGCGCCAATGTGGTGGGGCCCTCGATCGCACTGACCAACGTCAATGTCGAACTCGACGGCAATGTCGCCGAGGGCGTCATGACCTACGCCAACAACGACCGCCAGACGCTGCAGGCGACGCTGGCCGCCGGCAATCTCGACTTCACGCCCTACATCTCCACCTTCCGCCTGCTCGCCTCCGGCGCACGCGACTGGAACCGGCAGCTGTTCGACCTCAACGCGCTCACCACCACCGACCTCGACATGCGGCTGTCGGCGGCGAAGGTGACGGTCGGCTCCTCGAAACTCGGACGCACCGCGTTCGGCGCCAATTTGCGCGGCGGCGCGCTGGCGCTCAGCGTCGGCGAGGCGCAGATGTATGGCGGCATCGCCAGGGGCTCGTTCGGAATCGCGCGCACCGACACCGTCGCCGACATCAAGGCCCAGTTCCAGTTCACCGACGTCGACCTGCAGGCCTGCGCCTCCGAATTGTTCGGCATCACCAAACTGTCCGGCCGCGGCAATCTCAACGTCTCGCTGGTTGCCTCCGGCGCCAGTCCCTTCGGCCTCGCCCAGTCGCTCGACGGCAGCGCCACCCTCACCGGCCAGAACGGCGCGATATCCGGCTTCAATGCCGAGCAGCTGTTGAAGCGGCTGGAGCGCCGGCCGCTGTCCGGCGCCGGCAATTTCCGCGCGGGATCGACGCCCTACGACAGACTGACCGTCGCGCTGAAATTCAGCGACGGCATCGCCACCGCCGAAGACATCCGCGTCGAGGGCCCGGCGGCGCGCCTGACCCTGACCGGCACGGCCTCCGTGCCGATGCGCGAATACGACATGAAGGGCATCGCCAGCCTCGTTTCGGCACCGAACGCCGCCGCGGCGTTCGAATTGCCGTTCGTGGTGCAGGGACCGTGGGACGACCCGCTGATCTTCCCGGACCCGGAAAGCCTGCTCCGCCGCTCGCCGGGTGCAGCGCCTTTGCTCGATGCGGTCAAGGACCGCAAGACAAGGGACGCCGTGCGCTCGGTGCTGGAGCGGATTACGGGCGGGCGGCCTGCGGGAGCACCGGATGCGGCGGCGCCGGCGGCGGGTGTGCCGGCGGATGGGGCGAAGGCGAATTGAGTGTCTCGAGCTTCGCGTTCAGGGTGCAGAGTTACCACGCTGTCGGCAGCGCGAATGAGGCCCAACTCGATTGCCCAACCCGCGCTCCGGCGCGCAAAGGACATCGCATGACAATCCATTTCGAAAAACTGAAAGCCCGTCTGCTCGCCAACACCAAGGCCATGGCGGAGTATGACGCCCTCGCGCCTGAATTCGAGATTGCCGCGGAATTGCTGAGGCCACGGCTGCGCGCCGGCCTGTCCCAGGCCGAACTCGCGGAGCGGATGGGCACCAGCCAATCCACCATCGCTCGGCTGGATAATGGTCACTCGCTTCCGAGCACCAAGACACTGCTGCGCTATGCCGAGGCCACCGGCAGCAGGTTTCAGGTGCGTTTGTCGGCGGCGTGACGC
>JBKJUA010000389.1:0-3136 GCA_046590305.1 Bradyrhizobium sp.
GTCTCGCTTCATTTCTCGACAACGACTTCGCTGATCTGCATGACCGGTGCGATGTCGGTGTAATTGGGGATATCCCCCATGATTTCCTTGGCGTGCGGCCCAAAACCCTTCTGAAACGCCTCGACCGAATCGGCGAAGATGTGACACATGCCGACATAGGTCGCGGGATCGCCAGGCGCGCCGCCGGCAAGACCCTTGTCGATCGTGTAATACTTGCAGGCGTCGCCCAGCCGGGCCTTCACCAGCGGCATGTGCTTGTCGCGGTAGTATTGATGGTCGAAGCGCGCGCCTTCCTTGTTGGGATACATCACACTGACCTTGATCATGACTTCCTCCGGGTTGGTCGTTTATGGGTCAAGTCTGGCGGACCCGACGCGTTGCGTCAACGCAGCGCAAGCGTCTCACTCCCCGATCAGTTTCAACCAATCATCTTCGCTCAGCACCGCCACCTCAAGCTCGCGCGCCTTGGTCCATGGATCAACTCGCGGCCGATATGAACGTGATCCGTCCAGCCTCGCCCCGTTTCCGATGAGGCTTCAGCGTGATTTCCACATCCTGAGCGAACGCCGTCAGCATCCGCATCAACTTCTCGACTGAAACCAGCCTGAAATCGCCCCTGAGCAACTTCGATAAATCGGGCTGCTTCATCTCGATCAGCTTGGCGGCTGCCGTCTGGGTTAGTTCGCGTTCGGCAATAAGCCGCTTGAGCTGCACCACCAGCGCAGCCTTGAGCTGATGTTCCTCGGCGTTAGGCAGACCGAGATCCGCAAAAATGTTGCCGGAACCCTTCTCGTGGGCTGGCAGCTTCTTCCTGGTAGTCATCATCGGTCTCCCTTCGTTGCCTTGTGAATGGTTTCGGCATCCTTGAGCGCTGCCTGACCAGTTCAATATGGCGCTGTGGGGTGGCGATCCCGCCGGTCGATTTCTTTTGAAAGGCGTGCAGGACGTACAGGATGCCCTCAAATCGCACGGTGTAGACCGCTCGGTACGTATCGCCGTCGAAATTGTCGCGGATTTCGAGGACTCCGCTAAAACCCTTGAGAGGTTTCGCGTGACGTGGATGGTCCCCAAGCTGCGCTTCAAAAAGGGCCTGGCCAATCTCACCACGAACGGCCGCAGGGAATGCCTGCAGGTCCTTCCGGCTGGAGCCCACAAAAATCGTGGGCTTGGGCGAGCGCAATAGATCTTCCACCTTGTTATAGTAATATACCTATAGCTGAAAGTCAACACTGCCTGAGCCCAATGCGGCTGCCGATCGTTGCGCTTCGCGGGTCTAATTCATGGCACTGCCAGCAGCGGCGATTGCAGGCGTCTCATGAGGCGGATTACACGGAGGTTCATCGCTTTGTAATCGTTTTACTCCCGAATAACCGCCTCACTCCCCGATCAGTTTCAGCCAATCGTCTTCCGTCAGCACGGCCACCCCTAGTTCGCGCGCCTTTGTCAGCTTCGAACCCGCATCCTCGCCCGCTACCACATAGTCGGTCTTCTTCGAGACCGAGCCCGCGACCTTGGCGCCGAGGCGTTCCGCCACCGCCTTGGCCTCGTCGCGGGTAAATTTTGTCAATGATCCCGTGAACACCACGGTCTTGTCCGATACCGGCGAACTCTTGCGCGGCCGTTCGGCTGGATTCACTTCGTCGAGTTCGTCGATCAACTGGCCGAGCGCCTTGACGTTGCGCGGCTCGGCGAAGAACTCGACCACCGCGTCCGCGACGATTTCGCCGACGCCGCCGATATCGTTGAGGTCCTGATAGGCCTCCGTCGTGTTACCCTCGCCGGTGCCGCCCCTGGCTGCCGCCAGCATGGCGTCGCGAAACGCTTCAAAAGTCCCGTAATGCCGGGCCAGCAATTTGGCATTGCCCTCCCCGACATGGCGGATGCCGAGCGCGTAAATCAGGCGGTGCAGTTCGATGCTGCGGCGGGCATCGATGGCGGCAAACAGATTGCGCACCGAGGTTTCGCCATAGCCTTCGCGTTGCATCAGCCTGCTTTGTGAACGCGCATCGCGCTTCTGCAGCGTGAAGATGTCGACCGGCGACATCACGAGACCGTCCGCATAGAATTCCTGGATCTGCTTGTCGCCGAGCCCGTCGATATCGAACGCCAGCCGCGACACGAAATGCTTCAACCGCTCGGTCGCCTGGGCCGGGCAGATCAGCGCCCCGGTGCAGCGGCGCACGACCTCGTCATCCTCGCGGACCGCATGACTGCCGCACACCGGGCAGGTATCGGGAAACTTGTAAGGCTTTGCGTTCTTCGGCCGCTTGGCCATCACGACGCTGACGACCTGAGGGATGACGTCACCGGCGCGCTGGACCACGACGGTATCGCCGACGCGCAGATCGACGCCTTCACGAATGGGATTTCCGTCGTTGCCGATTCCCTTGATGTAATCCTCATTATGCAGCGTCGCGTTCGAGACGACGACGCCGCCGACCGTGACCGGCTCAAGCCGGGCTACCGGCGTCAACGCACCGGTGCGACCGACCTGGATATCGATGCCGTTGAGAACGGTCGTCGCCTGCTCCGCCGCGAATTTATGCGCGATTGCCCAGCGCGGGCTGCGCGACACGAAGCCGAGACGGTCCTGCCAGTCGAGCCGGTCGACCTTGTAGACCACGCCGTCGATGTCGTAGCCGAGCGTGGCGCGCTCTTCTCCGATCTTGCCATAGAATTCGAGAACGGCATCGACATCCTTGCACAGCTTCGTCCGCGGATTGACGACGAAGCCGGCTCTGTCCATCCAGTCGAGCATGCCTTGCTGGGTGTCGGCTGGACGTTCGCTCATCTCGCCCCAGGTATAGGCGAAGAATTTCAGCGGGCGCGACGCGGTGATCGAGACGTCCTTCTGGCGCAACGAACCCGCAGCCGAATTGCGCGGATTGGCGAACACCGTATCGTCCGCTTCCGCCTGCTTCCTGTTCAGTTCGATAAAATCCCTCTTGAGCATGTAGACTTCGCCGCGCATCTCACAGGCAGCGGGAATGTTTCGGCCCTTCAGCCTGTGCGGAATGTCCTTGATGGTGCGCACATTGGCGGTGACATCCTCGCCGGTAAAACCGTCGCCGCGCGTTGCCGCGCGAACCAGCTCGCCGTCTTCATAGCGCAGCGACAGCGACAGGCCGTCGATCTT
>JBKJUA010000010.1:0-2782 GCA_046590305.1 Bradyrhizobium sp.
CAAGCGTCAGCGCAACGGCGGCGCCGAGCAGGCGTGCATGAAAGGGGGTCATGGGCGTTCCTCCACGTTGATGCGGGGCAGTGCTATTGACGAGTTTCCGCATCGTGTCATTTTGCCAGATATCATCCCTAAATCCTGTCGCTGTCCAGAATGGAGTGGATTGCTTCGCTTCGCTCGCAATGCCGCCGTGAGCGCTTTGATTCAAATTCAAACAGCAGCCATGCGTTAAGCAGATATGACTTCGCGATCGCGGACGCAAAACGCCGCCCCGGTTTCCCGGAGCGGCGCTTCGTCGTTGAACCGTTGGACTCTTACAGCAGGCCCGCACCGCGCGCCCACTTGTACTTCGCCCCCAGCACCGCGACCGGCATTTCGGTCGAGTAGGCGTAGGCGACGATGCCGTTCTGGTAGAGGTAGTCGGCGGCTTCCTCGACTTCGATATCGCCGGCCAGCGAGGCCACGATCGGCTTCTCGATGCCCCTGGCCTTCATCTCGTTCTTCACTTCGACCATGTTGCGCGCGAACACCATCGGCGGCGTCACGATGGTGTGCCAGTAGCCGAGGATCAGCGCGTGGATGCGCGGATCTTCCAGCCCGAGTTTGACCGTGTTGACGTAGGTGATCGGCGGCTCGCCGCCGGTGATGTCGATCGGGTTACCGGCCGCGCCGAACGGCGGTATGAATTTTCGGAACGCGGCGTCGAGATCCGGCGGGATCGTCATCAGCGACAATTTGTTGTCGATGCAGGCGTCCGACAGCAGCACGCCGGAGCCGCCGGCTCCCGTGATGATGACGACGTTCTCGCCCTTCGGCGTCGGCAGCACCGGAATGCCGCGGGCGAATTCCAGCATGTCCCGCAGCGAACGCGCGCGGATTACGCCGGACTGGTTGAAGACGTCCTCATAGATCTTGTCGTTGCCGGCGAGCGCGCCGGTGTGCGAGCTCGCGGCCTTGGCGCCGGCCGAGGTTCGGCCGGCCTTCAACACCACGATCGGCTTCTTCTTCGAGACGCGTTTTGCCACTTCGGCAAAGGCGCGGCCGTCCTTCAGGTCCTCGCAATGCTGCGCGATGATCTGGGTGTTTTCGTCCTGCTCGAAGAACGTCAACAGATCGTCCTCGTCGATATCGGACTTGTTGCCGAGGCCGACGATCGCCGAGACGCCCATCTTGGCCGAGCGCGAGAAGCCGATGATCGCCATGCCGATGCCGCCGGATTGCGACGACAGCGCCGCCGAGCCCTTGACGTCGTAGGCGGTGCAGAAGGTCGCGCACAGATTGGCGTGGGTATAATAGAAGCCGTAGATGTTCGGCCCCATCAGGCGGATGCCGTATTTCTGGCCGATCGCCTGGATTTCCTCCTGCCCCTTCATGTTGCCGGTTTCGGCATAGCCGGAGGGAATCAGGATCGCGCCGACAACTTTCTTCTCGCCGCACTCGGTCAACGCTGCCGCGACAAAATTGGCGGGAATGGCGAACACGGCAATGTCGACCTCGCCGGGCACGTCCTTGATCGACTTGTAGACCTTCTTGCCCATGATCTCATCGGCCTTGGGATGGATCGGGTAGATCTCGCCCTTGTAGCCGCCGTTGATGAGGTTCTTCATCACGGAGTTACCGATCTTGCCGTTCTCGGCGGATGCGCCGATCACCGCCACTGCCTTCGGCTTCATGATCCGGTTCATCTGGCGCACGACGTCGTCATGGTTGGGGCGCGGCCTCGGCGCCGGCGGGTCGAAGTCGACGACGATGCGGACGTCGGCGGCGATGGCATTGGCTTTTGTCGCGAACACCGGATTGAGATCCATCTCGCTGATCTCGGGGAAATCGGTGATCAGCTTGGAGACGTTGACAATGATGTCGGCGATGGCGTCGCGGTTGGCGGGGTCGCTGCCGCGCACGCCCTTCAGCATCTCGTGGGCCTGGATGCCGTCGAGCATCGACAGCGCGTCGTCCCTGGTCGCCGGCGCAAGGCGGAAGGTGATGTCCTTCAACACCTCGACCAGCACGCCGCCGAGGCCGAAGGCCACCAGCTTGCCGAACGATCCGTCGGTCACCGCGCCGATGATGACTTCCTGGCCACCCATCAGCATCTGCTGCACCTGGATGCCTTCGATCTTGGCGTCGGCCTTGTACTTTTTGGCGTTGGCCAGAATGGTCGCGTAATTCGCCTCGGCGTCGGCAGATGTCTTGACGCCGACCACCACGCCGCCGGCTTCGGTCTTGTGCAGGATGTCGGGCGAGACGATCTTCATGACCACCGGGAAGCCCATATCGGCGGCGAGCTTCGCCGCCTCGGCGGCGGATTTGGCGACGCCTTCCTTCGGAACCGGGATGCCGTAGGCATCGCAGACCAGCTTGCCTTCCGGCGCCGTCAGACTTGTGCGCTTGTCCGCCTTGACCGCATCCAGAATTTTGCGGACCGCATCTTTGGAATTCGACATTGGCTTCCTCCTTGACGTCTGTTTTTTAATTCCCTCGGCAGCGGGCACGAACACCGGAACCGCGCTGTGTGGCGCCGATTCGGTCGGGGTTCCCTTCGTCGCAAACGCGGGTGTGCGTCCACTGCAGCATCTGGTATGGCCGATCCTGGCCAGTTATGGCATTTGGTATGCCAGAGACAGGATTGTCAAGGCAGGCTCAGGAGTGGAAATGCCGAAAACACTGGCAACTTGACATGGTGGTATTTGGTATGCCAAAAATTGTTTCGGATTTCTTCTGTTAAAAGACGTCTCCCTTACCGAGGAGACCAGTCATGCCCGCACGGAAACCAACCAAGGCACCG
>JBKJUA010000089.1:0-3623 GCA_046590305.1 Bradyrhizobium sp.
CTCGGTCGGGATCACGGTTCGATTGACGCGCAGGAACAGCGGGCGATCCAGCATGCCTTCCAGCGCGCGCATCTGGTGGCTGATCGCCGACGGCGTCAGGTTCAACAGCTTGGCCGCACCGGCAAAGCTGCCGGCTTCCATCACGGCGCGGAAGGTCAACAGCCACTGCAGCGGCGGCAGATCGCCGATCATTGACGAATCCAGCTCATCGATAAAGGCATCCTTATTCGCTTTTTTGCTCTGTTTGGTCATGCTAGCACTCCAAAATGAGGAATGCAGCTCATCAAAAGAAGCTGCTGACAATCCGGAGGAGACGTCGCCCGCCATCGGCGGGGCCGGCACTCGCTTGTTCCGGTCGTCATTCCTCACTGGATGAGGCTGGCCCGATCATCGATCGGCCGAAAGCGGAAGGCGCGCTCACATGAATCTGCATCGCATGCTCAGGGAACGGCAAGCGGCCGGACGGCCGGTGACGGTCGCCATCATCGGCGCCGGAAAATTCGGAACGATGTTCCTTTCACAGGCCCGCAACACCGACGGCATGCATATCGTCGGCGTCGCCGACCTCAACACCGCGCGCGCCCGCTCGCAGCTGAACCTCGCCTGCTGGCCGCAGGAGCAATATGCCGCCGCCACGATCGAGGATGCGCTCAAGAACGGCGCCACGCACATCACCGACGATGCCGACAAGCTCGTCACCCATCCCGGTGTCGAGGTGGTGATCGAGGCGACGGGCGATCCCGGCGCCGGCATCCGCTTCGCCCTGAAAGCGATCGAGCACGGCAAGCACATCATCATGGTCAATGTCGAGGCCGACGCCGTCGCCGGTCCGCTGCTGGCCCGCAAGGCGAAAGCGGCGGGCGTGGTCTATTCGCTCGCCTGGGGCGACCAGCCGGCGCTGATCGCCGACCATGTCGACTGGGCGCGCGCGGCGGGCTTCAAGGTAGTGTCGGCCGGCAAGGGCACGCGCTATCACCCGACCTACCACCAGTCAACGCCCGACACGGTCTGGGACATCCTCGACAAGTACATGAAGATCAAGGACCGCAACTCGATCAATCCGAAGATGTTCAACAGCTTCGTCGATGGCACCAA
Organism: Bradyrhizobium sp.; assembly: GCA_046590305.1. Taxonomy (GTDB): domain Bacteria; phylum Pseudomonadota; class Alphaproteobacteria; order Rhizobiales; family Xanthobacteraceae; genus Bradyrhizobium. Next base: position 1,096 of record JBKJUA010000089.1, read on the forward strand.
GTCGGGCATCGAAATGACCGCGGTCTGCAACGCGACCGGCCTTCATGCGCAGGCCGAGGGCCTGTCGTTTCCGCCGGCGACGCGTTTCGAGCATGCCGAGATCTGCAAGCCGCGATCGGACGGCGGCGTTCTGGAGCGCAAGGGGGTGACCGAGGTGACGTCTTCGGTCTATCGCGACGGCACCGATGTCCCCAACAGCCTCGTGATGGGGACCTATGTCGTGATCGAGAGCGACAGCGCCTATACCGAGGAGTGTTTTCGCGAGTACAGCATGCTGCCGGACAAGACCGGCAAATATGCCTGCCTGTATCGACCGATCCACATGATCGGGCTGGAACTCGGCATCTCCGTGGCCTCGGCTGCGCTGCGCAAGGAGCCGACGGGCGCGCCTGTCATGTTCAACTCGGATGTGGTCGCCACCGCCAAGCGCGCGCTCAAGGCCGGCGAGATGCTGGACGGCGAAGGCGGCTTCTGCGTCTGGGGCAAGCAGACCCCCGCCACGGCCTCGCTCGACGAGGGTTATCTTCCGCTCGGGCTCGCCCACAACGTCAAGCTCAAGACCGACATCGCCGAAGGTCAGCGCCTGAAATGGAACGACGTCGCCTACGATCCCGCCAATCTCGCCGTCAAGATCCGGCGCGAGATGGAGGCCGCCTTCGCCCGCCCCAACACCCGCGCCGCATGACCGACTTCATATAGCGGAGGGGGCGCGCTTTTGTGCCGCCATCCCGCATTCTGTATTACAATGCGGAGGCCAACAATGGCGAGCTCCAGGGTGTTTACCAGCACCCGCGGTCAGGCAATCCGGCTGCCCAAGGCTGTCGCTTTTCCGGAAGATGTGCATCAGGTCGACATCTTGAAGATCGGTTGCAGCCGCATAATCGTGCCGCAGGGCAAACGCTGGGACGATCTCAAAACGGGCCGAGTGAGAGTGAAGATTTCATGGCCGATCACGAACAGTCGGTGGCCGAGCCGGCTCGCCTTCATGCCGGGCTTCCCACGGATTGAGCAGCGCTACACCGACGGGCTCGAAGTCTGCAACGTTGCGGGTGACGACGGTCAAGCCATGAACCATCGCCGTCGCAGCGATCAGGGCATCACGTTCGGCGCGGCGATCGGGAACATGAAGGCGCGCGCAACGCTGCGCCACAGCCGTATCGACAGCCAGGATGCGGCCGTCGAAGCGAGGCAGAATCTGATCGTCGATCCAGCCGCGCAGAACTGCGCCTTGCGCGGCGTCCTTGCGCGCTATCAGGAGCACGCCAAGCTCGATTTCCAGAATCGAGATGGCCGAGAGAAAAAAGTTAGCCGCTGGTATCGTGCCAGCCCATGCGACCACGTTGCGATCCGCCTTGTCCGGCCGTCGGAGTTCGGAGATGACATTGGTGTCCAGCAGGAACATCAGCCGAGATCGGCGGGTTTGAACATCTCGTCACCAACACGCGGTGGTTCGAAATCGAAGTCGGCATCGCCGGGCTGGGCGAGAGCCTCGGCAAGACTCATGTTGCCTCCGGTCAGGCGCCGATAGTCTTCGATCGTCAGCAGGACATGCGCCGGCCGGCCGCGGTCGGTAATGAAGACCGGGCCCCGGCGCGCGGCCTTCTTGGCGCCGCTGGCGTCCTGATTGAACTCACGGCTGGTCAGGGTGGTCACTGTCATCTGCGCCTCCGATCACGACGGTCTCGTATTTCCGGCTCCAAACTACATATGTAGCAACATATCTACATTCAAGATAATTTCAATCGTCTAACCCTGCGACTTGGCGGCGATCTCAGCCTCCCGCCATCAGATCCTTCGCCAGCGCCATGTAGGCCGGCAGCGTGACGGGATCGTTGGCGGCGTTGCCGGCGGCCGGGTGCGAGGCATAGCGCGCGATCACCATCTCGGCTTTCGGGTCGATGTAGATACCCTGGCCATGAACGCCGCGCGCCATATAGGCACCGTGCGCATTGTGCGTCACCCACCACTGGTTCCGGTACGACGCGCCTGATAGCGTGGTGTAGCCGGCCGGCTTGAACTTTTGTGGATCGCCGCCGCGCGCGATGTCCTCGACCACGGCGGACGGCACGATCTGGCGGCCGTTGAAGCGGCCGTGGTTGCGGATGGTCTCGCCGAAGCGGGCGAGATCGCGCAGCGTCGTCGACAGCCCGCCGCCGCCGCTTTCGGTGCCGATGCGGTCGACGTGATAATGCGCGTCCTCCTCCGCACCCATCGGAATCCAGATGCGCTCGGACAGCAGGTCGGACAGCGTCATCCCGCTCGCGCGCCTGATGATCCAGGCCAGCACATCCGAATTGACGGTCTTGTAGGCAAACGCTTTGCCGTGCTCGCCCTGCTTCTTCTGCGCGCACAGGAAATCGAAAATATGGGTCGCGCCCTCATAGCCCGGCTCGATCGGCGCCATGCCGTTGGCGCGCCGCAACCCGAACACGCCGGAATTTTTGTCGGTATAAACTTCCGTGTATTCGAGGCCGGTGGTCATATCCATCGCCTCGCGCACGCGCGCATCGCCGAAGGCGCTGGCCTTC
>JBKJUA010000184.1:0-10442 GCA_046590305.1 Bradyrhizobium sp.
ACCGCGTCGAACCAGCCGCAGCGGCGCGGGCGGCCGGTATTGGTGCCGAATTCGCGGCCGCGCTCGCCGATCTTGCGGCCGATCTCGTTGTCCTGCTCGGTCGGGAACGGGCCCTGGCCGACCCGGGTCGTATAGGCCTTGCAGATCCCCAGCACATAGCCGACGGCCGACGGCCCCATGCCGGTGCCGGTCGCGGCCTGCGCCGCCACGGTGTTGGACGAGGTAACGTAGGGATAGGTGCCGTGATCGACGTCCAGCAGCGCGCCCTGCGCGCCCTCGAACAGGATGCGCTTGCCCTCGCGGCGCTTCTGGTCGAGCAGCCGCCACACCGTTTCGGCATAAGGCAGCAGCTGCGGCGCCAGCGCGCTCAGCTCCTTCAGGATGCCGCCGCCGTCGATTTCCTCCAGCTGGAGGCCGCGGCGCAGCGCGTTGTGGTGCGCCAGCAGGCGGTCGATCTTGTGCGGCAAGGTGTCGAGATCGGCCAGATCCATCAGCCGGATGGCGCGGCGGCCGACCTTGTCTTCATAGGCCGGGCCGATGCCGCGCCTCGTAGTGCCGATCGCGGTCAACGCGTTGGACGATTCCCGGAGCGCATCGAGTTCGCGGTGCAGCGGCAGGATCAGCGTGACGTTCTCGGCGACGCGCAGATTGTCCGGGCTGATGGCGACGCCTTGGCCCCTCAGCCGGGTCACCTCATCCAGGAAGGCCTGCGGGTCGAACACCACGCCGTTGCCGATCACCGCCAGCTTCGAGGGCCGCAGCACGCCGGAGGGCAGCAGCGCCAGCTTGTAGGTGATGCCGTTGATGACGAGGGTATGGCCGGCATTGTGGCCGCCCTGGAAGCGCACGACGATGTCGGCCTGCTCCGACAACCAGTCGACGATTTTGCCCTTCCCTTCGTCGCCCCACTGGGCGCCGACGACGACGACATTGGCCATTTCGAAAGATATCCCTCTGCAACTGTTCCGGTCCGAGATTGATCGGTTCGGAAAATCGGTCCCCAATCTTCCGGATCATGCGCCCAGCCTAAATCACGGCCGGGGCCGCTCGCATGCGAGGCATACCATCGGATAAAGGATGCAGGCTATCGAAGCAAGCAAGAACGGGGCCGCAGGACCCCATTGGAAGGTCTCCAACCCATTGATATCCCCTGAAAATTTGTGGCGGCGCGAAGGCAACGTCCGGGGCCGCGGAGTCCTGGTCATTCTAATGCAGTACAAAGAACGCCAGTGAAGCCACAGCCATTACGGCGGTCGCGGCCCAGCCCCAGATCGCCATGGCGCGCGACACCGTCAGCCGCCCCATCACCTTCGGATTGCGCACGATCAGCATCATGACCGCCATCAGCGGAGCGGCCAGCACGCCGTTGACCACGGCCGCCCAATAAAGCGCCCGCACCGGATCGAGCCCGACAAAATTGAGCGCCGCGCCCAGCAGCGTCGCCACTGCGATCGTCGCATAGAAGGCGCGGGCGTCGTTCGGTTTGGCGTCGAGGCTTTCGGCCCAGCCGAATACCTCGCTGACCGCATAGGCCGCCGAGCCCGCCAGCACCGGCACGGCCAGCAGGCCGGTGCCGATAATGCCGAGGGCGAACAGCGCAAAGGCGAATTCGCCGGCAATCGGACGCAGCGCCTCGGCGGCCTGCGCCGAGGTCGCGATGTCGGTGACGCCGTGGTTGTGCAGCGTCGCCGCGGTCGCGAACACGATCGCCAGCGACACCAGCGAACTGAAGGCCATGCCGACGATGGTGTCGAGGCGGATGCGGGCGAGCTCCGGCCCCGCCGTCTTCGGCGAGACGCAGAGCGGCTTGGCGTGGTGGCGGTGCTGCTCCTCGACCTCCTGCCCGGCCTGCCAGAAAAACAGATAGGGGCTGATGGTGGTGCCGAGGATCGCCACCATCGCCATCGCGGAGGCGCCGGTAAGATCGATGGTCGGAACCACCAGCGACTTCAGCGCCGTCGCCCACGGTACGTCGGCCACGAACACCACGGCGACATAGGAGAACAGCGACAGCGTGGTCCATTTCAGCACCGCCGCGTAGCGCGGATAGCTGAGCCAGACCTCGAGCACGATGCAGATCACGCCGAACAGCAGGGTATAGAGCTGATCCGGCCCGCCGATTAGCAGCGCAAGTGCTGCGCCCATCGCGCCGAGATCGGCGCCGAGGTTGATGATATTGGCGACCAGCAGCAGCGTCACCACCAGTCGCAACAGCCAGCGCGGATAATGCCGCCGCAGATTATGCGCGATGCCGCGCCCGGTGACGCAGCCGATCTGGGCCGCAACCTCCTGGATCACGACCATCAACGGAAAACTGAGCACGAAGGTCCACGCCAGGGCGAAGCCGAACTGGGCGCCTATCTGGCTGTGGGTGGCGATCCCGCTGGGATCGTCATCGGCGGCACCCGTGACGAGGCCGGGGCCGAGCCGGCGCCACAGGCGCGCGGGCAAGCTGCCGACTGGTTGGTCGGACGATTCGTTCATGGCGCCAGCCTAGCCGCCCTTCTGCCGATGACCTTGCGCCATCGCAACACGACAACAGAGGCAATGTCGCCCGCACCGGCCTGGCGCTGACTGTGATCGCGCTGGCCCGGTCACGTTGCCGGGCGCGACCCGGTGGCGCTGGATCGGCGATGTCCGAGCGTGCTATCTGAACTCCGGCACGTGACGTCGGAGCAATGGCACCATGTCGAAGACCACGCCTGCGACCCTTGCGCTGCGGAAGGTCGGCTGCGCCTTCAAGCTGCACACCTATGTCTACGATTCCAGCGCCGAAAGCACCGGGCTGCAGGCCGCCGAGGCGCTCGGCGTCGACCCGAACCGCGTGCTGAAGACCCTGATGGCCGAGGTCGACGGCAAGCCGGTCTGCGTGGTGGTGCCGGCGGATTGCGAAGTCAGCATGAAGAAGCTCGCGGCGGCCTTCGACGGCAAGGCGGCCAACATGATGCGCCCGGCCGATGCCGAGCGGCTGACCGGCTATCATGTCGGCGGCATCAGCCCGTTCGGGCAGAAAAAACGCGTGCCGGTGGCGATCGAATTGACGGCGCTGAGCCACCTGACCGTGTTCGTCAATGGCGGGCAGCGCGGATTGCAGATCGAAATCGATCCCAATGACGCCACCATCGCCGCGGGCGCCGTCGCGCACGCGCTGGCGGTGTGAGCAGGCCAACTCCCGCATGGTCGAGATGCGCCTTCCGCCATTGATAGCCAGCCAAAACCCGTGTCTGTGAGGCCTGCCGGGCGAGCATTCCGGCCCGGTTCCGCGCCGGGCCGGGCGCGGCGCCATGAACCGAGCCCCGAGAATGTCTGCTTCCGACCACGCTTCAGGCGCCGCCCCTTCCGGGAACTGGATCGCCAACCAGCCTTATCTGCTGCTGTCCATCACCGCGCTGTGCTGGGCCGGCAACGCCATCGTCGGCCGGCTCGCTGCCGGGCACATTCCGCCGGTCACGCTGTCGTTCCTGCGCTGGTCGATGGCGTTTCTCATCATCCTGCCGTTCGCCTGGAAACATCTGGTGCGCGACTGGGGCGCGATCCGCCGCCGGCTCGGCACCATGGTGATCCTTTCCATCACCGGAATCAGTGCCTTCAACACCATGCAATACTGGGCGCTCGAGCATACCCAGGCGCTGAACACGCTGTTGCTGCAGTCGGCAGCGCCACTGTTCGTCGCGATATGGTCGCTGCTCCTGCTCGGCATCCGGCTGACGCTGGCGCAGGCCGGCGGGCTCGTGGTGTCGCTGACGGGCGTGCTGGTCATCCTGCTGCAGGGCGACCTGACGACGCTGAAGAACATCGAGTTCAATATCGGCGATGTCATCTTCGTCGCCGCGCTCCTGATCTTCGGACTGTACTCGACCTTGACCTTCAAGCGTCCGCAGATCCACGGCCTGTCCTTTGTCGGCTTCACCTTCGGCTGCGGCGCCGCCGCGCTGGTTCCCCTGCTGATCTGGGAACTCATGACCCGGCCGCTGATGCAGATCGATACCGCCAACCTGCTGACGCTGTTCTATGTCGCGGTGTTCCCCTCGACGCTGGCCTATCTGTGCTTCAATCGCGGCGTCCACCTCATCGGCGCCAACCGCGCGGCCGCGTTCTTTCACGTCATCCCGCTGTTCGGCGCCGCGATGGCCATCGTCTTTCTCGGCGAACATCCGCGGCTGTTCCATGTGATCGGCTTCGCGCTGGTGCTATCAGGTGTTTTCATCGCCTCGCGCAAGCCCGCGGCCGCGGGCTAACCCGTTGCCCGTCCGGAAAACGGTGACTGGACGCGGCAATTGCGCTATCCATTGATGCTGTTTGCAGCTGGATACCGGACATGAAACCGCGGGCGAGCAGCCTGTTGATCGGATCGTTGACCCTGGCGCTGATCGCCGGAGGATTCGGCACGTTTCTAGGTTACCGGAAGTACACCGGCGTCCAGGGACGAGTCCCGCTTCGGTTGGTTTTCGAAGGCTCCGCATCCGGCCTCAGCAAGGGCGGCAGCGTCAATCTGAACGGCGTCCGGGTCGGCGAGGTGGTGTCGCTGACGCTGGACAATCCGCGCCGGGTGGTGGCGCTGGCGATGATCGACAACACCGCTCCGGTCCGCAAGGACACCGAGGCCGGGCTGGAATTTCAGGGACTGACCGGCGTGGCGGCGATCTCGCTGACCGGCGGCGCAATCGACGGCTCTCCGGTTCCGCTGGACAAGGACGGCGTGCCGGTGCTGACGGCCGACCCGGACGCGCTGCTGGACACGCAGGGGAAGATCCGGGTGGCGCTGCGCAACATCGACAAGATCATCAAGGACAATGAAGTCGCGGTGAAGGATACGCTGCTGAACTTCGAGACGTTTACGGCGAGCCTGGCGGGCAACGGCAGACGCATCACCGACATCGTGGATGCCGCCGACGATGTCATGCAAGGCATCGACGACGGCCTTGGCCAGACCCAGAAGTTCCTGGCCAACGTCGGCAGCGCCAAGTATGGCGGTGACCTGTTGCCGACAGTGATCTCGCTTCGCGAACTGATCCAGAGCTTCGACAAGCGCACTGCCGTCGCGCTGACCGACGCCCGCCGCATGCTGCAGGACCTCAGCGCGTCCATCAACAAGTCCGACCAGAGACCAGGCGGCCGCCCACCCGCCAGGCGGTAAAGAGCGGCGCGCCCGCGGCGGCGCTTGACCCTCGTGCCGCGCTGTCTCACCATCATAGCCAATATCCCCGGAAGAAGGCTCGCCAACGTGCACGACAAGACAGCGCCCACCGCCCCGCCGCCGCCCACGGTACAACGCGCAAGCAGCGCCGTACCCCGCGCCTTGCGGCGTTACCTCGCGCTCGACGACTTTGAAGCCACGGCACGGCGCCGGCTGCCGAAATTTCTCTATGGCTATATCTCGGGCGGCGCCGAGACCGACGCCTCGGTGCGCGACAACCGCCGCGCCTTCGAGGAATACGGCTTCGTGCCGCGGGTGTTGAACGACGTCTCCGGCCGCGAGCACACCACCACGCTGTTCGGCAAGACCTATGCGGCGCCGTTCGGTATTCCGCCGATGGGCTCGTCGGCGCTGTGCGCCTATCGCGGCGATATCGTGCTGACCCGCGCGGCGGCGACGATGAACCTGCCGATGATCCTCAGCGCGTCGTCGCTGATCACGCTGGAGGATGTGCGGCGGGAAAATCCCGATGCCTGGTATCAGGCCTACCTCGCCGGCGAGGCTTCGCGCATCGAGCCGCTGGTCGACCGCGTCGCCGCCGCCGGCTACGACACCTTCGTCGTGACCGCCGATGTGCCGGTGCCGCCCAACCGCGAGAACAATATCCGCAACGGGTTTCAGGTCCCGCTGGCGATCACGCCGCGCGTCGCTTGGGACACCGTGACCCATCCGCACTGGCTGTTCGGCGTCTGGGCGCGCACGCTGATGAATCACGGCATGCCGCATTTCGAGAACATGGACGCCAGGCGCGGACCGCCGGTGCTGGCCAAGAACCTGATGCGCAACATCGGCCATCGCGATCAGCTCGCCTGGAAACATGTCGAACTGATCCGCCGCCGCTGGAAAGGCAAGCTGGTGGTCAAGGGCCTGATCTCGCCTGTGGATGCGCGCATCGCCCGCGAGAGCGGCGTCGATGGCGTTATCCTCTCCAATCACGCCGGCCGCCAGCTCGACTTCACCGTGTCGGCGCTGCGCACGCTGCCGGAGATCGCGGCCGAAGCAGGCGGCATGACCGTGATGCTGGATGGCGGTATCCGGCGCGGCACCGACGTGATCAAGGCGCTGGCGCTCGGCGCCAGGTTCGTGTTCGTCGGCCGACCCTTGCTCTATGCGGCGGTGGCCGGCGGCGAAGCAGGCGTGCAACGCGCGCTGACCCTGCTGATGGACGAGATCAATCGCGATCTGGCATTGCTCGGCATCCGCAGTATCGGCGAGATTACGCCGGACCTGGTGCGGCGGTTTGCATCTTGAACATGCCGAAGCATCTGCTGCCGACCACGGTGGTCGGCAGCTACCCGCAGCCGGAATGGCTGGTCGACCGCGCCATGCTGTCGAAGGTGGTGCCGCGCACCCGCTTGCACGCGATGTGGCGGCTGCCGCAGGAGCATCTGCAGGAAGCGCAGGACGACGCCACCATCGTCGCCATCAGGGACATGGAGCGGGCCGGTATCGATATCGTCACCGATGGCGAAATCCGCCGGGAGAGCTACTCGAACCGCTTCGCCACCGCGCTGGAGGGCATCGATATCGACAATCCCGCGATGATAAAATCGCGCTCGGGACTGGAAACCCCGGTGCCGCGCGTGGTCGGAAAAGTTCGCCGCACCCAGCCGGTCGAACGGCGCGACATGGAGTTTCTCCGCCGCAACACCGACCGCGCCGCCAAGATCACGCTGCCGGGCCCCTTCACCATGAGCCAGCAGGCAAAGAATGAATTCTACGAGAACGACGAGGAACTGGCGATGGCCTTCGCCGAAGCCGTCAATGCCGAGGCGCTCGACCTGCAGAAGGCCGGCGCCGATGTGATCCAGATCGACGAGCCCTGGGTACGCAACAATCCCGAACTGGCGAAACGCTATGCGGTGAAGGCGATCAACCGCGCGCTGCGCGGCATCACGGTGCCGACCGTGGTGCATCTGTGTTTTGGCTATGCCGCAGTGGTGCCGGGCTCGACCAAACCCGCGGGCTATTCGTTCCTGGCGGAATTGGCCGATACAACGGCCGACCAGATTTCGATCGAGGCAGCGCAGCCGAAGCTCGATCTCGGCGTGCTCAAGGATCTGTCCTCGAAGAAGATCATGCTCGGCGTGCTCGACCTCGGCAATCCGGAAATCGAAACCGTTGCCGTGGTTGCCGATCGCATCCGCAACGGGCTGAAATACGTCGCCGCGGAACGGCTGATCCCCGCACCCGACTGCGGCATGAAATACATGCCCCGCCAGGTCGCCTTCGGCAAGCTGAAGGCGATGTGCGACGCCGCGGCGATGGTGCGGGGGGAGATCAGCTGATCGCGAAGGGTGGGCAAAGCGCAGCGGGCCCAACATTTCAAGATCACGATCCGATAGATGGCGGGCACGGCGCGAAGGGCGCGCCTTTGCCCACCCTACTTCTTGAACTTGCTGTAGGCTTCCGCCGTCGCGATGATGACGTGCTCGGCGCAACCGTTGCGGCGGTGCGGATCGCAGCGGATCTCGTAGTCGTCAGACGTCATCATGTCGATGAAGGCGGCGACCGAGGGGTAATACACCAGCGCCAGATAGTCCCACTGGTTGCCGTCCTGGTCGCCCAGCGCGACCGTCTTGGCGTCGCCGGTCCACAGCAGGGTGCCGCCGCGCGCCTTGATCATCGGCACCGTCAGGGCGCTGTAGCGCAGGTACGCATCCCAGCCCGAGCCATCGCCATCGAGCGAGCGGTCATGAAACCGCATCAGGTTCACCATCACGACCGGCCCCTGCTGCTCCAGCTGCTTCAGCCCAACGATATTCAACAGATCCACGCCCATCGCCTGCTCCTCGCCCGCTCTGATTCCGGTATTGTAGCATTGCGGATGCGGGACTTGTCGTGCGGCGGAATTTTGGCACAACTGCTCCCGAAGCACATGACAACTCCCGCACCGCCGCCTGCCCCCGGTCCGGTCAAGTGGCTCAATAACCAGCCCTATCTGCTCCTGAGCCTGACCTCGCTGTTCTGGGCCGGCAATATCGTGCTCGCACGCTATGTCGCCGGCCATGTGCCGCCGATGACGCTGTCCTGCGTGCGCTGGATCGGCGCCTTCCTGATGCTGATGCCGTTTGCCTGGCCCCATTTGAAACAGGACTGGCCAGCGATGCGCACACGCCTGCCCCTGATGGTGGGGCTGTCGGCTACCGGTTTCGCCTTCAACAACGCGATTTCCTACTGGGCGCTGCAGTATACCGAGGCGCTCAACGCGCTGCTGATCCAGTCGTCGGGACCGCTGTTCGTGGCGCTGTGGTCGCTGCTGTTGTTCGGGATGCGGCTCAGCATCGCGCAGTTCGCCGGGATCACGATTTCGCTCGCGGGCGTGTTGACGATCCTCTTGCGCGGCGATCTCGCGGCATTGGTCCATATCCAGTTCAACCGGGGCGACGTGATGTTCGCCGGCGCGGTGCTGAGCTTCGGGCTGTATTCGGCGCTGATCACGCGACGGCCGAGGATCCACCCGCTGTCGCTGATCTGCTTTACCATCGGCTGCGGCGCGCTGCTGTTGCTGCCGTTCTCGGTTTGGGAGTTCTCCAACGGCGTCCGGCTGAAGCCGGATGCGCTGACGCTGGCGACGGTGATCTACGTCATGATCTTTCCATCGACGCTGGCCTATTTGTTCTTCAACCGCGGTATCGCGCTGATCGGACCGAACCGCGCCTCGCCGTTCCTGCATCTGGTGCCGGTATTCGGCTCGGCGATGGCGATCCTGCTGCTCGGCGAGCAACCGCGGCTGTTCCATCTGACGGGATATCTGCTGGTGCTGGCCGGCGTGGTGATCGCCTCAAGACCTGCATCGGCGGCAGTCTGAGTTGCGGCGCAGTACCGGCTTTCGTTTTGGCCCCGGGCAGGCTAGCGTGGTCGGCAAGAAATCCATCAGAAAGCCCCAAGAAGGCTCCAAGGGAGACGAAACGGAATGATTTCGCTATCGACACAACGCCTGGCTGCGGCTGCGGCCTTCGCAGTGATCTTCGCCGGACTGACATCCGCGGCATCCGCGCAGGCGCCCTACCCGAACCGCAACATCACGCTGGTGCTGCCGTTCGCCGCCGGCAGCGGCACCGACACCACGACGCGCCTGGTCTCGAAGGAAGTCGGAACCGGGCTGGGCGTGAGCATGGTGATAGAAAACAAGGCGGGCGCCAATGGCTCGATCGCAGCGAGCTATGTCGCCCGCTCGGCGCCGGACGGCTACACGCTGTTCGTGACGACGAATACCACGCATTCGGCAAATCCCTATTTGCTGAAGACCATGAGCTACGATCCGATCAAGGACTTCACGCCGATCGCGCGGACCGGCGACCTGCCCTTCATGCTGGTGATCCATCCCGACATTGCCGCAAACTCGGTGGCGGAGCTGATCGCGCTGGCCAAGAAGGATCCCGGCAAGCTGTCCTATGCCAGCGGCAGTTCGTCGGCGAGCGTTTCGGGCGCGACGTTTGCCCGCCTCGCGGGCATCGATATGCTGCACGTTCCCTACAAGAGTTCACCGCCGGCCCTGACCGATCTGATCGCCGGCCGCGTCTCGATGATGTTCATCGACGTTCCGACCGGGCTGCCGCATGTCAACGCAAAATCGCTCAAGGCGCTTGCGGTTACGACCAAGCGACCCTCGGCGCTGTTGCCCCACCTTCCCACCATGGACCAGACGGTAAAGGGCTTCGACATCACCTCATGGCAGGGCTGGCTCGCTCCAGCCAACATGCCGAAGGAGCTCGTCACCAGGCTGAACGCGGAAATCCGCAAGGTGATCGAGCGGCCGGATATCAAGAGCCAGCTCGGCGAGCGCGGTATGGAAGCTTTCTCCGGCACCCCGGAAGAGTTCGATGCGTTCCTGAAGGAGCAGCTCGTGCTGTGGGAGAAGTTGATCGCGGACGCCGGCATCGAGAAGCAGTAGAGGCGGGGTCCGCATAGGGTGGGCAAAGGCGTCTTCGCCGTGCCCACCATTTCTCGACTTGGCTAAGTTGGTGGGCACGCTTGCGCTTTGCCCACCCTACGAAGCAACCTTACGCCGCGCGAACCTTGATAAGGACCCGCGCAACCGCCGCTTTTTTCGCCATGGCAGCCGGGAGTTGTGCGAAGCTGATCAAGATGCTGGAATGGAGAGGCGGCGACGACCGTCGCGGTCATAACCAACACCGAAATGTCAAATCGGGGAGCCGGAAATGCCGAAATTCAGGGTGGTGACGCCGAAGGGCGCGAGCTTCACGGTCGCCGGCGGCGGCTATGATTATGAGAAAGAGGC
>JBKJUA010000291.1:0-3596 GCA_046590305.1 Bradyrhizobium sp.
GGTGACCATGGTGATCGCCACCATGCTGCACGCGGTCACCAATCATCTGGTCGATGCGGTGCTGGCGCTGATCCTGATGGTCGGCGGCGTCACCGGCGCGCAGTTCGGGGCGCGGGCGGGCCAGAAGATTCGCGGCGAGCATCTGCGGCTGCTGCTTGGCCTCCTGATTCTCGCGGTCGGCATCCGCTTTGCGGTCGAACTCGGGATCCGCCCCGATGAGCTCTTCACCGTCCGGGAAACCGGGGGTGCCGGATGATCGCGCGCGCCCCGCTCGCAGCCGTTGTCCTCGCGCTGGCGCTGAGTGCTGCCGCGGCCGTGCCGGCCCGCGCCGAGCGGCTGATCGTGTCGGTCTCGAACCACCGCGTCACCGTGACGCCGAATTATTCCGGCGAGGAACTGGTGCTGTTCGGCTCGGTCGAAAAGGACGCCGCGACGCCTGCGAACCGCACCAGTTACGATCTGGTCGTCACCGTCTCCGGGCCGCGCGCCGACATGGTGACGCGCCGCAAGGAGCGCAGGCTCGGCATCTGGATCAACACTGACTCCCGGCAGTTTCTTCAGGTGCCGGCCTATCTCGCGCTGTTCTCCAACCGGCCGTTCGACGCCTTCGCCTCGCCCGAGGTCATGCGGCGGCAGCAGCTCGGCCTCAACAACGTGCTGCTGACCCAACGGGTCGGGCCCGACTTTGCCGACGTGGTGCCGAACGATCCGTTCCGCAGCGCCTTCGTGCGGCTGCGCACGCAGCACGGCCTCTATCGCGAGGAGACGTCGGCGGTAACGTTCCTGACCCCGACGCTGTTTCGCACCGGCATTCCACTGCCCGGCGAGGTGCCGATCGGAACCTATGATGTCGAGATCAAGCTGTTCTCCGACGGCGCGCTCGTGACCAAGACCGAAACCGCGTTCGAAATCGTCAAGGTCGGCTTCGAGCAGTTCGTCGCCAACGCCGCACGCAACAACGGTTTTTTCTATGGCCTGGCCACCGCCATGATGGCGCTGATGACCGGCTGGATGGCGTCGATCGTGTTCCGGAAGGATTAGTGGACGTGGTCGCCAACTCTCTCGCATCGTCATTGCGAGCGCAGGCGAAGAAATCCACCTCTCCGCTTGCAGAGGCGTGGATTACGTCCTCGCTGTCGCACCCGCAGACGGTTGAGACGTCGTCATCCGAATTTCAAACAACGCCCGGGGATACAGCAAGACGATTGACGTCAGCATTCCCGCGGCGAATGCGCCCGAGGCTTGCGTCAGTTTTGCCCTGTTCCGGAACAGGGGCGGAGGTAGAACCCCAAGGCTTTTACCGAAATAACGAAAACAACCCCATGCAATGCTAGATAGAGGTATTTAAATACCTAAAACTTCCGCCACCGTTGGGTGCTTTCCCGCACCACCTGAAGTCGGCCCGGCAACGCCCGGCGGCGCGCGGGTTACTCGAGGACGAGAGCGAGATGCGAAACAGCTATCAGCCGCCTGCTTTTCCGATGATCAGGTTTGCTGCCGGGATCGAGACGCGCCAACTCAGTCCAGAGGCCGCGAATTCAACGGCAACCTTGCCATTGAGGGAGCGTTCAAGCATGTCGTCGAACACGACATGGCCGAACCCCTTGTGAGATGGCTGGACGACCGGCGGCCCACCTTGCTCGATCCAATTCAAGAACAAATGGCGCGGCGCGGCTGCATCACCATCAAACGCCCAAGTTATTTTGATCATTCCAGTCGGCACCGACAGAGCCCCATATTTCATGGCGTTCGTCGTCAATTCGTGGATCGCAAGCCCGATTGCCTGCGCGGCTTCCGCGCCAACGACAATGTCGGGTCCACCAAGTTCAACACGAGAACTTTGAACGTCCACAAAGGGCTCAAGGTGTTTGCGCAGAAGATCGGCGAGAGGGGCTCCTTGCCAACTGTTAAGAACCAATACGTCGTGCGACGCCGCTATGCCCTGCAGGCGCTGCCCGAACCGGTTTTCGAATTCTTCCATGGTCGCGGTCGTCCGAGCTGTCCGGCGAGCAATCGACTGGATTACGGCGAGCAAATTCTTTGACCGGTGCGATAATTCATGCATCAGGAATTGAACATGATCTTCTGCGGCCTTGCGCTCGGTCACATCGGCCACAATGCTGACCATGCGGTGAGCTTTTCCGTCAGGCGTACGCGCGACGACGTGGCCGTGGCCTCTAAGCCAGAGAGTTGTGCCGTCGGGCCGAACCACGCGGTATTCGGACGTAAATGAATCCTGCTTGTCTGCAAGTTCGTGGAATGCATGCATCAAATGCCGGTCGTCCGGATGTAACGCAGACCAGTATTCGTCTTCGGCGCCCCCGACGCGACCGCGCCCATCGGCAAGGTCGAGGCCAAACAAAGCCATACCCTCTCGCGTCCACAGCCGCGTCTTGTTGATCAAATCGGTTTGCCAGGTGCCCATTCTGCCAGCGGTCAAAGCGGACCGATAAAGCGCCTCGCTTTCACGCAACGAGGATTCGGCGGCGATCTGGGCGGAGATGTCAGCATTAGTACCTAACCACCGAACGATTGTGCCTGCTGCGTCTCGCACAGGAACCGCCCGCGTTAGAAAAGGACGAAAAATCCCATCGCCACCCTTGAGCGGAAAAGTCATCTCGAATGGTTCGCCCGTGGCGATGGAGTACTTCCAGCGATGCAGTACATCGGGCAGCCGATGGGCATCGTGAACCGAGGTCCAGCCCCAGCCTTGCTGATTCTCGGGTGAGGTCCCCGTGTACTCGTACCAACGACGATTGTACCAGAAGATGCTCCCGTCAGCGTCCGCCATCCAGCACAGCGTCGGAAGGTTATTGGCTATTTCGTAGAAATCTTCAACTCTTCGGAGGGCCTCCTCGGAAGGCGCGCCATCACTCCCGGCAACTGGTTCCGATAACGATTCCATCTGCGCATTCAGCTGGCTGGGGCTTCCATATTTCATGCACGGGATAGCCGATTATCACTTAAAAGCGACTTGTTTTCAATTGGCGGTTCTCAAAGACGGCATATTTGAAAACGTATTATCAAATTTTTATGTCGGCAACCGGACAGATCACTTGTAGCCTTTTATTTTGCTCACTGCCGTTTGTGAATCTGTGAATTACCCGTGCAAAAGCCGATCCATGCGGCCAGCATGGCAGTCATCCTGGGATGCGGCCCGGCGCGCACAATGTTTCCGTCAACGTCTCGGCGATCGAGTTCAACAACCCGATCTCGTCACCACGGCTTTGTCGGCGCTGGCGGAAAGCGGCCTCGGTGCGCGGGGAATCGCGCTCGCCATGCTGCAGACCCTTCGCGGCATCGGCGTTCGCGTCGCACTCGATGATTTCGGAACCGGCTACTCGTCGCTGGGCTATCTGCGCAGCTTTCCGTTCGACCGGATCAAGATTGATCAATCCTTCGTTCGCGGCACGTCGAACGATGCGGTCGGCCAGGCGATCGTGCGCGCCATCGCCTCGCTTGGCCACAGCCTCGGGATGACGACGGTCGCCGAAGGCGTCGAGACCGACGAGCAGATGGCCCGTATCGCCGCCGACGGCTGCACCGACATCCAGGGCTATCTGATCAGCCGGCCGATGCCGCCGGAACAGATCGAC
>JBKJUA010000415.1:0-27151 GCA_046590305.1 Bradyrhizobium sp.
GGTGTGGCGGACGATGTCCTGATACACCGCCATGTATCGCGGCCACAGCGCGCGCTCGGTGATGTCGCCCATCGAGAACTTCCAGTTCTTGGCGGGCTCCTCCAGCCGCTCCAGAAAGCGTTCGCGCTGCTCGTCCTTCGAGAGGTTGAGGAAGAATTTCAGAACCACCGTGCCGTTGCGCGCCAGATAGCGTTCGAACGCCGAAATGTCCTCGAACCGCTCGTGGAAGATATCCTTGGTGATCAGTTTTGGCGGAAGCTTCTGCTTGTCCAGCAGTTCCGGATGCACCCGCGTCACCAGGCATTCCTCGTAATAAGAGCGATTGAAGATGCCGATGCGGCCACGCTGCGGCAGGGCGATCGTGCTGCGCCACATGAAATCATGATCGAGTTCGTGAGAGGTCGGCTGCTTGAAGGAATGGACGTCGCAGCCCTGCGGGTTGATGCCCTCGAAGATGCTCTTGATCGCGCCATCCTTGCCGGAGGCATCCATACCCTGAAAGATCAGCAGCAGCGACCAGCGGTCCTGGGCGTAGAGTTTTTCCTGAAAGTCGTTCAACCGCTTGCGGTTGGCCTCGATAATCTTGCCGGCGCTATCCTTGTCGAGACCGCCCTTCTCGTTGGTCTGGTGCGACTTCAGATGGAACTTGCCGGATCCGTCGTAGCGAAACGGCGCCACGTAGGGCTTCAGCAGGTCGCCGAGCGACTGGGAGGAATTGTTGCTCATGGCAGGCGTTACCTTTTCTGCTCTCGCCCGCAGCCCATCCTTAGAGACGGCCGCGTTGCGACCTATAAAACGCGGGGCACCGGAAGCGGCGTTATCAGCATGCCCTTGTAACCCTTGGCCCGCAACTTCGGCGCCAGTTCATCGGCGATGTGCCAGGAAAAGATGATCGCGCAATCCGGCTGGTCCTCGAACATTCGGCTTTCATCGACCACCGGGATCAGCGTGCCGGGCATGCATTTTCCGATCTTGAGCGAGCCCGGTATCTCGCAGACATAGTCGATGATGGCTTCGTCGAGCCCGACATAGTTGACCAGCGTCGAAGCGCGGGACGGCGCACTGATGCCGCAGATGCGACCGCCCTTTTCCTTGATGTCGCGGATCATGGTGTGCAGCCGCAGCTTCGACAGCATGACATCATTGCGGAAGGTCGCCAGCCGCTTCTGCATCGCCTCGCCGGCCGGCTCGGCATCGAGCATTTCGCGCACGCTCGGCTGCACCGGCCGCGCACCCTTGCGCGCCGCATACACCCGGATCGAGCCGCCATGGGTCGGAATCTTGCGGGCGTGGAAGATTTCAAGGCCGTGCATGCCGAGCAGGTGCGCCAGGCTGCCGACCGAGTAGTAGCGCAGGTGCTCATGATAGACGGTGTCGTATTGCAGGCTGTCCAAGAGGCCGATCAGGTAATGCGATTCCGAAACGAAGACGCCGTCGGGCGCCAGCATCTCGAGGACGCCTTCGACGATCGCATGCACGTCTTCGATATGGGCGAAGCAATTTGCCGCGGTGACGACCTTTGCGGCGCCGTGCTGTTGCTTCACCTCGCGCGCCACTTCCTTGCCGAAATAGCGCTGCAAGGTGGGGATGCCACGCTCGGAAGCGATCTTGGCCGTGTCGGTCGGCTCGATGCCGAGAATGCGGTGGCCGCCGTTCTGGAAATTCGAGATCAACGTGCCGTCGTTGGAGCCAATATCGACGGCGAGATCGTCCTTGGTGAGACCCAGCATCTTCGAGGATTCGGCGTACAGATCGGCGAAATTTTCGCGCAGGATCCGGGTCATGCCGCTGGTGTAGGGATATTCCGGAGGAAAGATGATCACGGGATCGACCGCCAGGCCGAGTTGCACCAGTTCGCATTCCGCGCAATGCAGCAGGACCGTCGGAAACCACGGCTGCTGCCGCGGCACCTGGCCGATCGGCACCATCTGATTCACCGGCGGCATGTAGCCGAGCGACAGCACGGTCGCGAGCGTCTCGTTGCCGCAGATCTGGCAGCATTCGACCGGGACGCTTCCGCCGGAGCCGGCGGCGCGGGCAATCTTTTTCGGGAACACGGCTGGATCTCCTTGGAAGCTATTCGTGATGCGACGGATCGGACCTTCAGCGCAAGCCCTCATGCGCCCAGTACCAATCCACGGTTGGCGGCAACCCCTTCGCGAACGGCACGGCCGGCGCATAGCCGAGCTTCGAGAGCTTGGCGATATCAGGGCAGCGCCGGTCGGTGCCGCCTGTTGGCGCCGGCAAATGGACCAGCTCGATGTCGCGCCCGGCATGGACGGCGATGCGCCGGGCGACGTCGCCGATGGTCAACTCTTCGGTGGTGCCGATGTGATAGATGCCGAGATGCTCGCCTTTGGCGCGCATCACCATGACACCCGCGACGAGGTCGTCGACATGGCAGAAGCTGCGGGTCTGGCTGCCGTCGCCCTGAATTTCGAACGGCACCTTGCCGCTGGAGTTGACGGCCATGGCTTGCTTCAGCCGCAGCGCGAACTGCGGAATCACGTGTTCCCAACCCATGTCCGGGCCGTACACATTGTGCGGACGGAAGATCAGCACGCGATCGAAATATTTGCGCCCGTAGTTGATCGCCATCAGTTCGCTGATGATCTTGCCGCCGCCATAGGAGTAGCGCGGGTTGCCGGGATCGGGGACCATCAGCGGCGCATGCTCGTCGGTGGGAACATGCGGCGGCGTTTGATAGACTTCCGAACTCGACGCCAGCACCAGCGATCCGACGCCCTCGCTGCGACAGGCGTCGATCACATTGATCATGCCCTTGACGCCGACATCGAGCACCAGTTCGGGCGCACTGTAGAAAAATTCAGTGCCGTTGACGAAAGCGAGATGATGAACCTCATCCATGCCCCGCACTGCACGGGTTACCGCGGCGGCATCGCGGATATCGCCGGCCATGAATTCGATGTCCTGCTCGACGTCCTTCAGCCTGCGCAGCGCGCCCCGCGAATTATCGTCGAGCACCCTGACGGCATGGCCGGCCCGAAGCAAAGCCTTGACCAGCGCCGAGCCGATGAAGCCGCTGCCTCCGGTAACCAGAATTGAACTCACGTCGATTATTCCATGACTTTCGGCTCGATATCCAGCCAACGGCCCAGCTTGTTGGCATGGCGGGCGGTGTCGAGCAAGACCTGAACGCGAAGGCCTTCGGCAAAGCCGGGAACGGCCGGACGCCCGGTTTCAATGGCGTCGAGGAAGTCGGCCGCAAGCCGGGAAACCGGCGCGATCCGGCCATCGGCCGGAAATTGGCGGTCCACGGGATCGTCGACTTCGACCGGGCTCAGCGCGGACGCCGGACGCCGGGCAACGCGCAATTCGAAACCTCGCATGTAGTCCGGCGTGGCGTTGACCAGCGTGAGGGTCCCCTCGTCCCCGTAGAATTCCAGACGATGCCCGGAGCCGAGATAGGAGGCGCAGCTCATCACGACCGTACCGGCGGCACCCGAACGAAAGCCCATGCTGATGGTCGCGCCGGTCTCGAAAGCCGGATCGTCGGGAAGGCCAGAGAGCCGCGCCGACAGCCCGGCGATGGGACCGCACAGCCATTCCAGATAATGGAAGCTGTGGCTGACGAAATTGCCCAGCGCGCCGCCGCCTTCCGCACCGTCCGCCTTCCAGTTCCGGATCCGCATCCGCGTGCCATAATTCTCGACATTCCAGTTGACGGTGACGTGGCGCAGCCGCCCGATCGCGCCCTGCTCCAGCAATTGCTTCGCCTTGCGCCAGACCAGGATCGCCGAAAAATTGAAATCGACCATGGTGGCCCGGCCGCTGGCCGCCGCGGTGCGTGCCATCGCTTCGGCGTCCGGCAAGCCGGCCGCGATCGGCTTCTCTGCAAAAACCGGCTTGCCGAGTTCGAGCGCCCGCATTGCGATCGCGGGCTGCAGGCCGGGCGGTGCCGCGATGGTGACGGCATCGACCTGCGGATGATCGACCAGTTCCGCCCAATGGCCGAAAGCCAGCGGGATATCGGCGTCCCGCGCCAGCCCGGCGGTGCGTGCAACGTCGCGGCCGGCCAGCGCGATCACCTGAGCGCGCGGATCGAGGCGAAACGCAGGAAGATGGACCAGGCGGCCATAATTACATCCGACGATTCCAACCCGTATCACGAACGCTCCTGTGGCAGCCCTGGCCGGACCGCGATTACCTTAGCACGATGAACGATCGAAGTTCCGCCAGCAACAATGCGCCGAGATGCATCTGCTGGATGAATTCGCCCGATTTGATCATGGCCACCAGTTCCGAAGGCGTGGCCAGTTCGACGCTGAGACCGGACTCGGGTACGAAATTCCCGACGCGCTCCCCGGTCTGCAGAAAGTAGGAATGGATCCGGTTGCTGAGGCGGCCGGTGCAGGCCGCCGCGGTCCCGAGCGGATGGATGTCGCGGGTCGGATAACCGGTTTCCTCGAGCAGCTCGCGCCGGCAGCCCTCGGCGGGATCCTCGCCAGGTTCGGCCAGCCCCGCCGGCAGCTCCCAGGTAAACGCCTCGAGCGCGGGACGATACTGCCTTACGATCGGAAACCGGCCGTCCGGCGTCAACGCCACGATGGCGAGATAATCGAGCTGGCCGACGGAGTGGTAGAGCTGCGTCGCTTCACCGGGCGAGAATTCGACCTCCCGCGCGATGATATCGACCCACGGCGAGATCTTGATGGTTTGCCGGGATTTGATCTTCGGCCACTGCTCGTCCATCTCGCCGCGCCCTATGATGTTCGACCGGACTTCAGCACCACCGTTCCCGGCGAACGGCGCAGAAAAGTCGTTGCAAATGCGTAACGCGCCCATCGAAGATAGGCCGGCAGCCATTTCAGGACGCGGAAGCGGCTGGTGCCATGCTGACGTTCGAACCAGAGCGCAGGAACTTCCCCGATGCGCCAGCCCAGCCGGTGGGCCTTCACCAGCAATTCGATGCTGTAGCAAAAACCTTCGCTGGATTCGACTTCAATCTGGTCGATGACGCGTCGCGAGAACATCCGGAAACCGCTGGTCGGATCCCTGGTCGGCAGCGCGGCAAGGCGATTGAGCACGAACGCGCCTGTTCTTACCAGCACCGCCTTGAGCCATGGACAGCCCTGCATGGTGCCGCCCGGCATGAAGCGGCTGGCGCAAACCACGTCGTAGCCTTCGTTCACGAGACCGGCCATGCGGTCGATGATACCTGCGTTGAAATCGTCGTCGGCCGGATACACCACCACGATCGCGGCCGAGCTTGCGGCGAAACCGGCCATCACGGCGCCATGTGCCCCGCGTCCGGCATTGCGGACAAATTTCACATCGAGGCCGGTCCAGGCATCGGGATTGTTTCGCACCGCGGGCAACGTGTCATCTTCGTCGAGATCGTAGCAGATCAGCACACGCGCCGGGGTCTGGACGCCTCGGGCCAGTGCGCTCAGGGTCGCGAGAATATTCGAACCTTCATTGTAGACGGGAATCACGATGTCGATGCGAGAGTCCATCACTTGTGTTTTTCGCTGTGAGAAGCCGTTCGGCAGCCGTAACGTCCATGCCGGTCCGCCGCCGCAGGTCCGGCTGCAGGTTCATTCGCCGGTCAAGAGCGGGACCTAGCCGATCAGGTTCGCGTTTTCGAGTATCCCCCACACGTCAACCACGGGCTTGCCCTTCAAGTCGGCGCGTTTGTAGCTGTTGTGCGGCGTACACAGGATCAACACGTCGCTGCGTGCGACCACTTCGTCGAACGGCAGCAGATCGGGATCGACGGTCACGAACGGATCGGTCGTCAGAACTTCGTGCGCATAGGCGTTCAGGACCTTCTTGAACTTGTAGCTCAGCGAAGCGCGGATGTCGTCGATCTCCGACTTGAACGCCATGCCGAGGAGACCGACCGTCATCTTGCCGAGATCGTAGCGATTGCGCAGATCCGCCACCACCTGCAGCGGCAAGCCCTCGTTGACGAGCATGGCGGCGTTGCCGAGGGAAAATTCGTTGCGGGCGAACGCGGCCAGCTGCATCGTGTCCTTCATCAGGCACGGCCCCGCCGCATATCCGGGTCGCGGGATGTTTTTGGCGCGAGGATAATTGTGCTTCATCGCCCCCAGAATGCGCTGATAGTCCAGCCCCGCGGATTTGGCGATCAGATAAAACTGATTGGTCGCCGCAAACTCGATATAGCGATAGGCGTTACCGAACAATTTTGCGAACTCGGCCTCGATCGGATCGAGCGTGACGATTTCCGGCGCAACGACCTGAAACAGCGCCGAGGCTTCCGCCACCGCTTCCGGCGTCAGGCCGCTGATGATCTGCGGCATCCGCGCCAGTTCTTCCACACCGTATCCCTGCACGATCCGCTCCGGGCAGAACGCCACCTTGAGGTCGCGGTTCTTGCGCCGAAGATGCGCGCCGATCCAGTCGGTCGTTCCGGGATAAAGAGTAGAGCGCAGCACCAGAAGCTGCCCGTCGCTGAGATAGGGAAGCAGCATGTCGATGCAGTCTTGAACGACCTGACGGTCCGGGTTGAGAAACTCGTCGACCGGCGTGCCGATCGTGATCACGACAGGACTTGTGTCCGGTATTTCGCTCGGCTTGCTGGTGAAGATGAGGCGATGATCGCGAAGCGCATTGTGCAGCAGTTCCTCGGCGCCATGCTCGATGAAGGGAAGGCGACCGGCCGCGAGCGCGCCGAGATTGTCGAGATTGAGGTCGTTGACGTTGACCTTGAAACCCTTGGCGGCAAACGACAGCACCAGTGGAATGCCAACATGCCCGGCGCCTCCGACCACGGTCAGATCCGCGGTCTGGAAGCCGGAGTTGCGGGCGACATCAGGGAGAACGGCAACGGTCATGGCTTATCACCATAAGTTAGGACGAAGGCACGCAACGGCTTCATGAAGCCCGGTGCAAACAGAACGCGATCAATCGCATTATAGGCCGGCAACAGCCAGCGCAGCTTCGATGAAGCCAGATACCGATAGTTCAGGTCCGAAATATAGTCGGTACCTACCTTAAAGCCAGTCTCGCGAAACACCGCCGCGGTCTGACGCGCCAGTACCGGACGCTCGTTCTCGGTGACGCCGACCGAACTATAGAACGGCGAAGATCGGTCCCGATAGAGATACATGAACGGATTCAATCGATTAGGGTCGAAAGCGACAAACGAGCCGCCCGGCTTCAGGACCCGAAAGACCTCGCTGGCGCAGCGCGCCGGATCGGGAAGATGGTGCACGATCCCGGATAGCAGGACACCGTCAAGACTCGATGAAGGAAACGGAAGATGCTCGACGTCGCCTTCCAGAAACTCGACGGCCGGATACTTGGCCCGTCCCAACGCGACGAGTTTTGGACTGATATCGAGCCCGGTCGCTTGGTATCCCTGCCGGTGCAGGAGATCGGTGAAAACGCCTGAGCCGCAGCCGAGATCGGCGACGCGGGCTCCGGGCTTCAACCGCGCCAGCCGCATACATGTTTCGACCAGGCGCATGTTACTTTGCGGCGTGAAGACATCATACGAGTCCATGGCGGCATGGTCGTCGAAGAAAGCGATTTCCTTCTGCTTGTCCTGGGATCGGGCCGAGGCTTTCTCGTTCATAACGGTAAATTAACCCTTCGATGCGCTCTCGACCCGTCTAGCTCCTCAGCATAATGTTTATGCCGCTGCCAAGGACGACACCCGATAGCACATCTCTTGAAACAACTCCTGAATGCGGCAACGCAAAACGCCTTGAGGACTGTCAGAAACCGTTTCCGATAG
The DNA here is from genome assembly GCA_046590305.1 of Bradyrhizobium sp. GTDB lineage: Bacteria > Pseudomonadota > Alphaproteobacteria > Rhizobiales > Xanthobacteraceae > Bradyrhizobium. The sequence continues at coordinate 7,727 of JBKJUA010000415.1, forward strand.
CCGGCGCTGGTGACGGTCAATTTCGTCTCCGTTGCGGCTTCAGAACGGATAATCCGAGGACACAAATGAATCGGTGGCTGCGAGAATTTGGTCCAGCCGGACTTTTGAAACTCGCAATCATTCTGGTTGTTCTGGGCCGCACCGCCCTGGTCCTGCTGACCCCGCGTGATGACCAGACTATCGATCTCTCCATCTACCAGGAAGTCGGCGAACTGCTCGTCAACGGCATCGACCCCTACGATTTTTCCGCGCAAGCGCCGTTGCGCGAAAAACTCAGATTGAACGGCTACGGCGCGGATCCCTACGTCAAGCAGACGCGCGAGGGGTACGACTATTACGTCTCCGGAAATCTGCCTGCGTCAACGGCGCTCTATGGATTGCTGGAAATCGCGTCCGGCGGAAACCCGAAAATCTGGCGAATCGGGTTCGTGCTGGGCGACGTCTCGATCGTCCTGGCCGCGTTTTTCTTCCTGCGACGCGCCGGAGTCGAACTGCAAACCCCTGTTCAGAAGCTCGCTTTCCTGGCCGGCGCCGTCGTTTATCCGTCGCTGATCCAGTGGGGCACATTGTGGCCGGCCGACAAGCAATTCCAGACGGCGCTGATGATGCTGTTGGCGGGCCTCCTGATCTCGCAACCAAAATCGCCCATCAGGGCCAGCGTGGCGATAGGAGTCGTGGGGAGTCTCAGCATATTGTTCAAGGCGCTCGGCCTGTTCCTGCTGCCGCTGGCGTGTTGGTATTTTTACAGACGCCCTCGTCGCGAGTTCGCGACAGCGGTCCTGGCGGGTCTCGTTACCGCCCTTCCGTTCATGGCCCTGTTCAATCTCTCCTTCATTCAACTGATGATCAACAGGGTCATGGCGGGATCCGCGGCAGCGGCGGCCGCCGACCACGGTTCGCCGTGGATACTCTTCCCGGACTTCTTCATGTCGTCCGTCCGCCCATTGTTGTGTGTGGCATTGGTGGCGGCGATCGCGGCCTATCGCTGGAAAGGCAAGATCGATCTTTTGAATTGCATGGCGGCTTTGACGCTTGTGTTCATCTGCCTGTGGACCAACAGCGGAAGCATGGACAGGCTGAATATTGCAATGATGTTCGCCTTGCTGTGCACGGCGACGATATCGGTGCAATATTGGCAAACTCTGACGCTGTTCAACTACGTCATTCAGTTTCCGGTCTATGCGTACTGCGGACTCCAGCATTTTCGCCGCTGGCCGGCGCAGGACCTCCAATGGTTCGACGCAGCCGTCACGGTGATCTTCCTGGTGTCATATTTTTGCATCTTGTTCATTCAGCCCCGCCTTCATGGCTGGCGCCCAAGTTCCGCCCAGACCAGCGAAGCCTGACAGGGCCGCACGCTTCAGGATGACTTTGCCAACTGTTGCTCGATGAAGGCGGTGACAAAGCGCGGCATCGCCGCGGTGAGATCGCCGACATCGCGCACCAGATGGACGGCGGAAAGCTCGGGCTCGCGTTGCCGGGCGAGATTGGCCTCGATCCGCGCGCGCAGCGCTTCGCCCGAACTATCGACATTCAGGACCCGGATCATCGCGACCGAGGCTCCGGAGACCACGCAGTCCCAATGCGGATCGGCACGGTAGTCGGCCGCCGTCAGCCCGGTTTCTTCCGCGACTTCGCGCGCCACGCTGCCGGCCATGTCGACCGTGCCGGCGCTGATGTCGTCGAGGTCAGGCGTTCCCGACGGAAAGTAGATGCGTCCGGCATTGGCGGTATGCTGGCCCATCTCGCCGAGCACGAAGGCGCCGTCGTTGCTGCGCAGCGCGCCCATCCCGAAACCGTTGAAGATATCCCGGTCCGGAAAACCCCAGTCGCGCCAGGCCAGGAACGCGGCAAAATCCGTCTCGAAATAACCGGCACGAAAGCCTGACACGGTGAAGACGGGATTGCGCGCCAGCAGCAGGCGACCGTTCCAGATATGCGGTTTCTCGCGCTGCTTGCCGGCGAAATGCGCTGTTATCTCGGCGTCCCGCGCTATCGCAAACGGCCACGACCATGGCTGCACATCCAGCTCAAGCGTAGTGACCCGGTGAATGACCGGCAGCGTCATCGATAGCGCTTACTTCGCACCGGTCCCCGTGGTCTTCCTCGCCGCTTCGACGAACCTGTTGGTGAAGGTCTTGCTCAGGTCGATATTGGCCTTGGCCACCTCGGGCGAACTTTCGCTGAACACCGCGAGTACCGCGTCCGCTCCCTTGGGATCCATCATGCCGGTCTTCGAGTACATCGGCAGCGTGTTCTTGAGCGCGGCGAGATAGAGATCCTTGTTCTTGCCGACGATTTCCGGCGGCATCTTCGCCATGATTTCCTCGGGCGAATGCGACTGGATCCAGTCCAGCGTGTTGACGATCGCATTGGTCAAGGCCTGCGCCTCCTTCTCATGCGATTTGATCCAGGCCGCCGTCGAGTAGAGCGAGCCGCCGGGATATTCGCCGCCGAATACGTCGAGCGTATCCTTCTGGGTGCGGGTATCGGCGAGGATGCGCAGGTCAGGGTAACTGCCCTGCAGCACGGTGACCGAAGGATCCAGCATCACGGCGGCTTCGATCTGGCCCTGCTGCATCGCGGCGACCGCGGTGGCGCCGAGGCCGACGCCGATCACGGCGACATCCGACGCGGCGACGCCGTTTTTCTTCAGGAGGTATTTCAGGAAAAAATCGGTCGAGGAACCCGGCGCGCTGACGCCGACCTTCTTGCCGGCGAGGTCCTTGATCGATTTGATCGCGGCGTTGTGCGAGGGCGATACCACCAGAACCAGGCCGGGATAGCGGTCATAGACCACGAAGGATTGCATTTCCTGCTTCTTGGCGGCGAGGTTGACGGTGTGGTCGAAATAGCCTGACACCACGTCGGCGCTGCCGCCGAGCACCGCCTTCAGCGCATCCGAGCCGCCCTTGAGGTCGACCAGTTCGACGGCAAGGCCGGCCTTCTCGTATTCACCGAGTTGCCGGGCCAGCACGGTCGGCAGATAGCACAGGCAGGCCCCGCCGCCGATCGCGACGGTGACCTTCGATTGCGCCGTCGCAAGGCCGGATGACAGCGCCAGCGCGACCAGCACCCCGGTCAGCCTGCCCAAAATCGTCCTCATGGTATCCTCCGTGCATTCATTCGTTACGGGCACGATAGAGCAGTGCGCGGCGCTTGAGAAGGTGGTTATGCTATCTCGCCGTCATTGCGAGCGAAGCGAAGCAATCCAGCTTTGTCGCGCAAAGAAAGGATGGATTGCTTCGCTTCGCCCCTCGCAATGACGGAACAATTCAGCCGTGGCCGCCGGCGCCGTCCGGCCGCCAGACCAGCAACCGCCGCTCGACGAATGTCACCAGCAGATCGATCAGGATGACAAAAGCCGAGAGCACGAACATGCCGGCGAACACCGCGGCGACGTCGAATATGCCTTCGGCCTGCTGGATCAAATAGCCCAGCCCCGCCGCGGAACCCAGATACTCGCCGACAACGGCGCCAACCACGGCGAAGCCGACCGCGGTGTGGAGCGAAGAGAACATCCACGACAGCGCCGACGGCCAGTAGACGTGCCGCGTCAGTTGCCGTTCGGTCATGCCGAGCATGCGGCCATTGGCGAGCACCGTCGGGCTGACCTCCTTGACGCCCTGATAGACGTTGAAGAACACGATGAAGAACACCAGCGTGACTCCGAGCGCGACCTTGGACCAGATGCCGAGCCCGAGCCACAGCGTGAAGATCGGCGCCAGCACCACGCGCGGCAACGCATTGGCCATCTTCACATAAGGATCGAAGATCGCCGCCACCCGCGGCTGGCGCGCGAACCAGAACCCGACCAGGACACCGGCAACCGAGCCGATCGTGAAGGCGAGCACCGATTCCCACAGCGTGATCAGAAGATGTTTCCAGATCGTGCCGCGCACGAACCAGTCGACGATCTGGCTCGCCACATCCACCGGGTTGGAGAAGAAGAACGGCGGCAGCAGGATGCGGCCGAAGATCGGCACGCTGGTGAGGAACTGCCAGAGCGCGAGGCCGACCACGGCGACCATCAACTGGCAGAGCAGCAGAACGGGCCGGCTCATCATGCGACCTCCGCCGGCGCCTGCGAGGACTGCGCATAGCCCTTCATCACCTCGTCCTTCAGCACGCTCCAGATCTCCCGGTGCAGCGCATGAAACTCCTTCTCCATGCGGATTTCTGAAATGTCGCGCGGGCGGTCGAGCGGCACCTTCCAGTCGCCGATGATGCGCGCGCTCGGCCCCGCCGACATGATCACGACGCGGTCGGCCAGCGCGATCGCCTCCTCGAGATCATGGGTGACGAACAGCACCGCCTTGCGGTCGGCGTTCCACAGTTCCAGCAGTAGATTGCCCATGATCTGCCGGGTCTGGGCGTCGAGCGGCCCGAACGGCTCGTCCATCAGCAGGATCTTGGGGTCGCGGATCAGCACCTGCGCCAGCCCGACGCGCTTGCGCTGGCCGCCCGACAGCATGTGCGGGTAGCGGTTGCCGAACGCCCCGAGCCCAACCGAGGTCAGCCAGCCCTGCGCGCGCTCCAGTGCCTGCTTGCGCGTCGCGCCCTTGATTTCGAGGCCAATGGCGACATTGTCGATCGCGGTCTTCCACGGGAACAGCGCATCGGCCTGAAACAGGTAGCCGGCGTCCTTGTTGAGCCCGGTGAGCGGCTGGTCGAAGATGCGCACCGTGCCCGATGCCGGCTTGAGCAGCCCGGCGGCGACGTTGAGCAATGTCGATTTTCCGCAGCCGGTCGGCCCGACAATGGCGACGAACTCGCCATGCTCGACCGAAAGACTGGCCTGCTCGACCGCGGTATAGACCCTGTTATCGGCCAATCGGAACGCCACCGTCGCGTCATCCAGCGCGACCGCCGTCGGCTTCGTCGTTTCCACCCTCGTCCCCTCCAGGTTTGCAGCATGCCTTAGCGCCTGCGAAGGATAAGTTCAACGCGGTGCGGCGACGTGGTAGGTGAAGTCTTCACTCTCCCCTTAGAGGGAACCTTGCCTTGGGTAACAGCTGAATGCAGAACGCCCTTATCGCCTTCGCGCATGTCGGCAAAAGCTTTGCCGGCGGCCGGGGCGCGCAGGCGGTTCGGGCGGTGGACGACGTCTCGCTCGCGGTCGCCGAGGGTGAATTTCTCGCCATCGTCGGCGGCTCCGGCTCCGGCAAGACCACGCTGCTGCGGTTGGCGAACCGGCTGATCGACGTCGACGAGGGCCGGATCACGGTCGAGGGCGAAGACGTACGCACGGTTGATCCGATTCAATTGCGCCGCCGCATCGGCTATGTGTTCCAGAGCGGCGGGCTGTTCCCGCATTTCAGCGTGTCCGGCAATATCGGCATCACGCCGAAGCTGATCGGCACACCAGCCGACGAAATCGCGGCAAGGGTGGACGAATTGCTCGAACTGGTGCGGCTCGACCGCTCGCTGTACCGCGACCGCTTTCCGCATGAATTGTCGGGCGGACAGCGCCAGCGCGTCGGCGTTGCGCGTGCGCTGGCGGCAAGGCCGCGCATCGTGCTGATGGACGAACCGTTCGGCGCGCTCGATCCCCTCACGCGCGACGCGCTCGGCGACGATTATCGCGAACTGCATCGCAAGCTCGGGCTGACCACGGTCATGATCACCCATGACATGACCGAAGCGATCCTGTTGGCCGACCGCATTGCGGTGATGCGCGGCGGAAAATTGCTGGCGCAGGGCACGCCGGCGCAACTTTCCCGCAGCGGTGACGCTTACGTCGGCGAATTGCTGCGCACGCCGCGGCGGCAGGCCGAGCGGCTCAACGCATTGCTGCCGCGGGATGGCGCGGCATGAGCTTTTTCTCCGATCCACGCTGGGGCGAGGCGCTCGCGCATCTGCCGGATTATCTCGGCAATCATGTCCGGGTTTCCGTTACGGCATTGGCGCTCGGGCTCATGATAAGCATGCCGCTCGCAATTGCGGTACGCAATCGTCCAGTGCCGCGCGCCGCGCTGCTTGGGCTCGCCAGCATCGTACAGACGGTGCCGGGGCTGGCGCTGCTGGCGCTGTTCTATCCGCTGCTGCTGGCGCTGGCGGCGTTGTCGCTGTCATGGTTCGGCGTTGGCTTTTCCGCGTTCGGATTTCTGCCGGCGGTACTGGCGCTGGCGCTGTATTCGATGCTGCCGGTGCTGCGCAACACCATCACCGGCCTTGGCGGCGTTGACCCCGCGATATCAGAGGCGGCGCAGGGCGTCGGCATGACGTCGGCGCAGTCGCTGTTTCAGGTCGAGTTGCCGCTGGCGCTGCCGGTCATGATGGCGGGCATCCGCACCGCGGCGGTCTGGGTGATCGGCACCGCGACGCTGTCGACCCCGATCGGGCAGACCAGCCTCGGCAACTACATCTTTGCCGGCCTGCAAACCCAGAACTGGGTGTTCGTGCTGTTTGGCTGTCTCGCTGCGGCGGTGCTGGCGCTGGCGGTCGACCAGTTGCTGGCGCTGATCGAGGCGGGCATCCGCCACCGCAGCCGGCTGGGCGTGCTGGCCGGCGGCGCCGGCATCGCGGCGCTGGTCGCGGCCACGCTGGTGCCGCAGCTGGCGCGCTCGCCCTCGAGCTATATCGTCGGCGCCAAGACCTTTGCCGAGCAATATGTGCTGTCGGCGCTGATGGCGCAGCGGCTGCGAGCGGCGGGATTTTCGGCCAGTTCGCGCGAGGGCCTCGGCTCCAATGTGATCTTCGAGGCGCTGGCGTCCGACGATATCGACGTCTATGTCGATTATTCCGGCACGCTGTGGGCCAACCAGTTTCACCGCACCGACATCAGGCCACGCGCGGAGCTGCTGGCCGAGTTGAAAACCACGCTGGCGCGCCAGAACATCACGCTGCTGGGCGAACTCGGCTTTGAAAACGCCTATGCCCTGGTGATGCCGCGCCGGCGCGCCGAAGCGCTAGGTATTCGATCGATCGCCGATCTCGCCGCGCATGCCCAGGGCATGTCGATGGCGGCGGACTACGAATTCTTCTCGCGGCCGGAATGGGCCGGCTTGCAGAAGGCCTATGGGCTGCAATTTCGCGCGCAGCGGCAGATGCAGCCGGATTTCATGTATGCCGCGGCCGCCTCCGGCGAGGTCGATGTCATCGCGGGCTATACCAGCGACGGCCTGATCGCCAAGTACGACCTCGTGGTACTGGACGATGTCAGGCGCGCGATCCCGCCCTACGACGCCATCGTGCTGCTGGCGCCAAAGCGCGCCAACGACGAGGCGTTGCGCGCGGCGCTGGCGCCGTTGCTCGGCCGGATCGACATCGCCAACATGCGCGAGGCCAATCTGCGCGCCGCCGGCGGCGACGGCGCGTCCTCGCCGGACGCGGTGGCGCGCTGGTTGTGGGAGAAGATCGGGAAGTAGCGGTAGCGTCCTTCGCCAAGGCCTTGGCGACCTATCGACAACTTTCGCGCAAACACTAACGCCTGGGCTTTGGGGCCCCTGCTTTCGCAGGAGCGACGGCGGCAGGCGCGACGGGGGTGGCGGTTGCCTCAATCGTGCTTCCAACAGTCATGAGGTGGACCCGCTGGTTGGCGGGCGACGCCGGGCGGGCGGCGTCCAGCAACTGCTCCTCGCCGAGACCGAGCGACAGCAGCCGTTTCGGGTTGATCTTGAAGGTGTTGACCAGCACTTCGCGGATCACGTCGGCCCGCCGCTGGCTCAGCGTCAGGTTGACGTCGCGCCGGCCGGTCGACACGGTATGCCCGACGATCAGAAATTTGTATCCGAGCATCGAGGGATGGGTGAGCGTATCGGCGATCCGCCCCAGCACCCGGTACGATTCCGGCCGAACCACGGCGGCGTCGGCGTCGAACTGAATGTCGGCCACCAGCTGCGGCAGCTTGAGCAATTGCGGGGCGACCAGCGGCCGCTTGATCGGCTGGGTGTCGGCCCTCGATTTGACGCGTTCCGTGGCCTGTTGCCGCAGGGCGGCGACATCCAGATCCGGCGCGGTTTCAAGGCCGGCCAGGCGCTTGACCCAGTCTTCCGAGCTGCTCGCCGCCGGCGTTTGCGCCTGGGCCGGCAGCGCCGCACAGCCGAGCAGCGCCACCACCAGCAGTCCGATAGAGGCCATGCTTTTGCTTACCCGCCGCATCAGCGATACCCCGCTTCGACGACGGACTTGTTGCAATTGATGCCGATGCCGCGTGGCCCCGCGATCAGGCACTCCAGGGCTTTGGTGCGATCGGTTTTGTCGGTGACGCCGCACAGTTTGACGATGTCGCGCTCGCAGAGCTTGAAGACGGCGGCGCGCGCGGTCACCCGCTTCTGGATCGCTTCGAACGCCTTGCCGTAGTCGCTCTTGCATTGCGGCGACAGCACATCCTGGTTTCGCGACAGGCAGTCCTTCATGCGCGTGGGGTCGAGATTGACGCCGCGGCAATTGGCCTCGATATCCTTGGCGCAGCTGGCCCCCAGCAGGGCCGCCGAGTCCTCGAATTTGATGGTCTGCGCCAGCGCCGGCGAGCAGGCGGCGATGGGAAGCGCGAGCAGAATCGATCGGATCCAATTCATGGGTAGCATCTCATATGATGCTGGCGCCCACGGTCAAGCCTTGCAGCCGCAAAATGGCCTGGATAGCGGCGACACCGCGGGCACAGGCACCCCATGCCCGAAGGCTTTGCGGGGAAAAGCCTCATCGTTGGGAGGCAGCTCAGGTGAAGGCCGTCGCCAGAAAGGCGGCGAGGATGCCGCCGATCAGGAGATACTTCACCGCATAATAGACCCGCTTGTTCCAGGCCTTCATCCGCTTGCCCACCAGCCGCACCTGGTACACGGAGCCGAATATCCGGTTCAGCCAGCCGATGCGCTCGCCATCCTCGTTCTGGGTGGCGCTCTCGTTGATGATGTGCGTGGAGACCCAGCGATTGACCGCGGTCATGGCACGGGTGCGCAAGGGACGCTCGACATCGCAGAACAGGATGATTCGGTCGTCGCTGGTGGTGTTCTCGGCATAATGCAGATAGGTCTCGTCGAACAGCAGGCCGCCGCCCTCCGTCCAGTAATGCGGTTCGCCGTCGATGAAGATCCGGCATTCGCCCGGCGATTTCGGCACCAGCAATCCCAGATGATAACGCAGCGAACCAGCATAGGGATCGCGGTGCTGCACCAGTTTGCCGCCGGGCGGCAGGCTGGCAAACATCGCGCCCTTGACGTTCGGGATAGAATTCAGCAGTTCGACTGTCCTCGGGCAATTGGCCAGCGCCGAGGGCAGCGCCGCGCCGTACCATTTCAGGTAAGATCGCTTCCACCCGGTGCGGAAAAACGAATTAAAACCCCAGTCGTTGTATTTGTCCGCGGCCTTGATCTGGCCCTGCGCGAACAGCACCAGCGCCTCGTCGCGGATCGGCTGCCAGTTGTCGCGCAAAACTTTGAGTTCGGGGATCGATTGCTCATCCAGAATGGGCCGGTTCGGAACCGCCGAGAACAGGTACATCAGCACATTATAGGGCGCCATGAGGGTGGAATGGTCGGTGAGTTGCCGGAAGAACCCGAGCCGTACCTTGCCGCGAAAATGCACAGCCAGCGCCGAACCGATGAAGGCCCAGAGCACGAGAAACTGCGGCGCAAACAGACGCATCACCATGGCAAAAAACCTGGAAAAAAGGCCCCAACTCGACCAATGGTAGCAGGTTTCCAAGGCCACCCTCAAGGCAACAAACCGCATTGCCGCGCCGGAACCCTGCCGGTACTTTTAAGCCCCGCGGCCTACAGTCCCCGCACCAGGCCGGCATCGATCAGAATGCGGTTGAAGCGGCGAGCTTCCGCGCCGCCCTTGCAGGCATAGAACAGGCCTTTGCAGCGCAGCATTATCTTTTTCTGCTCCGCGAAGGAGGGATCGAGCGGGACGCCGGCGGCGTCCTGGATCACGATCGGGAGATAGGCCGCATCCAGCGTTTCCAGCGCCGACGACAGATCGGGCGGTGTGAAGTTGATGCCGTCGAGCGCGTAGTAGGTCGAGAAGTAGCGCGGATCCGCCGTCATCAGGCGCTGCGCCAGCACTTTCCGGTCGATGCCGGGCTCCAGCATTTTCTGCGAGATCGCCGGCTGGTGGTCGCCGAAACGCACGACCATGAACGACTGATCCGGATAATCGCGCGCCAGCCGGGCGGTGAAATCGCGGTAGTCGTTTGCCGTCATGCGCTGTCGGCGAATATATTCGTCGATCTCCGCGGTATTGCCCGGCGGCGTCCAGTCCGGCGTGAGGTCGGGCCGGTAGACGCTGGTCCAGGGAAAATGATTGGCCGTAAGGTACACGAACACGAAGATCGGCGACTGCGACGGCTGCTGACCCGCAAACACCTTCAGGGCCTGATCGAAGTAGAACTTGTCGGGCTGCATGTCTTCGCTGGTGCCCATGCCCGCCATGTCGATGAAATGGCCGACCCCGGTGCCCTTCTGGAAGGCGCGCGCGCCGAGGAAGTTCCCGTAGGTCGGATAGAGCGAGAAGGTCTTGTAGCCGCACCGCTTCAGCGCCTGCGGCAGTCCGCGCGCAACACGGCCGGCGGTGATCCGGGTGACGTAGAATTTCAGGTCGCCGAACGATCGCGCCGACATGCCGCTCAGCACGTTGAACTCGGTGTACCAGGTCGGGCCCCCGGTCGCCTCCGCCATCATGGTGCGCTGGATGCCGTCGATCGACTTGAAGAAATCGGTGTACCCCTCGGGCACCTTGATGCCGGGAGCGGCGGTGACATCGAAGCTCGACTCGTCGAGCAGCATGATGATGTGCGGCCGCTTCACGCTGGTGTCGCAATCCTCGCCCGGCGGCAGCGCCGGACGGCCGGCGGCGTGGGCTCGCGGGGTCAGGCCGCTCGCAGCCGGATCGGCCTCGATCCATCCGGTCGAGGTCAGCCGCGACACCGCCACCACGCCGGAGCGCGCGAGGTTGGAGATATGGTTGACGCCCTGGAACGGCTCCCACGGCTCTTCGGGCGCCGCCACCGACATCACCGACATCGACAGCGTTGTTGCGACCAGAACGGCCAGCGAAAGCCGGCGGCCGATGCGAAACGGATCGGCGCGCCAGATCAGCCACAACACCGGAACTGCGATGACCAGCGCGACGATCAATTGTGTCCGCAACCGCGGGAATAACGAGAGCATGAACGAAAAGGTGTCGCGATCGATGATCAGGAAATCGAGGAATGTCAGCGACAGCTGCAGAATGTCGAACTTGAAGCGCGACATCACGATCAGCAGCACCACCAAAGCCAGCGCGAGCGCCGCCGAGACGCCCGGTCGCGGCAACACGAGCAGGAAAAGGCAATTGATGAACAGCCACGCCAGCACGGACAACGTGATCGCGAAGGGGCCGTATTCCCAGCTCAGCAAAACAGCCAACGCCGCAAGATGCAACGCGATGATCATGGCAACGCCGGCATGGAAGCGGACGCCGCGCGCGGCGCCGGGCGAACCTGTTTCGGATGCAACGGAGGCTGGCATGTTCACCTCCCGCGCTAGAGGTTCTTGACGAAACCGGCGTCGATCAACAGCCGGTTGAAGCGGCGGGCTTCCGCGCCGCTCTTGCAGGCGTAGAACACGCCCTTGCAGCGCATCATGATGCTCTTCTGCTCCGCGAACGAGGGATCCAGCGGAATTCCCGCGGCCTCCTGGATCACCAGCGGCAGATAGGGCGCGTCGATGGTTTCCATCACCGCGGGGCTCTTCACCGGCTCGAAGTTGATGGTGTCGATCGCATAATAGGTAGCGAAGTAACGCGGGTCGTAATTCTCGAATTTCTTGCCGACGGCGGCCTCATCGAGACCGGGGTCGAGGATATCCGCGGAGAATTCCGGCTGGTGATCGCCATAGCGCACGATCAGGAACGGCTGCGCCGGAAATTTCTTCTTCAACCCCGCCACGAACGCCGAATAGTCGTCGGCGCTCATCGTCTGCCGGCGCAGATATTCATCGACTTTCGGTCCGTTGCCCGGACCGGACCATGACGGCGTCAGGTCGGCACGAAACGGCTTCTCCCACGGGAAGTGATTGGCGGCGAGGTACACGAAGATGAACTGCGGCTTCGCCGGCGCTTCCTGCGACAACAGGCTCAGGGCCTTGTCGTAGAAGAAGCGGTCGGGCTCGACGCCCCTGGCGCCGAGATCGCGCGCGTCCAGGAAATTCTGGATCCCGGTGGTGGTGTGGAACTGGCGCGCGCTCATGAACGCGCCATGGGCCGGATAGAGCGACGTCGTGCTGTAGCCGCAGCGGCGCAGCGCAAGCGGCAGCCCTCGCTCGACGCGGCCCGCGGCGATGCGGGTCACGAAATAGGAAAACCGGCCGAACGAGCGCGACGACAGCCCGGCCAGCACATTGTACTCGGTGGCCCAGCTGGCCCCGCCGCTGATCTCGGGCATGAAGGTGCGCGACTTGCCGTCCGTCGATTTGAAGTGACTGCCATAGCCCAGGGGAAGCTTGATCCCCTTGGCCTGCCGAACGTCGAAACTCGACTCGTCATGAATCATGATGATGTGGGGCCGCCGCCCCGAGGGAGCGCAGGAGTCTTCCAGCGGCACCTTGAGGCGCCCGGCCGCGACGGCGTCGGATTCCATGAAGCCGTAATTGAGGAAATCCGACACCGCGGTGACGCCGGAGTAGGAGAATTTCGAAAGATACCCGTCGTTATGATAGCCGCGCCAGGGGTGCTCGGGCCACACATAGGCATATCCCACCAGCGCGGCCAGACAGGCCAGCTTGCAGGCCAACGCCGGCAGGCGGCGGATCCGGAACGGGTCGAGCCACCACAGCGCGTACATCAGGGGAAGGATGACGACAGCCGCGCCGATCACGGACCAGCGCAGGTTGGGGAAGATCGTAAACAGGAACGCCGCGCTGTCACGGTCGATCACCATCACGTCGATGAAGTTCGCGGTCATCTGCACGATGCCGTGCTTGAGCTGCGACAGCAGGATCAGCACCACGACCAGGGTGAGCGACAGCGCGCCCGACAGCGCCGGACGCCGCAACAGCGCGATCCAGAAGAAGTTCAGCAGACCCCAGGACAGCAGAAAACCGACCCGCGAACCGAAGTCGCTTTCGGTCTGCAGCATCAGGCCGATCGCCGCCAGATGGGGTGCCGCGACGGCAAACAGCCGCCAGAAGCCAATCGAGGCCAGGCCTGCGGCGGCGACGGTAGCGACGGGACCTGGATTTGGCGCGGGCGCCATGGACGGGACGCAACTATACCCGGCACTGCCTTTGAGCCTTGGCTGGCGATGACCAGGAGACGGACGTCGCATCCGGAGCCTGCGACGTGTCATAAAAATGTAGGGGAAACGTCATGAACGCGCAATGAATTTGCCGCAGGCGTGAATGAGCAATCTTGCACATGGACGCGTTCTCGCGCGGGTCGGGACAGGCAAGGTGCGGGGGACCGGGCGATCTCGACCTGTTGCCTAATGTCCCCGGTCTATCCTGTTACACCTGTGGCCGGGTCGAACCTCCTTACCCTCCCCTGCGAGCGGACCCCGAAGGGAGGGTAAGAAAGCGCTCAGGCGGTCAGCGGAACGCCGTAATAGTCGTTCACCGCGCGGGTGCGGGACGTGTCCGCCCAGTTCCAGCTGTTATCGTTGCCGTATCGGGGCGCACCTTCTAACTGCTTCTGCGTGATGCCCGTGATGTAGCCTTCCAGATTGGTGTCGTATTTCAGAGATTGCCAGGGCAGCGGATAGTGATCGTCGCCGATGCCCAGAAACCCGCCAAAGCTCAGCACGGCGTAGGAAACCCTCCCGCTGATCTTGTCGATCATGACGCGTTCGATGGTGCCGATCTTCTCGCTATCCGCGCCGTAAACGGCGGTTCCTTCGACCTTGTCGCTGCCGATCAAGGTTCCTGTCTCGCTGGATTCCATGGCCATTTCTCGTTCTCCTCTGGTGTCGAGGAAAAACCGCAGCGGCAAGAGTTTGTTCCGAATTTTGCTTCGCAGCAGCTGACACTCGGCCGACTACTGGCCGGGCCGCTCGCTGGCGATGCCCTCGATGAACAGATCGAGGATCGCCTCGGCGGTCGGCCCGGCCTCCTCCTCCGCAATGCCCCAGCGCGAAAAGTGCCCGTCGATGTTCATGCGGGCGAAACCATAGACCAAAGCCCGGCCGGCGATCTGGACCCGTTTCAGGTCTGCGCTGCGCAATTGGCCCAGCGCAAACGCATCGGCCAATGTGCGCTCGGCCAGGCCGATCAGTTCGGCATTGTCGCGGGACAGTTCGGTCGCCTTGTCATGGACAAAATACCGGCCGCTGGAGATGATTTCGAAATGAGCGGGGTTGCGCATCGCCCAGCGCAGATAGGCGAGGCCGAGCGCGCGAAACCGCGCCAGCGGGTCGGCGTCCGGCACCTCGGCCAGCGCGGCTGATATCTCGGCACGGAAACGCTGCTGCGCTTCGCCGGCGACCGCCGTCATCAAGGCATCGCGGTTCGGAAAATGCCGGAACGGGGCGCCCGGCGAGACCCCGGCGCGGCGCGCGGCCTCGCGCACGCTGACCGCTGCCGCCCCACCCTCCCCGGCCAATTGCAGCGCGGCCTCGATCAGCACGCGCCGCAGATCGCCATGATGATAGGGTTTTGCCGGCGCTGCCGGATTTTCGGCCGGCCGGCGTTTTGGTCTGGCGGTGACGGGCATGGGCTATGGCCTATACAAAAATCTTGAAAACAACCCCATGAACAGAATGCCTAGGAGCGACCAACCTGATCCCATCAAGATCTAGTAGCATCACCCGATCGTGAATGTAAGCACTGCATACACGGATTGACGGCAGTGAAACTCGATGTAACCAGTGATTACATACAACAGGGGAGCACGTCATGCCGTCACATCGCCAACACTGGTTCGAGGGCTGGCGGTTGTTCGCCGTGCTGGCGCTGCTGCTCGTGGCCCTGAGCGTCTGGATCGCGGGGATGCGAGGTTTCGAAGTCGACGGCGTTCGCATGGTGATCCGCTTCACCGCCCGGACCTCGCTATTGTTCTTCTGCCTCGCCTTCAGCGCCGCGGCGCTGGCTCGGCTGTGGCCCAATGGCTGGACGCGGTGGCAGCGCCGCAACCGGCGCTATCTCGGCGTGACGTTTGCGGCGTCGCACGGCATCCACGCCGTCGCCATCGCCTGCTTTGCGATCATGGATCCCGTGGCCTACGCGGCGGCGACCAACGCCGCCTCCTATATCTTCGGCGGCCTCGGCTATGCCTTCATCATCGCGATGGCCGCGACCTCGTTCGACCGCACCGCTGCGGCGATCGGCCCGCGCGCCTTTGGCATCCTGCATCTCACCGGCGGCTATTATCTGCTGTTTCAGTTCACAGTGTCGTTCGGCAAGCGGATTCCCGACATGCCGCTATACGCGCTGTTCCTGATCCCGTTGCTGGCGGTGTTGGCGCTGCGGCTGATCGCGATGGCGCCGCGGCGAACCCCGCGCACGGTCAGCGCGAGTTAGCAATGAAGGTCACGCCCGGTTAGCGCTTCGATAAGCCGATGGATCCATCGCGAATGCAACCCGGAAGGCCCGCGAGAAATAGCTGCGGCTGGAATAGCCGACGCTGGCTGCAACGGCTTTGATCGGCAGATCGGTCGTTGTGAGGAAATGCGCTGCGGCCTTCATCCTCAAATCCTGCACGAATTCATTCGGGCTCTGTGAAAAGACTTCCCGGAACCGGTCGCCGAATCCGGTGCGGCTCATGCCCGCCGCCGCGGCAAGACTCTCCAGCGTATGATTCTGTTCCGGCCGCTCCAGCACGTTGATCATGGCTCGCGCCAGCCTCGGATCACTCATCATCGAGAATATCGACGAGGAAGCATGACCACGCTCCAAATGCTTCCTGAGCAACAGCACGAGAAAGGCCTTCATCAGGCTTTCGGCAAGCGCCTGCGAACCTACCGCCGCCTGCGCGAGTTCGGTCACCATCAATTCGAAGATCTGCCGTGCAGTATCGTTTTCTCCGAACCTTTCGACAATCGGTTGTCGCAGGTGATCGAAAAAGCCAGCGATCCCGCCGTTGGTGACCTTGATCTCACTTCGTACGATGGAAAGCGCCTCGTCGGCCTGCCCCCGGACCTGCAGCTGCGCCAGCTTGTCGTCAACCGATGAACAAAGCTCCCGCCCGTGGGTGTCCGCGCCTGCATCCCGATGGCTCGCCCAGAATTGCAGCGTTCTGGCTGGCGCGATGACGATGCTCTCCGGGCCGAGAGCCAATGCTGCCTCGTTGCCGAGTTGAAAAAATCCGCTTCCGGCAACGACATAATGGACGGTGACGGCGTTGATGGGGGCGAACCGCGCCTGCGCATAGTTCGGTATGCTGCAAACGACACAGCGTTGCAGTTCCACCGCCAGCGAATTCAGCAGACGATCGAGCGGGCCTTTGACGGCCTCTGCATGATCCAATTCGCTCATGGCAACGCCAAAGCTCCGCACCGCGGTCCCATCGCACGGCGATCGGTCTCCGCTTATTCCAGGTTTGAACTTGCAACCGCAAGCCATGGTGTCGTCTGAAGCTGATCGGTGGAGCGGATCAAGGCACTTAACTCGGACGATAGGGCACCGGCTATTTTACCGATTGAACGTTCTTTATTTGGCTCTGCCGAACATCGGACGCGTGATGCATCATCGCTCAGACAAGAAAATATACGATCCGCGCCGCATCGCGTTTCACCGATCGACGCAGCGAAGCTCATTACACAGATTAATTTCTCGTCATGATTTCGAAAGAAGCCGAGCCCGTGGCCGAGACCCATCGGGTTCCCGACACGCGCTGATCCATTCGCATAACCCCCAGGAAATGGAGCTATCGATGACTGAACTTTCACGGCTGGCAGTCCCAGCCTCAAAGATAGCCGAAGGAGTCGGTCGCCGGCGCTTTCTCGCCTGGTCGAGCACCGCGCTGCTCGGCGCCCTTGCGTTTGGCGGGAACCTGCCGGGCTTGAGTATTGAGCAGGTATTCGCGCAGACGCCGGGCGGAGCCAAAGGCAAGGCCGTCGACCTTGGTGAGGGCGATGTCGGCATTCTCAACTACGCCTACGCGCTGGAACAACTCGAAGCCGCGTTCTACACTCAGGTGATGAAGACGCCATTCACCAACATGGCGTCGGCCGATCGTGACATTCTCACCGGCATTCGCGATCACGAAATTGCGCATCGTGATTTCTTCAAAGCCGCGTTGAAGAAAAACGCAATTCCATCCCTCGATGTCGATTTCTCCAAGATCGACTTCAACAGCCGCGAGAGCGTGCTGAGCACAGCCGAGACTTTCGAAAATTTGGGCGTTGCCGCCTACAACGGCGCCGGCCAGTTCCTGGAGAAGGGCGAATATCTGCTGCTTGCCGGCAAGATCGTATCGGTGGAAGCCCGCCACGCTGCCGCCATCCGGCATCTGATCGGGATGAGGAATTCCAGTTCGGCCGCTTCCACCCCGGCGGGCGAAAGCCCCGTCAATGATAAAGGCCTCGATCAGGCACTCAAGCCTGCGGAGGTGCTGTCGAAGGCCGGCCCATTCGTGAAGACCCCGATCAATGCCGACGACATCGGCTAAGGCATAAGGAATCAGACTATGACACATGAAACGACTGTACTTGCCGATATCGATCCCGAGATCACCGCGCGCATGATGTCGCGCCGTGGTGCCTTCCGGCAAGCGGCGCTCAAGCTTGGCGTCCTCGCGACTGCTCCGATGGTGATCGGCGTCGCCTCCACGGCCGCATTCGGCGCGGGCGAAAAGCTGCCGCGAAAGATCGTTGACGTGCTGAACTTCGCCTTGACGCTCGAGTATCTCGAAGACGAGTTCTATCGCACGGCGCTCGGCAGCAACAACCTGATCCCGTCGGAAACCAAGGCCACATTCGAGACGATCAGCAAGCACGAGGCGGCACACGTCGCGCTGCTGTCAGGCGCGTTGGGCTCGCAAGCGGTCAAGAAGCCGACTTTCGACTTCACTGCGAAGGGTGCGTTCGGCGACGTGTTCTCGAACTACAAGACGTTTCTGGCGCTGTCACAGGCGTTCGAGGATACCGGCGTGCGCGCTTACAAGGGCCAGGCCGGCAATCTGATGGGTTCCGACGAACTACTTACAATCGCGCTGCAGATCCATTCCGTCGAGGCGCGGCACGCCGCGGAAGTACGTCTTATCCGGGGTCAACCGGCTTGGATTGTGAGCAATTCGCGCGGCGACCTGCCCGAGGCGACCCAACCGATCTACGACGGCGAGGCCGACTTCACGCAGGGCGGCGCCGACATCAAGGACCTCGGCGGTCTTTCGGCCGAGGCGCTGACAGGCGCATTCGACGAGCCCCTGAGTAAAGGTAAGGTTCTCGCAATCGCAAAACTGTTCATCAAGGCCGCGTAGCCTGGTCCCGACTGCGGACGGCCCGGATGATGCGGGGCGGCGGGCAACCGCCGCCCCGTCGCATTCGATACAGCACGGGCCGTCCGACCGCCCCGGACGTTCTTTCCCCGGCTTCGGCACGATCTTCCGAAGATCCAAGTCGTTTTCACCCACCTCCGACGGAGATTTAGAATGCGGGAGTTTCTTGTTGCAACGTTCTGCGTGGCTTTCATGGGAAGCATCTCGACGGCGTCCGCGCAGACTACCGGTCCGCAAGCCCAGCAGACGGCCATGAAATCCAGCAATATGGATTCGATGGCGAAGATGAAGAAGAGCAAGATGAAGAAAGGCATGATGAAGTCCGGCGACGGCATGTCGTCTGGCGGAATGAACAGGGGCGGCGGGATGTCCAAGTAACCGGTCGGGGCGATAAGGGCTTCGCCTGGCTCCGGCCGGAGCAGCCCTTTTCATGGGGCTGAAGCATGTCCGACCGCGATATTCTTCTGTTGCTGGTGTCGACGCTGATTTCCGCCTGCCTGCTGCTCTGGGCAGCGATCTACATGATCGATCACTCCTTATAGCCCTCCATCCGGTTTTGGATGGAAAGGTGATGGCTACCTGGCTGCGGCCTCTTGGAGCTGCCTGAGCGAGCAATCGGAGACGGATGCAAACCATGCGAGCCGGGATGGCGGCCTTGCCTCAAGCCTTCGGCATCAACCCGAGGCGTTTGGCAATGATCCGGTCGACCATGCGCTTGGGCAGCACCGATCCGATCAGCTGCTGCACCGGGTCCGGCGTGATCTGGTAGCGCACCTTGGGGCGGGGCGACGTCAGCGCGTCGGCGATCACCCCGGCGACCTTCTCCGGCGGCAAGCCGGTCTCGCCGAGTTGCAGCATGAATTTGCGGATTCGCTGCAGCGCCTGGAAGAACGGCGAGTTCCGGTAGACGGAGAGATCAACCTCCTCGGCCTTGCTCCAGATCGGAGTCTTCACCGGTCCCGGTGCGACGATGATGACGTCGATGCCGAACAGCATCAGTTCGCGGCGCAAGCTTTCCGACAGCCCCTCGATCGCGTGCTTCGACGCCACATAGGGCGCCGTCAGCGGCGCGCC
>JBKJUA010000297.1:0-3042 GCA_046590305.1 Bradyrhizobium sp.
TGGCGGTATTAGCCACCGGCGATATGCGGCTCGCGGGAGCCTGCCGGATCGTATGGGACGCCAGACCGAACCCCACTCGGCCACCGATTTTATTAATATTGCCCGATTGCAGGAGCCGAATCCCCTGCTATACCGCTGCTTCCCCGCTTACCTGCGCTCGTTCGCAGGAGTGAGCTACAGGAGAGAACATGAGCGATGACAAGAACAAGCCCGCGTCTGGATTCGTTTTCGGACTCACGAATTTGAAACCGGCCGAGCCTGAGCAAAAAATCGCCGTCACATTCCCCGATGGCGCCACACGCGAATATCCCAGGGACATCACCGGCGTCGATATCGCCAAGGGCATTTCGCCATCGCTGGCCAAGCGGACGGTCGCGATGGCGCTCGACGGCGTGGTCACCGACCTCAGTGATCCGATTTCGCAGGACGCGAAGATCGAACTGATCAACCGCGACGACCCCCGCGCGCTGGAACTGATCCGGCATGATGCCGCCCACGTGCTCGCCGAAGCCGTGCAGTCGCTGTGGCCGGGCACCCAGGTCACCATCGGCCCCGTGATCGAGAACGGTTTCTATTACGACTTCTTCCGCAACGAGCCCTTCACGCCGGAAGATTTCGCGGCAATCGAAAAGAAGATGCGCGAGATCGTCGCGCGCGACAAACCCTTTACGAGGGAAGTCTGGTCGCGCGAGAAAACCAAGCAGGTGTTCCGCGACAAGGGCGAAGCCTTCAAGGTCGAACTGGTCGACGCCATTCCCGGCGACGAGCCGATCAAGATCTATTACCAGGGCGACTGGTTCGATCTCTGCCGCGGGCCGCACATGACGTCCACGGGCAAGGTGGGCAATGCGTTCAAGCTGATGAAGGTCGCCGGCGCCTATTGGCGTGGCGACAGCAATAACCCGATGCTGACGCGCATCTACGGCACGGCGTTCGCAAAGCAGGAAGAACTCGACGCCTATCTGAAGCAGATCGAGGAGGCCGAGAAGCGCGACCACCGCAAGCTCGGCCGCGAGCTCGATTTGTTTCACTTTCAGGAAGAAGGTCCCGGCGTGGTATTCTGGCACGCCAAGGGCTGGACCATCTTTCAGGCGCTGATCGCCTATATGCGCCGGCGGCTGACCGGCGATTACAGCGAGGTCAACGCGCCGCAGATTCTCGACAAGTCGCTGTGGGAAACCTCGGGCCATTGGGACTGGTACCGCGAGAACATGTTCGCGGCGCAATCCGCCGGCGACGAGGCCGAGGACAAGCGCTGGTTTGCGCTAAAGCCCATGAACTGTCCCGGCCATGTGCAGATCTTCAAGCACGGCCTGAAGAGCTATCGCGACCTGCCGCTGCGGCTCGCCGAATTCGGCGTGGTGCACCGCTACGAAGCGTCGGGCGCGATGCACGGCCTGATGCGGGTACGCGGTTTTACGCAGGACGACGCGCATGTGTTCTGCACCGAGCAACAGCTCGCCGAGGAGTGTCTCAAGATCAACGAGTTGATCCTGTCGACCTATGCGGATTTCGGCTTCGAAGGAGAACTCACGGTCAAGCTTTCGACCCGCCCGGAGAAGCGCGTCGGCACCGACGAGATGTGGGATCACGCCGAGCGCGTGATGGCCACCGTGCTGTCGGAAATCCAGGCGCAGGACCACAACCGGATCAAGACCGAGATCAATCCCGGCGAAGGCGCGTTCTACGGTCCGAAATTCGAATATGTGCTGCGCGACGCCATCGGCCGCGACTGGCAGTGCGGCACCACGCAGGTCGACTTCAATTTGCCGGAACGCTTCGGCGCGTTCTACATCGACGCCGACGGCTCCAAGAAGGCGCCGGTCATGGTGCACCGCGCGATCTGCGGTTCGATGGAGCGTTTCATCGGCATCCTGATCGAGCACTATGCCGGTAACTTCCCGCTCTGGCTGGCGCCGATCCAGGCCGTCGTCACCACCATCACATCTGAAGGCGATGAATACGCCAAGGTTGTCGCGGCCGCGGCGCGGCGTGCCGGCCTGCGCGTCGAGATCGACCTGCGCAACGAGAAGATCAACTACAAGGTTCGCGAACATTCGCTGGCGAAGATTCCGGCGCTACTGGTGGTCGGCAAGAAGGAAGCCGAGAGTCATTCGGTCTCGATCCGCCGTCTCGGCAGCGAAGGGCAGACGGTGATGCCTACCGCCGAGGCGCTGGCGGCCTTGTTCGAGGAAGCCACCCCGCCCGACGTCAGGCGGGCGAGGCTGGAAACCTGATGGCGCGGGGACCTACCACCGACGAACAGGAACTGCCGGCCTATCCGATCCGGGCCTACCAGCTGATCCCGGATCCCAATCAGCCTGATGTGGTAGCGCTGGCGATCGAAACCGATCAGGGACATAACCTGTTTTTGGCGACGCGGGAGATTCTGGAAGATCTCGGCAAGGATCTTCTGGAGCGGGCGGCGAAGATGCCGGTCAAGCCGGGCCGGAGCTAGCGGCTTCTGCCCCGCCAGCCCAAAGCTCCCACAATCGGTCTAGATTGCGCGTGTATTGTCTCGTTGGCTCCCTATCTCCGTGATATCCGGTCGCCGATCACTCCCATGAAAGACAGCTGCATTGCCCGACGCCATTGACCTTCTGAAAATCCGCCGCTCGGTGAAGCCGCGCGAGATGAGCGGTCCCGGCCCCTCTGCTGCCGAGGTCGAGACCATTCTGACCATCGGCGCGCGAGTGCCCGATCACGGCAAGCTGACGCCATGGCGCTTCATCGTGTTCGAAGGCGATGGGCGCGCGCGGGCCGGCGAAGTGATATCGCAGGTGTTTGCGCGGAAGAACCCGCAGGCGCCGGCCGCCGAGATCGAGATCGAAAAGCGCCGGATGATGGATGCCCCGCTGGTGATCGCCGTGGTCAGCTTCACCAAACCGCACCCCAAGGTGCCGGCGTGGGAGCAGGAATTATCCGCGGGCGCCAGCGCCATGAATATCGTGACCGCGGCGACCGCGCTCGGCTACGGCGCGAACTGGCTGACCGGCTGGTTCGCCTTCGATCGCGATGTGCTGGACGGGTTCGGATTGAAGC
>JBKJUA010000047.1:0-11901 GCA_046590305.1 Bradyrhizobium sp.
CTTCGATCCCTGGCATCTGCCGTTCATCAACACGCTGATCCTGCTGCTGTCGGGCACCACCGTGACCTGGGCGCACCATGCGCTGCTGGAAGGCGACCGCAAGGGCCTTGTCCAGGGCCTGTGGTGCACCATCATCCTGGGCGCGCTGTTCACCGGCGTGCAGGCCTACGAATACAGCCACGCCGCCTTCGGCTTCACCGACGGCATCTATGCCTCGACCTTCTTCATGGCGACCGGCTTCCACGGCTTCCACGTGCTGGTCGGCACCATCTTCCTGCTGGTCTGCCTGTTCCGCGCCTATGCCGGGCACTTCACGCCGACCCAGCACCTCGGCTTCGAATTTGCCGCCTGGTACTGGCATTTCGTCGACGTGGTGTGGTTGTTCCTGTTCATCGCCATCTATGTCTGGGGACGGTAACGCGGACCCCATGGCCCGCGCTGCACACTGACAAGCAGCCATTGTGCTACAAGGGGGCGGCCTGATGGGCCGCCCTTTTTGCTTCCTTCTCCCCTTGTGGGAGAAGGTGGCCATAGGCGGCCTTCGGCCGCCGTTTCCTAAGCGAACGCCGATGCGTTGCATCGGCTACGCGAGGTCCGGGCCGGATGAGGGTCTCTATCCGCGGAGACAAACCCCTTACCCGTCTCGAATTCGCTTCGCTCATTCGAGCCACCCTCTCCCACAAGGGGAGAGGGGAAGGACAGAGCATGCCCCACGCGACCTTACCCACCCTGGCGCAGAGCGCGATGCGCGGCCTCGCCTGCAAATGTCCACGCTGCGGCAAGGGCAAGTTGTATGCGGGATTTCTCTACCTGCGGCCGCGGTGTGAGTCCTGCGGGCTCGACTATGCCTTCATCGACAGCGGCGACGGGCCCGCGATTTTCCTGATCATGATCGCCGGCGCGATCGTGGTCGGATCGGCCCTGATCGTGGAGATCAAGTACCAGCCGCCGTTCTGGCTGCATGCCGCACTCTGGCTGCCGCTGATTCTCGCGACCACGCTGCTGCCGATGCGGTCGATGAAGTCGCTGCTGATCGCGTTGCAGTTCCACCACAAGGCGGCGCCCGGCCAATTGATCGATCGCGAGCCGAAATGAGCAGGATGATCGGAAGCCGCCGCGGCGTCGCCGGCTTCGGCATTTTCTCGCTGGCTCTGGTGGCGCTATGCGTCGGACTCGGGGTGTGGCAGCTGCAGCGCCGCGCCGAGAAGCAAACGCTGATCGCGGTCCTGACCGAACGCCTCGCGGCGGCTCCCGGCGCGCTGCCGCAGGTCTCGCAATGGAGCGCGCTGGCGCCGGCCCGCGACGAATTCCGCCGCGTCCGTTTCGTCGCGACCTGGCAGCCGCGTCCGGATGCGATGGTCTACAGTGCCGGCTCGGCGGTGCGCGACGATATCACCGGCCCCGGAACCTGGGCGTTCCTGCCCGCAGCACTGCCCTCCGGCGAGATCGTCGTGATCAATGCCGGCTTCGTGCAGAACACGATGCAGGACCGCGCACAGCAGGATCGCGCGGTGACGCGGCTGATCACAGGTGAGCTTGTGACGCTGACCGGCTACCTCCGCTTTCCCGAAACCGCGGGCTCGCTGACGCCGCCGGAGAACATGGTCAAACGGCTGTGGTTCAGCCGCGATCATCTGGCGATGGCG
Source organism: Bradyrhizobium sp. (assembly GCA_046590305.1). GTDB lineage: Bacteria > Pseudomonadota > Alphaproteobacteria > Rhizobiales > Xanthobacteraceae > Bradyrhizobium. Next base: position 1,647 of record JBKJUA010000047.1, read on the forward strand.
CGGACGCTCGGCTGGGACGAGAGCGGCAAGCCGGTCGCGCCGTTCTACATCGATCTCGAAACGCCTGTGCCTGCGAGCGGCATCCCGAAACCCGGCCCGCTCGCGGTTCGTCTCAAGGACAACCACATGCAATACGTCATCACCTGGTTTGGCCTCGCAGGCGCCGTGGTGATCGCGTTCGGAGTGTGGTTATTTGGGCAGCGCTCGGCGCGTGCAAAACCACTACCTGAGACCGAACAAAGATGAACGAGACGCTGACACCCTCCCTTGCGCAGTTGCCGGTCACGCTGCGCGACATCGCGACGGCGGCGGGCGTGCTCGAAGGTTTCGTGAAGCGGACCAGCTTCGAGCGTAGCCGCACGCTGTCCGACATCACCGGTGCCAATATCTGGCTCAAGTTTGAAAACCTGCAGTTCACCGCGACCTTCAAGGAGCGCGGGGCGCTCAATCGGCTGTCGGCAATGTCCGCTGATGAACGACGACGAGGGGTGATTGCCTGTTCGGCCGGAAATCACGCCCAGGGCGTGGCCTATCACGCCGCCAACCTGTCAATACCGGCGACCATCGTCATGCCGGTGGGAACGCCGACCGTGAAGATCGAGAATACCCGCCGGCATGGTGCTGACGTGATCGAAGGTGGAGCAACCCTTGAGGAGGCCGCCGCCCTCGCCACCGAGATTTGTCGCCAACAGCAATTGACGTTCGTCCATCCCTACGATGATGCCCTGATCGTCGCCGGTCAGGGCACCATCGCGCTGGAAATGCTGGCCTCGGTGCCCGAGCTCGACGTCCTGATCGTGCCGATCGGCGGAGGCGGCCTGATCTCCGGCATGGCGGTCGCCGCCAAGACGATCAAGCCCAGCATCGAGATCATCGGCGTGCAGGCAACGCTCTATCCGTCGATGTACAACCTCATCAAGGGGCAGCTATTGCCGATGCGCGGCGATACGCTGGCGGAGGGCATCGCGGTCAAGGCGCCTGGCCGTATCACCTCGCAGATCGTGCGCGCGCTGGTCGATGACATCGTGCTGGTGAGCGAACAGCAGATCGAGCACGCGCTGAGCTTTCTCATCACCATCGAGAAGACCGTGACAGAGGGCGCCGGCGCTGCCGGCCTGGCAGCGGTCCTCGCTGACCAGCAGCGCTTCAAGGGCCGCGCGTTAGGCCTCGTGCTGAGCGGAGGCAATATCGACACCCGGCTGCTGTCAGGGGTGCTGACCCGCCAATTGGCGAGGGAGGGCCGCTTGTCGCAACTGAAGTTCGACATCGTGGACCGGCCCGGTCAGCTCGGCATGGTCGTCGCGGTTCTCGGCAAAAGCGGCGCCAACATCGTCGAGGTGTCGCATCAGCGCATCTTCACCGATCTACCGGCCAAGGCTGTCGTTCTTGAGGTGGTGATCGAGACCAAGGACCGATCCCATCTTGCTTCGGTCATTGCCGCGTTGAATGAGGCCAACATCGATGTAGATGTCGGCGGGCATTAGCGAGGACCCCTCGCCCTATGGGTCCCGGCGTTCGCCGGAACGACGCAATGGAAGGCATGCCATTGTGGCATTTCCCATTGTCCGAAAAGCGCTTATGGTGCCGCACGATCTTGCAATCAGCAATGTCACATTATCCATCAATATCAAAGGCTTGGCGATGGCCTTGCGCCTTTGGAGGGCGGTTTGACGCGGTATATTTCGACGCGGGGGGAGGCCCCCACGCTAGGTTTTTGCGATGTGATGCTGACCGGGCTCGCCCGCGACGGCGGCCTCTACGTGCCCGAGACCTGGCCGCAATTGTCTCCTGAAGCCATCGCCGGATTGTTCGGCCGGCCCTATTGGGAAGTAGCGGTCGAGGTAATCCGCCCCTTCGTCGGCGGCGAAATCTCCGATGCCGATCTCGGCCGCATGGCCAATGAGGCTTACGCCACGTTCCGCCATCCCGCCGTGGTTCCGCTCGACCAGACCGGTCCCAATCAATTCATGCTGGAGCTGTTTCACGGCCCGACGCTGGCGTTCAAGGACGTCGCGATGCAGTTGATCTCGCGGCTGATGGATCATGTGCTGACAAAGCGCGCGCAACGCACCACCATCGTGGTGGCGACGTCGGGCGATACCGGAGGTGCGGCGGTCGATGCCTTCGCCGGCCTCGACCATGTCGATCTGATCGTGCTGTTTCCGCATGACCGGATCTCCGACGTGCAGCGGCGGATGATGACGACGTCGGGCGCCTCCAACGTTCATGCGCTCGCCATCGAAGGCCATTTCGACGATTGCCAGGCGATCGTGAAGGGGCTGTTCAACCATCACGGCTTTCGCGACGAGGTGGCGCTGTCAGGCGTCAATTCCATCAACTGGGCGCGGATCGTGGCGCAGGTGGTGTATTATTTCACCTCGGCGGTGGCGCTCGGCTCGCCCGCGCGCACGGTGGATTTCACCGTGCCGACCGGTAATTTCGGCGACATTTTTGCGGGCTACGTCGCCAAGAAGATGGGCCTGCCTGTACGCTGGCTGCGGATCGCCGCCAACATCAACGACATCCTGCCGCGCACGCTGAAGACCGGCATCTACGAAGTGCGCGAGGTTCACGCCTCGGCCTCGCCGTCGATGGATATCCAGATCTCCTCGAATTTCGAGCGGCTGCTGTTCGAGGCGAGCGGACGCGATGCCGCCGGCGTGCGCCGGCTGATGGCGTCGCTGAAACAGTCCGGACGTTTCGTGCTGCCCGATGCGACGCTGGCGGCGATCCGCGCCGAATTCGACGCCGGCCGCGCCGACGAGACCGAAACCGCCGCCGCCATCCGCGCCGCCTGGCGCGAGGCGGGCGATCTGGTCGATCCGCATACTGCGGTGGCGCTGGCGGTGGCGGACCGCGACACCCCGGATTCGACAATTCCCAACATCGTGCTGTCGACCGCGCATGCCGCGAAATTCCCCGATGCGGTGGAGGCGGCGTGCGGCGTGCGTCCGGAACTGCCGGCCTGGCTCGAGGGTTTGATGACGAAGCCGGAGCACATCACGGTCATTAAGAACGACCAGGTCGAAGTGGAACGATTCGTGCGCTCGGTCAGCCGCGCCGCGAAGCAAGGAGTTGCCGGATGAGCGTCGATGTCACCAAGCTTCCCTCCGGCCTCACCGTGATCACCGATTCCATGCCGCATCTGGAGACGGCGGCGCTCGGGGTATGGGCCGGCGTCGGCGGTCGCGACGAAAAGCCCAACGAGCACGGCATCTCGCATCTGCTCGAACACATGGCCTTCAAGGGCACCACGCGGCGCTCGTCGCGCGAGATCGTCGAGGAGATCGAGGCGGTCGGCGGCGACCTCAACGCCGGTACCTCGACCGAGACCACGGCCTATTATGCCAGGGTGATGAAGGCCGACGTGCCGCTGGCGCTCGACGTGCTTAGTGACATTCTCGCCAATCCGTCCTTCGTGCCGGACGAGCTGGAGCGCGAAAAGAGCGTCATCGTGCAGGAGATCGGCGCTGCCCAGGACACCCCCGACGACGTGGTGTTCGAACACCTCAACGAACTGTGTTTCCCGGATCAGCCGATGGGACGTTCGCTGCTGGGGACGGCCAAGACTCTGAAGGGGTTCAGTCGCGACACGCTGCAGGGCTATCTTTCGACGCATTATCGCGGTCCCGACATGGTGGTGGCGGCTGCTGGTGCGGTCGATCACAAGCGGATCGTGGAAGAAGTGTCGCATCGTTTCGCCAGCTTTGACGGCCCGGCGGCGCCGAAGCCGCAACCGGCGATGTTCGGCAAGGGCGGCTCGCGCGTGGTGCATCGCGACCTTGAGCAGGCGCATCTGACGCTGGCGCTGGAGGGGGTGCCGCAATCGGATCTATCGCTGTTCTCGTTGCAGGTTTTCACCAACACGCTCGGCGGCGGCATGTCGTCCCGGCTGTTCCAGGAAGTGCGCGAGAAGCGCGGGCTGTGCTACTCAATCTACACCTTCCATGCGCCCTACAGCGACACCGGATTTTTCGGGCTCTACACCGGCACCGATCCCGCCGACGCGCCTGAAATGATGGAGGTGATCGTCGACGTCATCAACGATGCGGTCGAGACGCTGACCGAAGCCGAGGTGGCGCGCGCCAGGGCGCAGATGAAGGCGGGACTGCTGATGGCGCTGGAGAGCTGCTCGGCGCGTGCCGAACAGCTGGCGCGCCATGTGCTGGCCTATGGCCGGCCGCTGACGGTGGAAGAGCTGGTGACCCGGATCGACGCGGTCAGCGTGGAGTCGACCCGCAATGCCGCCCGCGCCTTGTTGTCGCGCAGCCGCCCGGCGGTGGTAGCGCTCGGCAGCGGCCGGGGTCTGGACACGGCGGTGAGTTTCGCGGAAGGTTTGACCCGGTCGAAGGCGAAGACGCTGCTGCACTAGAGCATGATCCGGAAAAGTGGACGCCGGTTTTCCGAATAGATCATGCTCAAACAAACAGGTTTGGGCAGGGGAGAGTTCGGGCATGGCCCTGTTTCGTTTGCCATCCAGCGGACCGGCGGCGCTCGCCCCGCGTGGCCACGGCCTGTTGCTGCGCGCGCCGCAAATGTCCGATTTCATGGCCTGGGCGCAGCTGCGCGAATCGAGCCGGGCGTATCTGACGCCGTGGGAGCCGATCTGGCCGTCCGACGACCTGACCCGCTCGGGCTTCCGGCGCAGGCTGCGCCGCTATGCCGAAGACATCTCGGCCGACCGTTCCTATCCTTTCATCGTGTTCCGGGAATCTGACGGCGCCATGATCGGCGGCGTGACGCTGGCGAATGTCCGCCGCGGCATCGTGCAGGCCGGCACCATCGGATACTGGGTCGGACAGCCCTATGCGCATCGCGGCTACATGACGGCAGCGCTGCGGGTACTGCTTCCGTCGCTGTTCGGCGAACTCAATCTTCACCGCATCGAGGCCGCCTGCATCCCCTCCAACACGCCGTCGATCCGCGTGCTGGAGAAATGCGGCTTCGCCCGCGAGGGCTTGGCGCGGCGCTATCTCTGCATCAACGGCGTCTGGCAGGACCACCTGCTGTTCGGGCTGCTGCACGAGGATTTTCGCGGCTAGTTCCCGCCTTTGAGCGCCTTTGGCTCGCCGCCATTGCCCTGCTATAACGCCGACCGGGGACGATGATCGAAACACGCAAGTTACCGGGGACGTCGCATGGAGGATAAACCTGTGATCGGGACGGCCGCGCGGCCGGGCCAATCTCGCCGGGTCGCGCTTCTCGCCGCGATTGCATTGGTCATGGGCTGCAGCATGCTGGCTGCGCCGGCATCGTCGCAGTCGATCACCGATCGCTTCAGGGGCCTGTTCGGCGGTAAGTCCGAAGAGGCTCCCGCGCCGGGAGCGCCGCCCGCCGCCGCGGAAGCCCCGAGCGACCTGTCCTGTCCCCCGGTCACCATTCGTGCGGGAGCCTCGACCTATCAGGTGGCGGCCCCCGGCAAGCAGCCGGTCGGCAACGATTTGCGCTTCCAGGTGACGATCACCCGCACTGCGCGCGAATGCAGCTACAGCGGCGGCGAGATCACCGCGCGAATCGGCATTCAGGGCCGCGTCATCGCCGGCCCCGCGGGCGCGCCGTCCGCCGTCGACATCCCGATAAGGGTGGCGGTGGTACAGTCCGGCATCCAGGAGAAGACCATCGCCACCAAGGCGTACCGGACCTCGGTGACGATGACCGAGGACGGCAGCGTACCGTTCACGCTGGTCGCCGAAGATCTGGTCTATCCGGCGCCGCCGGGAGCGGTCGGCGATTCCTACATCTTCTACATCGGCTTCGACCCGCAGGCGCTGAGGCCGGAACCGAAGGCGAGGAAGAAGTAATTATCTGTCGTCGCCGGCTTGACCGGACGACCCGGTACGCCGCGGCTTCTCGCTTCTATCGCTGGCGCCTCTGGAATAGTGGGTCACCCGCTTTCGCGGGTGACGACAGCGGGGCCCAACAAAAAAACCGGCGCGATCATCTCGCGCCGGTTCTTGTCAGCGAATTGAAATGCGTCAGTTCAGCTTGGCTTTGACCTCGGCGATGCCCTTGACCAGCAGGTCGTCCGCGACCGAGCCTTGCACCGACTGCGACAGGATGGCGGAAGCCGCCGTCACTGCGGCGGTGGCTGCCGCGGCGCGAACGTCGGCGAGGGCCTGGGCTTCGGCCAGCGCGATCTTGCCTTCGGCGGTCTTGGTGCGCCGGGCGACAAAATCTTCCAGCTTGGCCTTGGCCTCGGTCGCGATGCGCTCGGCTTCGGCCTTGGCGGACGCGATGATTTCCTGCGCCTCGCCTTCGGCCTTGGCGTGACGGGCCTTGTATTCCGCCAGCAGCTTGGCGGCTTCGTCCCTGAGCCGGCGGGCTTCGTCGAGTTCGGCCTTGATGCGGGCGGCGCGGTTATCGAGGGCCTTCAGCACGGTGTGATGGATCCCGAAATAAGCGAACACGGCCATCAGCAGCACGAAGGCGACGGCGACCCAGAATTCCGCTTGGTAGAACATCGTCACTATCCCTTCAGCGACGCGTCAACGGCGGCGTCAACGGCCTTGCCGTCGGGCACCACGCCGGTCAGCCGCTGCACGATCGCGGTAGCGGCTTCCGCGGCGATGCCGCGGACGTTGCTCATCGCGGTTTCGCGCGTCGACGCGATGGTTTTTTCAGCCTCGGCGAGCTTGACCGACAGCTTGTCTTCCAGCGCCTTGCGTTCGGCTTCCGATGCCGCGTTCAGCTTTTCGCGGGTCTCGGCGCTGATCGCCTGTGCGCGCGAGCGGGCCGAGGCCAGTTCGCTCTCATAGGCTTTCAGGGCGCTGTCGGAATCGTCCTTCAGCTTCTGTGCCGCGGCCAGGTCGCCCTCGATCGCAGCCTGACGGTCGTCGATCGTTTTGCCGACGCGCGGCAACGCGATACGAGAGACGATCAGGTAGAGAGCAACGAACGCGACCAGCAGCGACACCAGTTGCGAAGCAAAGGTGTCCTTCTGGAACGGCGGAAACGGGGCCTTTTGGCCACCATCCGCCGCGGTATGGGCCGTCGTAGCCACGGGCTTCTCCTCGTTGGACGATCGAGGTCCCGGATCGGGACCTCACCGGCCAGATCTTGGGATCAGAGAGCGAACAGCAGCAACAGCGCGATCAGCAGCGAGAAGATGCCGAGCGCTTCGGTCACGGCGAAGCCGAAAATCAGGTTGCCGAACTGGCCCTGGGCTGCCGAGGGATTGCGCACCGCTGCGGCGAGATAGTTGCCGAAGATGATGCCCACGCCGGCGCCTGCGCCACCCATGCCAATGCAGGCAATACCAGCGCCAATGTACTTTGCGGCAATCGGATCCATGTAACTAACTCCTTCTCGAGGTTTGCTAGAGCGGCAGGTTTGCCAGAAAGGCCAAATCAATGGCCCGGATGAAGTGCATCGTTGAGGTAGATGCAGGTGAGAATGGCGAAGACATAGGCCTGCAGGAACGCGACCAGAAGCTCGAGCGCGGTCAGCGCCATGGTCAGTCCGAGCGGCAACACGGCGCCGGCCCAGCCGAGGAAACCGAGGGCGCCGAGCATGCCGATGAAGCTCGCGAACACTTTCAGCGCGATGTGGCCTGCCAGCATGTTGGCGAAAAGCCGCACCGAATGCGAAACCGGCCGCAGGAAGAATGACAGCACCTCGATGAACATCACCAGCGGCAGAATCGCGATCGGAACACCCGACGGCACGAATATCCTGAAGAATTTCAGGCCGTTCTTGTAGAGGCCGTAGAACAGCACGGTGAAGAACACCACCAGCGCCAGCGCCACGGTGACGATCAGATGGCTTGAAACCGTGAAGGTGTACGGAATGATCCCGATGAAGTTCGAGATCATGATGAACATGAACAGCGAGAAGATCAGCGGGAAGAACTTCATGCCTTCCGAGCCAGCAGTGCTGCGAATCGTGCTGGCGACAAACTCGTAGGAGATTTCGGCGATCGACTGGAAACGGCCGGGAACCAGCTGTCGCCCGCTACCGAGCATCAGCAACGCGGTCAGCGCCACCGCGATGAACATGTAGAGCGACGAATTGGTGAAAACGATCGCGTGCTTGCCGATATGGCCGATCGTGAAGAGGGGCTCGATGTTGAACTGATGAATCGGGTCGATTTTCATCCGCGCGGGCCTTGGTCCGCCGGCCTTAGTGCCGGCAATCGAATTATAGATGTCGTGACTTCCCGTCGGCGCTCAGCGTTTACCCGAGGCTACGCCTGCAGATCTCACCACGTTTAATACGCCGGCAACGAAGCCGAGCAGCAAAAACACGATGAAACCGAACGGCGATGTCGACAACAAACGGTCGAAACCCCAGCCAATCCCTGCCCCGACGGCAACGCCCGCAACCAACTCCGAGGAAAGACGGAAACCAAGCGCCATCGCCGAAGCTCTGGCAGCCCTGTCGCCACTTTCAGTGCCGGGTTGATCAGTCCTGACTTTGCGGCTGTCACGAATTTCGGACAACCGGTGATCGAGACTTCCGAGCCTTGCGGAAAGCGCAGCTTCTTCGGACGATGAGTGGTCGCGATTTCCATTTGCGTTGTCGTTTTTGTCTTCGGCCATGGCCGGGACACTAAACGATGCGGCGGTTGATGGAAATTACGCCCGTCACCCCAAGAAGCCGCGCGGACCATACTTACCACGTCTAATCAAGTCAAGATTGCGTCGTAACCAGTTAGCGCGTTGATTTAACTGAGTTTATTTGGAGATATTCCACCGGCCTGTGGACCCGCCATCGCAGTGCAGCAGCAAATGCGCTTTCAAGCGAAGCAGCTGCTGGTTCGGGTCAAGAAAACGCGTCCGAACAAAAGACCTTTATGCACCGCGGAGCGATCTTGCGCCGGTTTGGCTGACCTGTTGGGATGCCCCTGCGTCTCAGATATTCGCGTTCAGGGAGCCCGTATGCCGCGTCAGGTCGATTACTATTTTTCGTTTCAATCGCCGTGGGCCTATATCGGGCATGGAGCTTTCCGCGATCTCGTAAGTACCTATGATCTCAAGGTGAATCATAAGCCCGTGGTGCTGGTCGATCTGTTTTCGGAGACCGGGGGCCTGCCGCTGATGAAGCGGCATCCGGTGCGGCAGCGCTATCGGATGGTCGAGCTGCAGCGCTGGCAAGACAAGCGCGGCCTGAAATTCAACCTTCAGCCCGCGAACTGGCCGTTCAACGCCAGGCTCGCCGACGGCGTCGTGATTACGGCGATCGACGCCGGCCTCGATCCCGACCGGTTTCTGCGGCGAGGCTTTGCCGCCGTGTGGGAGGATCAGCTCAATCTGGCCGATCCCGCGACCATTGCGAAACTCGCCGACGAGTCCGGGCTGCCCGGCAAGCAATTGGTGGAGCGGTCCGCCGCCGAGGCGATCAGCGATGCCTATGAGCAGAACCGTCAGGATGCGCTCGCGGCCGATGTGTTCGGCTCGCCGGTCTATGTGCTGGATGGCGAAGTGTTCTGGGGCCAGGACCGGATCGAATTGCTGGGCGACGCGTTGAAGTCCGGCCGTGCGGCCTATAGCTCAAAGGTCCAGGGCGCGGTCTGATGAGTTCTGGCGGTTGAGGAAACCGGTACTGTCCTTAAGGCGGGAGCGAGCCCATGAGCACAGCGAAATCGTCCTCGATATTGTTTCTCTGCATCCTTGCCGTGCTGACGCTGGGGCTTGCTGGCGCAAAAGCCGCGCCGGCCCAGGCGATGCCGGATACCGAGAACGGCCGCTTTGCGCTGTCATCGACGCCGGATGGCGTGCTCCGGCTCGATACCCGAACCGGCGCAATTTCGACCTGCAGCAATTCGGGCGCGGGCTGGGCCTGTTACGCGGTGCCCGACGAGCGCGCGGCGCTCGACGCCGAAATCGGCCGGCTGCAGGCCGACAATGAAAAGCTCAGGAAGGAACTCGCGTCGCGCGAACCGACAGTGGCCGGCAAGATCGAAGAACCGATGCCGAAATCCGACTCGCTGAAAAAGAACGAGCCGAAAATTGCCGAGGGCGAACGCAAACTCGAAATCCCGCTGCCGAGCGACCGCGACATGGATCGCATGATGTCATTCCTGGAGCGGGCCTGGCGGCGGTTGATCGAGATGGCCAACCGCGTGCAGAAGGACGTCAACGGCAGGATTTGAAATAATGCCTTATGGTGAGGAGCGCGGCTTCGCGCGTCTCGAACCATGAGCCTTGCACCGTTTGTCGTGCTCCAAACTCACCCTTCGAGACGGCGCTTCGCGCTTCCTCAGGATGAGGACCGTCTCTGAGATTGAGGTCTTACGTCGCAGCCCATATCACTCTCG
>JBKJUA010000122.1:0-9641 GCA_046590305.1 Bradyrhizobium sp.
TCGCGCGGCCAGGTCTACAAGGAAAAGGTGTGGCGGCTGCCGATGGCGGCGCCCAACGCGCGCGGCAAGGCGCTGATCAACATCCTGCCGCTGGAGCAGGGCGAGCGCATCACCACTATCATGCCGCTGCCAGAGGATGAATCCTCCTGGGCCAATCTCGACGTGATGTTCGCCACCACCGGCGGCACCGTCCGCCGCAACAAGCTCTCCGACTTCGTCGATGTTCGCCGCTCCGGCATCATCGCCATGAAGCTCGAGGAAGGTGAGGCGATCGTCGACGTCCAGATCTGCACCGAGCGCGACGACGTGCTTTTGACCGCCGCCGGCGGCCAGTGCATTCGTTTCCCCGTCACCGATGTACGCGTCTTCACCGGCCGCACCTCGATGGGCGTGCGTGGCATCGCGCTTGCCGAAAACGACAAGCTGATTTCGCTTTCGATCCTGCGTCATGTCGAGACCATTTCGGATGAGCGGTCGGCCTACCTGAAGATGCGCCGCGCGGTGTCCGGCGAGACGGCGGCAGAAGAGCCCGTCGACGCCGAGGGCGAGGAGACGTCGGGGGCGATCCAGCTCTCGTCGGATCGCTATGTCGAGATGTCGGCGCAGGAACAGGTGGTGCTGACCGTATCCGTCAACGGCTACGGCAAGCGTACCTCGTCCTACGAATACCGCACCACCGGGCGCGGCGGCAAAGGCATCGTCGCGATGTCGGTCAACAACCGCAACGGCAAGCTGGTGGCGTCGTTCCCGGTCGAGCATAGCGACCAGATCATGCTGGTGACCGACAAGGGTCAGCTGATCCGCTGTCCGGTCGAGGGCATCCGGGTCGCCGGCCGCTCGACCCAGGGCGTCATCGTGTTCGACACCGCCGAGGACGAGCATGTGGTGTCGGTCGAGCATATCGGCGAAGACACCGAGAATGGCAATGGAAGCGCGAATAGCGAATAGCATTCGCCGTTCCGCCGCAGTTGCCCAAGAGGCAGATGAGGATTGTCGTTTGCGGATCGAGTATCTCGCGGATCACGTTTCCCATCTGCCGCGATTGGCGGAATGGCATTTCGCGGAATTTGGCTATTTGAATCCGGCCAACACGCTCGAACGCTATGTCGAGCGATTGACGGCGGCGCTGCAAAAGTCCGGCTTGCCGACCGCCTTCATCGCGCTGGACGGTGACGTGTTGCTCGGTTCCGCCTCGCTGGTGCGCCAGACCATTACCCATCCGCAACTGTCGCCGTGGCTGTCGAGCGTCTATGTCGATCCGCAGCATCGCGGCAGGGGAATTGCCTCGGCATTGGTCGGAAGGGTCGAACGTGCCGCCGCCGGGATGGGCTCGGACCGGATCCATTTGTTCACACCGAGCAGCGAAAAGCTGTACGCCAGCCTGGGGTGGCAACTGATGGAGTATTCGCACCACCACGAATTGAAAATTGCGATCATGTCCAAGGCGCTGGCGCAGTAGTGTTGGCGACACGCATCTTTCGCCGGCCGCTCCACCGGCGGTGAGGGCTCGACGGGATCGCGCGTATGTCGCTTGAGGTGGAAGAAGACCGGCTCCTGAGAAATGCACGCTTCTATCATTCCGCTGCTTGCGAACGGTGTGCGCCGGTTGCTGCCATCTGCTCCTGACCATGTTCCGCTGCAACTGGCGTATTCGGCGCGCGGGGCAATCCAACTCCCTTGATCAACGCATAGACCGCCGGGATCACAATCAGCGTCAGGACAGTGGACGAGATCATGCCGCCGATCATCGGAACCGCGATGCGTTGCATGACTTCAGAGCCGGTGCCGGTGCTCCAGAGGATCGGGATGAGGCCGGCCATGATGGCGATCACGGTCATCATTTTCGGTCGCACCCGTTCGACCGCGCCGAGCATGATGGCCTGGTTCAGGTCTGCTCGCGTGAACGGCCTGCCTTCCGCTTGCCGTTTGGCGTGAATCTCCTTCATCGCCTGATCGAGATAGATCAGCATGATGACGCCGGTCTCTGCCGCGACACCCGCCAAGGCGATGAAACCGACAGCCACGGCAACCGACATGTTGAACCCGAGCCACCACATCAGCCACAGTCCGCCGACGAGAGCGAACGGCAGCGACAGCATCACGATCAGCGTCTCGGTCAGCCGCCGAAAATTCAGATAAAGCAGCAGAAAGATGATCAGCAGCGTCACCGGCACCACGATCTTCAGTCGTGCGGTGGCGCGCTCGAGATACTCGAACTGGCCGCTCCAGACGACATAGTTTCCCGGTGGAAACTGCACGCTGGCGGCAACGGCCGCCTTGGCGTCGGCCACGTAGCCTCCCAGATCACGGTCGCGGATATCCACGAAGATGTAGACCGCGAGCTGGCCGTTCTCGGTCCGGATCGTCGTCGGGCCGCGCGTCAGCTTGATGGCGGCGATCTCGCCCAGCGGGACGGTCCCGCCGCCCGGCATGGCCACCAGCACGTCCCGCGCGATCGATTGCGGGTCGCTGCGCAGATCGCGCGGGTAGCGCAGATTAACGCCATAACGCTCGCGGCCCTCTACAGTCGTCGTGATTGTCTCGCCGCCAAGGGCGGACGAAACCGTATCCTGCACATCGCTGATCATGAGGCCGTAGCGCGCCAGCGCCTCGCGATCAGGTACGACGTCAAGATAGTAGCCGCCGATCACCCGCTCGGCATAGGCGCTGGAGGTGCCCGGAACCGCCTTCACGACGGTCTCTATTTGTCGGGCAAGCGCTTCCATCTCGGTCAGGTCCTTTCCGAGAACCTTGATGCCTACAGGGGTCCGGATTCCGGTCGCGAGCATGTCGGTGCGGGCCTTGATCGGCATGGTCCAGGCGTTGGAGACCCCGGGAAATTGCAACGCCCTGTCCAACTCGGCGATCAGACCGTCGAGTGTCAGGCCCGGCCGCCACTGCTGCTTCGGTTTTAGATTGACGACCGTCTCGAACATCTCGGTGGGAGCAGGATCGGTCGCGGTCTCGGCCCGCCCAGCCTTGCCATAGACCGAGTCGACTTCGGGAAACGTCTTGATGATCTTGTTCTGGGTCTGCAAAATCTCGGCCGCCTTGGTTATCGAGAGGCCCGGCAACGTCGTCGGCATGTACATCAGAGTGCCTTCGTTGAGGCTTGGCATGAACTCGGATCCGAGCTGCCGGGCTGGCCAGACACTGATCGTCAAGACGACAAGCGCGAGAACGATCGTCAGCATCTTGGCTTTCAACACCCCCTGGATCAGGGGCCGGTAGACCCAGATCAGGAACCGATTGATCGGGTTTTTGTGTTCCGGAATGATCTTGCCGCGAATGAACAACACCATGAGAGCCGGGACCAGAGTGATCGACAGGATCGCTGCGGCGGCCATCGCGAACGTCTTGGTAAAGGCAAGCGGGCTGAACAGACGGCCCTCCTGCGATTCCATGGTGAAGATCGGCAGGAACGACACTGTGATGATCAGCAAGCTGAAAAACAATGCCGGGCCGACTTCGCTCGCCGCTTCGATCAGAACTTCGAGCCGCGGCTTGTCGGGTGGGGCGCGTTCGAGATGCTTGTGTGCGTTCTCGATCATGACGATGGCGCCGTCGATCATGGCGCCGATTGCAATCGCTATTCCGCCGAGACTCATGATGTTCGAGCCGATACCCAGCACCTTCATGGCAGCGAACGCCATCAGGATTCCGACCGGCAACATGATGATCGCGACGAGGGCGCTGCGCACATGCAGCAGGAACACGATGCAGACGAGCGCAACGACGATGCTCTCTTCGGTGAGCGTCCGCTTCAGCGTCTCGATCGCGCTGTGAATCAGGTTCGATCGATCATAGACCGGAATGATCTCGACGCCTTTCGGCAGGGCCGACGCCATGTCAGCAAGCCGCATCTTCACATTGTCGATCACTTCAAGCGCGTTTTGGCCGAAGCGCTGCAGGGCGATGCCGCTCGCAACCTCGCCCTCGCCGTTGAGCTCGGTGATGCCTCGGCGCTCGTCCGGTCCCAGCTCGATCCGCGCCACATCCTTCAGCAGGACCGGCGTTCCCTTGTCGATCTTCAGCACAACGTTCGAAAGATCGGAAAGGCTTTTGACATAGCCACGTCCGCGCACGATGAATTCGAATTCCGACAGCTCGACGGTTCGTCCGCCGACGTCCATGTTGCTGCCGCGGACCGCATCGCGTACTTTAGCAAGCGGAATGTTCAGCGAACGCAGCCGGTTCGGATCGACGACGATGTTGTATTGCTTGACGAAGCCGCCGACGCTTGCCACTTCGGCGACGCCCTCGGCCTTGGCTATGCCGTAGCGGATGGTCCAATCCTGCAGGGATCGCAGGTCAGCCAGCGATTTGTCCTTGGACTGGATCGCATACTGATAGACCCATCCGACACCGGTCGCATCCGGCCCCAGGGTAGGCGTTACGCCATTCGGCAGCTTGCGTGCGGCTGCATTGAGATACTCGAGCACTCGCGAGCGCGCCCAATAGATGTCGGTGCCGTCCTCGAAAATGATGTAGACGAAAGACACTCCAAAGAAAGAAAATCCTCGCACCACCTTGGATTTTGGCACAGTGAGCATGGCCGTCGTCAGCGGATAGGTCACCTGATCCTCGATGACCTGCGGTGCCTGACCCTTGTATTCGGTATAGACGATGACCTGGGTATCGGAGAGATCGGGAATCGCATCCAGCGCCGAGTTTTTCAGGGCATAGACCCCGGCGACCACAGCGAAGACCGCACCGATCAGGACCAGCATCAGGTTGCGGGCGGACCAGTCGATGAGCCGGGCGATCATTGCGGTTTCTCCCCGGTGTCCAGTCCCCTGAGCGCTGCTTTGAGGTTGCTTTCGGCGTCGATCAGGAAGTTCGCGGAGACGACTACCCTGTCGTTTTCAGCGAGGCCTTCCCTGATCTCGACGCGACCGTCGCCGCGCCGCCCAAGCTTCACTTCACGCGGTTCAAAACGTCCTTCGCCCTTGTCGAGAAGCACGATCTGCCGCTCCCCACTGTCGATGACGGCGCTGCCCGACACGGTTACAACAGGAGCTTCCATTCCGGTGGCGATTTCCACCTCGGCATACATGTCCGGCCGCAGCAGCTGGTCCGGATTGGGCAATTCGATTCTGATCCGCGCGGTCCGTGTTTCCGCCATCAAGCGCGGGTAGATTACCGCGACCTTCCCGGTGAAGGGGTGATCCGGAAAGGCGCGCGGACGCACGGTGACTTTCTGGCCAACCGCAAGCAGCGCAAGATCACGCTCGGCAACGTCAACCATAACCCAGACCACCCCGTGATCGACAATCCGAAACAGAACGTCGCCCGGTGCGGCCCGCATGCCATTGACGGCCGCGCGCTCTATGATTTCCCCGTCCTGCGGCGCGGGCCAGGTCATGTAGATCGGAATTTCGCGAGTACGCTCTATGTCGGCCATGAACGTATCCGGCGCGCCGAGGTTTTCAAGGCGCCGGCGCGCACCCTTTAATGCTTGATTGGTGATGCCCGCGTCGGGTCGCGCATTGAGCGCCGACAGATACTCCGCAGCGGCGCTCGACAGGTTGGGGCCGTAGATCCGCATCAGCGGCTGCCCCTTATGCACGCGCACGCCGGTGGTGACGTTCCCGACCGTGTCGATGAAACCTTCGAAGCGAAGCGAAACGACGGACACCCGTCGCTCGTCCTGCTGCACCGTGCCGGGAGCACGTACCATCGTGTTCAAGGTGCGGCGCTCCGCGACCTCGGTCTGTACACCCGCTTTCTGCAGCTTGCCCGCGCTGACTTTGACCGAGGAGTCGTCGTCCTGTTCGCCCTCATATACGGGGAGATAATCCATCCCCATCGAATCCTTTTTCGGAGTAGGCGAGGTGTCGGGAAGACCCATGGGATTGCGATAAAATCGAATGCGGCCGCGCTCACCGCCCTTCGTGGTCGTGACTTCCGGAACCTTCTCCTCGAAACTCACGTCTTCGCTGGCGCGGACGGCTGAATATTCCTTGCCTGATTGCGTTTTCTTGGGTGTCGGAGAGTAGTCCCGCAGGCCGTCGGGATCGCGGTAGTAGATGACGGGTCCGGTCGTTTCTGCCCGAGTAGCACCTGGCTTTGTCGTTGCGGGCAGCACAGCGGCAAGCCATCCGGGAAGCGGACTGCTTGACCGGCCGACGGCCCATCCGACCATCCCGGCAGTCAGAATCGCAGACACAATAATTAGAGCGCTTACTTGCCGTCTCATAGCGAACCTCCCGCCAGACGTTCCATCTCGGCGTGTTTCGTTTTGATCTCGATGTTGAGTCTCAACGCCGCGCCAAAATCGAGCGCCACAGTCGCGACCGTCGCATTGAGGCGCTTCGCAAATGCGACGACGCTTTCCATCGTCGCCCCGGGGAGGGGCTGGCTACGAGCCGCTGCCCGAGACAACCACAGCACCGTTGTGATTGCCTTGGCAACGAACCGGGTGATCTTGACCGCGCGGATCATGGCGTCGCCTTAACGACGAGCTTGTTTTCCAGCGTACCGGTCTCGCCCTGCACCTTCGCGGCGAGCGATAGCTGCCAGCCTCCGGCCATGCTCAAGGTGGCCTTGAACTTGTAGACACCTGGTTCCGTACTCGGCATGGAGGCCACCTTGGTCGCCATCTCCTGCATGCCGTCAGGAGCCATATCGAGACGTGTCGCGAAAATGACCGCGTTCGGCACCGGCTTGCCGTCCGGCTTATGGACGAGGCGGACCGAAATGATTGCGTCGCCCTTCCTGACGGTCTGATCGACCAGTTGGAATTCGTAGTCCTTGATGTCGGCGTGGGCATGATCGGCCGACGCGATGATGGCAACGCCGATCAGCGCTGCCTGGGAGCCGCGCGCCCATATGCAGTTCTTCATGTGGCAATCCTCGATGTCCTGATATGCCGCGAACGACGGCATGCGTTTGTCCGCGGCCTTGGATCGCGCGGCAGCAGACGGCGTGGTGACGCGGATCAGGTCAGGATTCGAGGAGGATGGTCCGGAGGCGCACCTATAAGGCCATCGGCGACAAAGTCGACGAGAGCGAAGGCCACCAAGCGGGCCTGACAGAAAAGCTGGAGGCTGCTGGTCGGCGACGGCTCGGCCTGGGCGGTGGTCAGCATACACATCGCGACGAGCGGGCAATCCTGGCAGCTATTGGTCTTTGGTCCGGCCGGGCAGCACGGCATATCGCCGGTCATCGCGGCCATGTCGCTCATCTCGCCTGCAGGCCGCCGTTTTGCGGTTTCCGGCGCGACCAGCGGCGCAGCCACCAGCCCAACGATTACAAAGACCGCGAACAGACGACCGATGTGTAGGCGAAGATTCATGATCCAGCATCACATATGCCGCAAACCTTGGAAAGGAAGATCGGTTCACATAGTCGCTAGGACATTTCCGATTAGCTCGAATCATAGCCGTTTCACCCGTGCCATCCCCGCATAGTACCACCCCGCTTCCATTTGGCTGCCGCCCCCGGAATCAAAGAGGCCCCCGGGGGGCATCCCGGGGACCTCGAACCAGAGCAACCTGGCAGATAAATTCGTTATGGGGTGCGGTCGGCGGTGACGAGGCGGGCTTCCCGGATCATGGTCTTCTTGCCGGAGATGCGCAGGCAGGCGGCTTCGAAGTTCGGCCATGCCTGCTGCGAGCAGTTGAGGCCGATCTGCTTGATGTCCAGGCGGTCGCCCTTGGCGAGGGCTACCGGCACGCTGGCTTCGACCTGCGGTGCAAAGCCGGGCAGCACGGTCAGGGCGCCTGCGATGAAAGCGGCGATGGCGATGGCTGAAAAAGTCTTGATCATGACGGTCCCCTGTCATTGGGCCTTTTTGGCCCGCCGTTTCGTTGGTTAATGAATAGCCAGAACCGGTTTCCGGATGTCTTCGCCATCAACCAAAATGGTTTCTTCCCGCGGGAGTTTTGTTTCGTCGCCGCCGAGGCGATGAAACATTGCCTGCCTGCCTAGAAGACGCCGTGACCCCCGAACGGGTTCATTGGCTCACGGAATATAAAAACAGCCCGTTTGGGCCGCCGGGGTGGAACCAACCCGCGCTTGCGGGGTTCGCCGGGGCGGGGTAGAGGGTTTTATGCCCCGCATCGCCCTGTATCCCGGCTCATTCGACCCCGTCACCAATGGACATCTGGATGTTGTCCGGCATGCCATCGGGCTGTGCGACCGGCTGATCGTCGCCATCGGGGTCCATCCCGGCAAGAAACCGCTGTTTTCGACCGAGGAGCGGCTGGAAATGGTGGAACGGGTGTTCGCCCCGGTCGCCGCCGCGGCCCACTGTGCGTTCGATTGCACCACCTATGACGGTCTGACCGTCACCGCGGCCCAGAAGGCCGGGGCCACCATCATGATTCGGGGCCTGCGTGACGGCACCGATCTCGATTACGAGATGCAGATATCGGGCATGAACGAGACTATGGCGCCCGGGGTGCATACCGTGTTCCTGCCGGCGTCGGTGGCGGTCCGCCCGATCACCGCCACACTGGTGCGCCAGATCGCTGCCATGGGCGGCGATGTCTCGGCGTTCGTCCCGCCGGAGGTTGCAGCTTCCCTCAAGACCAAATTCGCCACCTGACCTTTATCTCTGATCCGGAGTTATCATGATCCGAATTACGATCCGAATTTTTGGCCTGATCGCCGCGCTGATCTGCGCGGCCCCCGCGATCGCGCAACCGCTGCCCGCGGGCCTCGACAAGGCGAATGCCATTGTCATCGACACCACCAAGGGCCGCATTGTGTTCAAGCTGCGCACCGACATCGCCCCCCAGCATGCCGAACGGATCAAGACGCTGGCGCGCGAGGGCTACTACAACAACGTGCCGTTCCACCGCGTGATGGACGGCTTCATGGCGCAGACCGGCGACGGCCAGAATTTCAACGGCACCGGCGGTTCGAAATATCCGAACCTGAAGCAGGAATTCTCCAAGGTGCCGTTCACCCGCGGCGTGGTCGGCATGGCGCGGCGCGGCGACAGCGTCGATACCGCCAACTCGCAGTTCTTCTTCATGTTCGCGGAGGGCTCCAGCCTCAACGGCCAGTACACCGTGATCGGCGAGGTGGTGTCCGGAATGGACGTGGTCGACAAGCTGAAGAAAGCGCCCCCGGGATCGTCGGGCGGGGCGGTGACCGACCCCGACAAGATGGTGAAGGTGCAAGTCGCATCCGACATCAAGTAAGCGATGGCGCCGCATCGCAAACCGGTTCTCTGGTTTGCCGCGGCGCTGCTGCTGCCCTTGTGGACCGGATCGGCGCACGGCCAGCCGGCCCGGCTCGACAGCATCAGGGACGTATTCGCCAAACTGCATTCCTGCTGGCAACCGCCGCGCTCGCGCGCCTTTCCGATCGACATCACCGTGGTCGTCAGCTTCAACCGCGAGGGCGCAATTTCAGGACGTCCGAGAATCACCCATGAATCGGAACACGCCAGCGACAATGACCGTTTGATCTACCGCGTGGCCGTGATGGAGGCGTTGCAGCGCTGCACGCCATTGCCATTTACCGAAGCGCTGGGCGGCGCCATCGCCGGCCGGCCGCTCGCCATCCCCTTCAGAACCAGCAAGAGAATCCCACCCAAACCCAGAGAGCACCGAGCATGGCTGACACCGAAAATACTTTGATCCTTGAAACCACCCAGGGGCCCGTCAAGATCGAGATGCGTCCCGATC
>JBKJUA010000188.1:0-17850 GCA_046590305.1 Bradyrhizobium sp.
CGACGCCAAGCCATCCGGCCTCAAGCACTTCGCAAGGTCGCCGCGCCATCTTCAGCGCCGCGACAGATGCGGCGGTACAGCACCAGGGTCACGGTATGAAGCGGCGGTTTTTCCGAATCCAGCTCCACATACGCCGCTTCGCCCGGCGCCATCCGTGGCTCACCTTCACCGTCCGCTCCTTCATGATCTTCTCGGCCGCTTTCGGCGGTGCCTATGGCTTCATCTCCGGCAGCCGCGTCGAGGGCTCCGGCTACGATCCCCACGCCTTCGCGATCGGCGCCAGCTTCCTGTTCGCGCTAGCCTGCCTCGCGCTCGCCACGCTGAGTTTCCGGCTGCGCTGGGTGCGGCAGACCATGCGCAAGATGGCGCTGCACAACGAAGCGATGGTCGACCGCAATTGGGAACTGCAGGAAGCCGAGCAACGCGCGCGCAGCCTGTTCGAATCGCAGGGCGACCTGATCGTGCTGCGCGACGGCGACGGCCGCATCACCTTCGCCAACGATGCCTATTGTGAACTGGCCGAACTGCCGCGCGAAGAACTGGTCGGCAGCCGGTTAGCGCTCAACGTGCTGGAGCAGGGCGCCACCGCGATCGAGACCAACGGCACAAAGATCCACGACCAGAAAATCGCGACCGCTTTGGGCCCGCGCTGGATCGCCTGGCGCGAAGGCCTGGTCCGCGGCGATGCCGGCGCGCCTTCGGAGATGCAGAGCGTCGGCCGCGACGTCACAGATCGCACCGAGACCGAGCGCGCGCTCGGCGACGCGCGCGATCATGCCGACGCCGCCAACCGCGCCAAGTCGCGCTTCCTGGCGATGGCGTCGCATGAAATCCGCACGCCGCTGAACGGCATCATCGGCATGAGCGGCCTGCTGCTGGATACGCCGCTGACGCCGGAGCAGGCGACCTATGCCAAGGCGGTGAAGACCTCGGGCGACGCACTGCTGTCGCTGATCGAGGAGCTGCTGGATTACTCCAAGATCGAGGCCGGCAAGATCGATCTCGAACACCGCCCGTTCGCGCTTTCGGTCCTGATCGAGGACATCACCGAATTGCTGGCGCCGCGGGCGCAGGCGCGGCAACTCGAGATCGCCGCCTATGTCGATGAGCGGCTGCCTATGGAACTGATCGGCGACGCCGCGCGGCTGCGCCAGGTGCTGCTCAACCTCGCCGGCAACGCGATCAAATTCACCTCGACCGGCGGCGTGGCGCTGATCGTCGAGCCCGGCCTGTGGCCCAATGAGATCAGTTTCCTCGTGCGCGACACCGGCATCGGCATCGCGCCCGAGGCGCGGCAACGGATTTTCCGCGAGTTCGAGCAGGCCGACGAGCGCATCGCGCGCAGCTATGGCGGCACTGGCCTTGGCCTCAGCATCTCCGAACGCATCGTCAAGCGCATGGGCGGCCGCATCACGCTGCAGAGCGAGCTTGGCAAAGGCTCAACCTTCGAAGTGTCGATTCCGCTCGCGGCCGCCGAAAGCAAGGCAAATGAGCAACCGGCTTTCGCCGCGCCGGATCTGACCGATCAATCGATCATGCTGGTGACGCCGCAAAGCATCGAGGCTTCGCTGATCGCGCGGCGGCTGCAGCGCTGGGGCGGACAGACCTGCATGGTCTCGGATATCTCGGTGGCGCAGGCGCTGCTGCCGGAACGGACCTGGCACGCCGTGCTGCTCGACCACGCCCTTGGCGCAAGCGAAGTCGCCTCGCTGGCAGAAGCTGCCCGCACGCACGCGACACAGCGCATCGTGCTGTTCACGCCGGCCACCCGGCATGAACTGCAATCCTCCATTTCCACGGCTTTCACCGGCTATCTGATCAAACCGCTGCGCGCCGCGTCGCTCGCGACCCGCCTGAGCATGGCGCCGGAGGTGGCGGCGCCCGATCTGGCCGGCGACGCCCTGATCGATACGCCTGACAATGTCACGATGCCTTCCATCGTGCCGGCGCGCGGGCTTTCGATCCTGGTGGCGGAAGACAACGAGATCAACGCGCTGTTGATGCGCTCGTTGCTGACGCGTCTGGGACATCTTGCTGTCATCACCACCGATGGCGAGGAGGCGCTGGAATCCTGGCTGGCGGCCAAATCCGCCGGTGCGCCCTATGACCTGGTGCTGATGGATATCCAGATGCCGCAGCTCGACGGCATCGAGACCACGCGGCGGATCCGCGCGCACGAGGCCGGCCAGCCGGGCCGGCAGACGCCGATCCTCGCGCTGACCGCGAATACGCTGGTGGAGGATCGCTACGCCTGTTTCGAAGCCGGCATGGACGGCTTTCTCATCAAACCGCTCGATCGCGAAAAGCTCACCGAGGCGCTGGCGGGCCTGGCGGCTTCAAGGCATCTCGCGGCCTGAGAAGA
Source organism: Bradyrhizobium sp. (assembly GCA_046590305.1). Taxonomy (GTDB): domain Bacteria; phylum Pseudomonadota; class Alphaproteobacteria; order Rhizobiales; family Xanthobacteraceae; genus Bradyrhizobium. The sequence continues at coordinate 2,363 of JBKJUA010000188.1, forward strand.
TTAGGCCGCGCCGCTTCGGCTGCGCTAGAGCCGGCGCAGCGCCACGGTTTCAACGACGTGATCGGCGCCCTTTTTCAGGATCAGCGTCGCCCGCGGCCGGGTTGGCAGGATGTTGTCTTCGAGGTTGGCGAGATTGGTGCGCTCCCAGATCGCCAGCGCGGTGGCGGTGGCTTCCTCGTCGGACAGCAGCGCATAGCGATGGAAATACGATCGCGGATCGGTAAAGGCGGTATCGCGCAACGCCAGAAAGCGCCGGACATACCAGTCGCGCAGCACCAATTCGTCGGCGTCGATATAGACCGAGAAATCGAAGAAGTCCGACACGACAGGAACAGCCTTGCCGTCGCGCGGCAGCCGTCCGGTCTGCAGCACATTGACGCCCTCGAAGATCAGGATATCCGGCCGGTCGACCTCGACCCATTGGTTCGGAACGATGTCGTAGGTCAGATGCGAATAGACCGGTGCCCGCACCTGCCGCCGTCCCGCCTTGATGTCGCTGAGGAACGACAGCAGCGTCGGCAAATCGTAGCTCTCGGGAAAGCCCTTCTTCTGCATCAGGCCTTGCCGTTCCAGCACCGCATTGGGAAACAGAAAGCCGTCGGTGGTCACGAGATCGACCTTGGGCCGCGGCGACCAGCGCGCCAGCAGGGCCTGCAACACGCGCGCGGTGGTCGACTTGCCGACCGCGACCGATCCGGCGACGCCGATGATGTAGGGCACCTTGCGATCGCGGATGCCGAGGAATTGCCGCTGCGCCTGATAGAGCCGCAGCGTGGCGTCGACATAGATCGACAGCAACCGCGACAGCGGCAGAAAGATGTCCTCGACCTCTTTCAAGTCGAGGCGGTCATGCATCGAACGCAGCCGCTCGAACTCGCCCGGCTCCAGCGTCATCGGCGTATCGTCACGCAGGCGCGCCCACTGCTCCCGCGAGAATATCCGGTATGGATTGTACTGTTGATCCGGTGCCCTGATGTCCATCAGCCGCCTCTAGCGTTGCCCTCGGTTTTAGTTGATCTGGCTGTTACGTGTCGCGCTTGCGCGCGGCCTTCTCTTCCAGTCCGGAGGTGCCGGTGCGCTGTGCCAGCGCGGCCTCGACCTCCTCAAACCGGACGTCGCGACATTTCAACAGCACCAGCAGATGAAACAGCAGATCGGCACTTTCGGCGATCAGGTGCTCGCGGTCATTCTCGACCGCGGCGATCACGGTTTCCACCGCCTCCTCGCCAAGCTTCTTGGCGCAATGCTCCGCACCCTTGTTGAGGAGCTTGACGGTGTAGGACGTCTCGCCCCCTGCCGCCGCACGGGTGTCGATGGTGGCAGCCAGATCATGGATCGTGAAACGCGGCATCAACTCAAACTCACACGCGCGACGCGGTAGCCGGGCGCTTTCTCCCTTGGGAATGTAGCACTTCTGTCACAAAAAGTCGTCAGGGATCGAGCCGCATCGGCAGCCCGGCCCGCACCATGTGATCCTTGGCCTGTCGTATGGTGAATTCCCCGAAGTGAAATATTGACGCCGCCAGCACCGCGGTCGCGTGGCCCTGCCGGATGCCCTCGACCAGATGATCGAGATTGCCTACCCCGCCGGAGGCGATGACCGGAACCGGGATGCTGTCGGCCACCGCCCGGGTCAGCGGCAGGTCGAAACCCTGCCTGGTGCCGTCCCGGTCCATCGACGTCAACAGGATTTCGCCGGCGCCGAGCGAGACCACTTCCTGGGCATATTCGATGGCATCGATTCCGGTGGAATTGCGCCCGCCATGGGTGAAGATTTCCCAGCGCTCGCCGCCACCGCCGCGCTTGACGCGCTTGGCGTCGATCGCCACCACGATGCACTGATCGCCGAATTTCTCCGCGGCTTCCTTGACGAATTCACGGCGGCTGACCGCGGCGCTGTTGATCGATACCTTGTCGGCGCCGGATCGCAGCAGCATCTTGATGTCGTCGACGGTGCGCACCCCGCCGCCCACGGTCAGCGGCATGAAACAGGCTTCCGCCGTGCGCCGGACCACCTCCATCATGGTGCCGCGATTTTCGTGGGTCGCCGTAATGTCCAGAAAAGTCAGCTCGTCGGCGCCGGCAGCGTCATAGGCGATGGCGGCTTCGACGGGATCGCCGGCGTCGCGCAGGTCAACGAAGTTGACGCCCTTGACCACGCGCCCGTCCTTGACGTCGAGACAGGGGATCACGCGGACCTTGAACATGGATCGCTCCTAGGCCGCGGCGCGCGCGCTGCGGATCAGCGCGAGCGCGGCGGCGGGATCGAGACGGCCGTCGTAAAGCGCACGGCCCGCGATCGCGCCGGCGAGTTTCCCGGCGCGTGGCGCCAGCAGCGCCTCGACGTCCTCGATCGAGGCAAAACCGCCGGAGGCGATGACGGGGATGGAGATACTTTCGGCAAGCTCGATGGTGGCGTCGAGATTGAGGCCCTTCAGCAGGCCGTCGCGCGCGATATCGGTGAAGATGATCGCGGCGACGCCGGCATCCTCGAAACGCTGCGCGATTTCCAGCACGGTGACCTGCGAGGTCTCGGCCCAGCCTTCGACCGCGACCTTGCCATCGCGCGCATCGAGACCGACCGCGACGCGGCCGGGGAATTTTTTTGCAGCTCCCTTCACCAGCTCGGGATCGCGAACCGCCGCGGTACCGATGATGACGCGGGTGACGCCCTTGGCGAGCCATGCTTCGACGGTGGCGATATCGCGAATCCCGCCACCGAGCTGCACCGGCATGGTGACGACCTCAAGCATCGATTCGACAGCAGCCGCGTTCATCGGCTTGCCGGCAAAGGCGCCGTCAAGGTCGACCACGTGCAGATATTCGAACCCCTGCGCGGCAAAGCTCTGCGCCTGCGCCGCGGGTTCGAGGTTGAACACCGTGGCGCGCGCCATGTCGCCCTGCTCGAGGCGGACGCACTGGCCGTTCTTCAAGTCGATGGCGGGGAAAAGAATCACGGCTTCCATTTCAAAAAGTTCGAAATCAGTGCCAGCCCGAAACGCTGGCTCTTCTCCGGGTGAAACTGGGTGCCGATCGCGGTGTCCTTGCCGACCATCGCCGTGACAGGCCCGCCGTAATCGGCGCGCGCCAGCACCTCCGCCTCGTTGGTGGCATTGAGGTGATAGGAGTGCACGAAATAAGCGTGGCGGCCTTTCGGACCGAGCGGCAGCCGCTCGAGCACCGGATGCTCCCGGACCATGTCGAGCGTGTTCCAGCCCATGTGCGGAATTTTCAGGTTCTCTTCACGCGGCACAATCTTTTCGACGTCGCCCGCGATCCAGTTCAAACCCTCGGTGGTGACGCGTTCCTTGCCGCGGGTCGCCATCAGCTGCATGCCGACGCAGATGCCGAAAAACGGCCGCGCCTTGTCGCGCACCGCTTCGGTCATGGCCTGGATCATGCCGTCGAGCGCGTCGAGACCCCCGCGGCAATCGGCGAAGGCGCCAACCCCCGGCAATACGATGCGATCGGCGCGGTACACCGTTTCGGGATCGCGGGTCACCACGATCTTTTCCGGCACATCCATGCCGCGCGCCGCGCGTTCGAACGCCTTCGCGGCTGAGTGCAGATTGCCGGAGCCGTAATCGATGATGGCGACGCTCACCGCGAGCCTCCCGGTTCCGGAAACAATCCGATGATCTCGCTTCGCGGCAATGGCGGCGGCCGCGAAAACGGCTGGCCCGGAATATCCCGTGTCGGCGGCGGTCCGCCGCGCTCGACCGCCAGTTGATCGTTGACGAGCGAGCGCTGCTTGGCGGTCCAGCGATCGAAGAACCGCCGCTCGGCGGTTTCCCAATCCTCGGCCACCACGATGTCGAACTGGCGCCAGTTGCGCCGCGACAGGGTCCAGCGCCGCAGGCTCGCCGCTTCAAATCCCATCAGCAGCGCCAGCAGAATGTCGACAAGCAAGATGGCGTTTCCGCCAACGCCGAGCGCCGACATTCCGAAACCGACTGCGGCCATCACGACAATCCAGCCGATCAGCGCCAGCCACAGCCCATGCCACAGGAGCCAGACCGGCCCCAGCAGGGCCGCCCAGAAATGAAAGCCGTCGCGAACGAAGGCGAACCTGTCGGGCGCCCGAACCCCCGCATCGTTCATTACTGGCGCATGAACCGTGTAAACCGGCATCGCATCTCTCCGCCGAGAATCCCTGGTTTGAGCATGATCTTTCGAAAAACCGGTTCCCACTTTTCCGGATCATGCTCGTAAATCAGCCGCCGAGCTGACCCTTGGTGGACGGCACTTCGCCCGCGGCGCGCGGATCGATCGCGACAGCCGCACGCAGCGCCCTCGCCAGACCCTTGAAGCAGGATTCGGCGATATGATGGCTGTTATCGCCATATAGGGTCTCGACGTGCAAAGTCACGCCGGCATTGATCGCAAAGGCGTTGAACCATTCGCGGACCAGTTCGGTGTCGAACGCGCCGATCTTGTCGCGCGGAAATTCCACCTTGAACACCAGAAACGGACGACCGGAAATGTCGATCACGACCCGTGACAGCGTCTCGTCCATCGGCAGATGGACCCCGGCATAGCGGGTGATCCCGGCCATGTTGCCGAGCGCCTGCTTCACGGCCTGGCCGATCGCGATGCCGACATCCTCGGTAGTGTGATGGTCGTCGATGTGAAGGTCGCCAACCGCCTTCACGGTCAAATCGATGCGCGAATGCCGGGCCAGGAGATCGAGCATATGATCGAAAAAGCCGACCCCGGTCGCGACGTTGGACACGCCCGTTCCGTCGAGGTTCACCGTCACCTCGATGTCGGTTTCTTTGGTCTTGCGCTTGATGGTTGCCGTGCGCATGAAAACTGCTTTCCCTTGGCCGAAAACGCGGCCCTTTTAACAGGCCGCTGCCGCCTTCGCTACTGCGGGATGGCCTGCGGGACGCCGAACTTCGCCCTATGGTGACCGAAATCACGCATCAAACGGCAGCGATTGTAACCGCGGCCGCGAACCCCTAAATCTGGGCGAACGCGAGGTATTGCATGCAAGAATCACAGTCCCAGTCGCCGGGTTGGCACGGCACCACCATTTTGACGGTCCGCAAGGGCGGCAAGGTCGTGATCGGCGGCGATGGCCAGGTCTCGATCGGCCAGACCATCATCAAGGGCAACGCCAAAAAGGTCCGTAAACTCGGCAAGGGCGACGTGATCGGCGGCTTTGCCGGCGCCACGGCCGACGCTTTTACGCTGTTCGAGCGGCTGGAAAGCAAGCTCGAGCAGTATCCGGGGCAATTGACCCGTGCCGCGGTCGAACTTGCCAAGGATTGGCGTACCGACCGCTATCTGCGGCGGCTGGAAGCGATGATGATCGTCGCCGACAAGGATGTCTCGCTGGTCCTGACCGGCACCGGCGACGTACTGGAGCCGGAAACCGGCGTGATGGCGATCGGATCCGGCGGCAACTACGCGCTGGCGGCCGCCCGCGCTTTGGTGGATTCCGACAAGGATGCCGAAGCCATCGTGCGCCGGGCGCTGGATATCGCCGCCGACATCTGCGTCTATACCAACCGCAACGTGACCCTCGAGACGCTCTAGGGAGCGCGGACGGTCATGGCTCCGCCTTACGTTTTCCGCCCGATGACGCGGGATGATCTGCCGCTGATCCAGCGCTGGCTCGCGCTGCCTCAGGTCACGGAATGGTGGGGCGATCCCGCAGAACAGTACACGTTGGTAAGCGGCGACCTCGACGAGCCGGCTATGGATCAATTCATCGTTTCGATAGCCGGCAGCCCGTTCGGCTACATCCAGTGCTACGACCTCACCTCATGGAATACGGGCATCGGACAACAACCCCCGGGCACGCGCGGCATCGATCAGTTCATTGGCGAGCCCGATATGATCGGACGCGGCCATGGCTCGGCTTTCATTCGCAGCTTCGTCGATGCCCGGCTAACCAGCGGTGTGCCGCGGGTCGTGACCGACCCCGATCCGACCAATCACCGCGCCATCAGGGCTTACGAAAACGCGGGTTTCATCAGGGACCGGCTGGTAGATACTTCCGAAGGCGAGGCTTTGCTGATGGTACGCAACCCATGACGCCCGAGCGTAGCGCCGCCCCCTGATGCCGCTTGTGCCCGCCACATTTTGAACCTAGCTAGGACCCATGACCGACTTCTCTCCCCGTGAAATCGTTTCCGAACTCGACCGCTTCATCGTCGGCCAGGCCGACGCCAAGCGCGCGGTCTCCATCGCGCTGCGCAACCGCTGGCGGCGGCTGCAGCTCACCGGCCTGTTGCGCGAGGAAGTGCTGCCGAAAAATATCCTGATGATCGGGCCGACCGGCGTCGGCAAGACCGAGATCGCGCGGCGGCTGGCGAAGCTGGCCGGCGCGCCGTTCATCAAAGTCGAAGCCACCAAATTCACCGAGGTCGGTTATGTCGGCCGCGACGTCGAGCAGATCATCCGCGACCTGGTCGAGGTCGCGATCGCGCAGACCCGCGAACGCAAGCGCAAGGACGTGCAGGCCCGCGCGCAACTCGCCGCCGAGGAGCGTGTGCTCGATGCCCTGGTCGGCCCCGGCTCCGGCCCCTCGACGCGGGATTCGTTTCGGAGGAAACTGCGCGCCGGCGAGCTCAACGACAAGGAAATCGAGATCGAGACGCAATCCTCCGGCGGCGCTCCGATGTTCGAGATTCCCGGGATGCCCGGCGCGCAGCTGGGCGCGATCTCGATCGGCGATATCTTCGGCAAGATGGGCGGACGGACCAAGACCCGCCGCCTGACGGTGGTGGATTCCCACGAACTCCTGGTCAACGAGGAATCCGACAAGCTGCTGGACAGCGATCAACTGGTGCAGGAAGCGATTCATGCGGTCGAGAACAACGGTATCGTGTTTCTCGACGAGATCGACAAGATCTGCGTGCGCGACGGCCGTACCGGCGGCGACGTTTCGCGCGAAGGCGTGCAGCGCGACCTGCTGCCGCTGATCGAAGGCACCACGGTCTCGACCAAGCATGGCGCGGTCAAGACCGACCACATCCTGTTCATCGCCTCAGGCGCATTTCACATCGCAAAGCCATCGGACCTGCTGCCGGAACTGCAGGGGCGGCTGCCGATCCGTGTCGAACTGGAAGCGCTGACCCGCGACGACATGCGACGAATCCTGACCGAGCCTGAAGCATCGCTGATCAAGCAATATATCGCGCTGCTGCAGACCGAAGGCGTCACGCTCGACATCACTCCCGACGCCATCGACGCGCTGGCCGACGTGGCGGTTGCCGTCAACTCCACGGTCGAGAATATCGGCGCACGGCGATTGCAGACCGTGATGGAGCGGGTGCTCGACGAGATTTCCTTCGCCGCCCCCGACCGTCATGGCGAAACCATCCAGATCGACGCCGCCTATGTGCAGAAGCATGTCGGCGACCTCGCCAAGAACGCGGATCTGAGCCGATTTATTTTGTAAGCATCCATCAATCGTGGTCCCTGCGAACGCTGGGACCCATAACCCCGGTCATCTGTTGTAGATGACATAAATACCACCCAGCCTGACCGCGATGTCACGGCGTATCGACCCCGGCGTTCGCCGGGGCGACACCGAATGTTATGGCGGCATTGCACGCCGCATATCCGGCATGTGATAGTTCGCAGCTGATCGAACCGCTGTCCGGGTGCCGAATGAATCTGCGTTTGCGGGAGAACCCATGGCGGCTGATGCTCACGGTCAACATCGCCGTGCTGATCGGCGTCTTGCTCTACAAGCTGACGCGCGAACCCTATGTCCCCTACATTCATCTGCTGGTCGATTATCATTTCGGTTTTACAAAACGCGCACTGATCGGCGCGGTCATCGCGTTGTTCGTCGACAAGGTGCCGGTGTGGCTGGTGTTCGCATTATCAGGCGCGGTGTGGCTGATAACGCTCGCTTTGTTCGCAAAACTGTTCCGGCGCACCTTTGGCTTTGACGATACGAGCCTGCCGTTGTTCGTATTCATGGCGGGGTCGCCGTTCTTCCTGAAGAACTTCATGCACACGCTCGGGCACTTCGACATTTACGGCTGTGCCTTTGCGATTGGCTTGCTGCTCATACCGCCGCGCTCGATCTGGTTCGTCCTGCTCGCCGCCGCGGCCTCGATGATCCTGATCCTGATCCACCACATCCACTTCCTGATGTACGTTCCGACCATCGCGGTCATCGTGGTGCTGCGCCATTACCTGAAGCGGCAGCTAACGCGACTGAGCGCGATCGTCGGCCTGACAGCAAGTCTGGCCGTCGGCGTTCTGTTCTTCGCCGCGCAATTCCATGGAACGATGTCGGTCCCGGCGGCGGAATTCGTCGCCCATCTGCAGGGCCGCATTGCCGATACCTCACGGGAGGACCTGTCGCGCTTTGCCCATGCCTTTGGTTTCATATGGTATCAGCCGCTTTCCCAGGAGATACACGATACGTGGGAACGCATGCCATCCAACCTGCTGGGCGTGCCGGTATACGCCCTGCTGATCTGGCTGCACGCCCCGCTCTGGAAATATTTTGCGAACCTGATCCGGTCGCTCGCGAATCCCATGCACCGCCACATCGTCATCGCCGGCATCGTTGCCGTCAGCGCGGCCTATCTGGTGATGTTCGCGATCGTGTTCGATTATTCACGCTGGATTTCGAACTGGGCGGTCTGCATGTTCCTGATCCTGCATGCGGTCAAGACCTTGCCGGCCTCGCGCGAGGTGCCGCTGATATCGAGCAGCGATCGAAAGACCACCATTCTCGGCGCGATCGTAACGCTGATCCCGCGCGTCGGGATCGTGCGGCCGTTTTAATCCTGACGCGTTTTCTTCACGCGAACCGGCATCCACTTCGCTCGAAAACGCTACAGGTTAGATTCGCGATCGCCGAACCCGCACATACAACGCACCCTCGCCGCCATGGCCGATATGGGCTTCCTCAAAGCCGACCACCAGCGAACGGAATTCGGGCAGGCTCAGCCATTGCGGCACCTGGCGGCGCAGCACCCCGCGTTCGGATTCGGCGCCGATCTTGCCCTTGCCGGTGATGACGAGCACGAAGGTCAGGCCCTCGCTGTGGGCGCGCTGCAGGAAACCTAACAGCACGCGATGGGCGCGGGTTTGCGTCATGCCGTGCAAATCGAGCCGGGCGTCGATCTCCTTGCGTCCGCGCGACAGCTGCGAACGTTCGCGGCGCCCGAGCGGGGCCAGTGGCGGAGCGGCCGGCGGCAACACGGGTCTGGCAACGCGCGCCATTTTAGCCGTTGGAAGCAGCATCAGCGGACTTGAGGGTTTTGCGGCGGCCGGCGGTGCCGGATCCGGTGGCGCAACCTGCGCCTTGGCGGCGCGGGTCCTTTTGCGCAGCGGTTTGGTCTGTTTGGCGACACTCTCCCACAGCGCGCGCTCTTCGTCGCTCAGGCTGCGCCTGCGCCGCGGCGCTGCGGGCAGTTCCGGGATCGGGGGTGGACGCTTCATCGGCCGTGGCGGTGATGACGATAGCGATGGCGGCGCGACTCGCGGCTCGGGGCGACATTCGGCCGCGCTTCCGGCAACGGCACAGGTTTGGCGACTGCGGTCGACGTCGTGGCAGCGGGACCGACGGCCGCGGGAGGCTGCGCTGCAGCAGGTGCGGCGCTTTTCGCAGCCGTCCCGTCCTTGGGTTGATCATTCAGGGGATCGACCTGCGGAAACAGCTTTGCGATTTTTTCCGACGGCCGCGGGTCCGGCACCGGCATCTTGCGGCCCTTCGCCGAGGGATCGAGGCTGTTGGGGACCAGCATGACGAAGCGTGCATTATGCCGGAACCGGCCCGATATTTTTCCGGCCTCGGCGCCGGCGCCGAAATAGAGATCGGCGCGCGCGGGACCGACGATCGCCGATCCCGTGTCCTGCGCGATCATCAGCCGGCGGAATGGCGTCTTCGATTGCTCCGATTCGATCGGCAGCTCACCCTCGATGAAGAACGGCGTGCCGTAGACATGCAGCGCCCTGTCGACCGCGATCGAGCGGCCCGGGCTCAGCGAAACCCCCTGCGCGCCGACCGGTTCTTCGGTGGCGGAAAGATTTACTTCCCGAAAGAACACATAGGAGCGGTTCTGCCGCCGCAATTCGTTGGCGCCGTCCGGGTTCTGCTGCATCCACTCCCGGATCTTCTGCATCGACATCTGATCCTTGGGAATGATGTTGCGTTCGATCAGGATGCGGCCGACCGGCGTGTAGGAGAAGCCGTTATGCGCGTCGTAATTGATGCGGACGGTGGAGCCGTCCTCGAGGCGCACCCGCGCCGAGCCCTGGATCTGCGTGAACAGCAAATCGGTCTGGTTCTTCAGCCAGACGATTTCGAGGCCGCGGCCGGCAATCGCGCCGTCCTCGATCTCGGCGCGATCGTAATATGGCACGAGCTTGCGGCGGCCGATCTTGCGGAAGACCTGACCCTTGTTGGGCAAGCCCGCGTGGCTCTCTCTGGCGCCGCGGACGAACAGATTGGAGGGGCGCCGATAGACCGGCACGGGGTAGGTTTCGGTCTGGGTCCTGGAACCGTCGAGGATGGGCTCGTAGTAGCCGGTCACAAAACCTTCGGCTTCGCCGAGCCGCGAAATTCGCACGGGAAGAAAATGCTCCTCGAAGAACGCCTTGGCCCTGGCCCCGGTGTCGATTTCGAGAGCCCGGGCTGCCCGGCAGGGATCGCGCAGCGAGGTACCCAGCGCCTTCGGTTCGGCGGGAGGCTTGCGTTCCGCCGCTATCGGCCTGCAGCTGATGCGAAACGCCTTGTAGGCGAGCAGATGATCGTCCTCGCGCCAGCCCACGATATCGGCCCACGCCACCGGCGCATATTGGCCGCCGCTGATTTCCAGCGGCAAGGCGAGCTGCGGGTATGGCAGGGGACGGGCCGCGGCAAGATGCGGACGCGCGTGATGCGAAACATGGGAACGATGCGCGGCTGATACGCTCGATGGCGCCAGCGACAATACCGCAGCGGTCGCGCCGAGCGCGACGGCATACCAGCCGGCGCCGCGCGCGTTATTGAGCGCTTCCCGTGCCAACCAGCTTCCAGTTCGGATCGCGTGAGGTGATGTCGCGGGCGAAGGTCCAGACATCGGTGATATCGGCGACCGTTTCGGAGCTGCCGTCGACAACCGTGCCGGCCTTGTCGCGGGTGGCCGTGATCATCTGCGACACGAAGCGGACGGTCAGCTGCGCCGCGCGGTCGCGGGCTTCCGCCCCGACGAGCTCGGCCTTGTCGATCGAGACGAATCGCGTTTCCGTCTTCTGCTCGTGCTTCTCGCGATCCTTGATCACCGCCTCGAAACTCTCATAGACCTCGGACGACAGCAGATCCTTCAGCGCGCGGCGGTCGCCATTGGCGAAAGCCAGCACGATCATCTCGTAGGCGCTCTTGGCGCCGCTGAGGAAATGCCGGGGATCGAACGAGGAATCCTGGGCGGCAATGGCGTCGAGGCCGAGCGCCAGCGGCGTGCCCGGTTCGGCCAAACCCTTCCAGCGGTCGGTCGGGGGGACCACATCCGCGGTCGGCGCCAACGGCGCCTGGTCGATCACCGCGCCCGGGATCGGCACCACATTATTGTCCTGCGCGCCATGCAGCACGTTGCGCGCCGCGCGATCGAACGGCGGCCGCTCGTTTCCGGTGCGCTGTCCAAGAACGTTACGCAGGCGCAGGAAGATGAAGACCGCCAGTGCCAGGAAGATGATGGTGTAAATGTCCACGTCGCATTCGCTTTCTGGTCTGCACCGGTATTGGCCGGTGGTAGAGCGTTTCGATCAGGAAACGGCAGAGATTAAGTCATGGAATGGGTCTGTAGCATGTAGGCACGAAACGAGGCCTGGCCAAGGCTTGTTCGGGCATGAGAAGCAATGCCCCTGGAAACAGGCCAAGCCAAGGCTCGTGTAAGCTTAAGGCTCGTGTAAGCTTAAGGCTCTTGTAAGCTAAGGCTCTTGCCTGTTTGGCATAACGGAATTGTAGCGCGTTTTTGCGGTGGGTGGAAACCCGATCGTGTCCGGAAATGACGCATATTCAACAATTTAGGGCCGCCCGAGCCGATCCGGCCTGGCCACTGGATGTCTGGCCCGCCGAACCAGCCGGTCCCTTGGGGCGCCCTGGACGGCCACAGGCGATGGTCGTCCTTGTGGACCAAGCCGCGGCTATGATAGCCACTCGCCCCGACATCGGCCTTTTCATCCCTCACGAGCGAATTCAGACGTAAAACCCGCCCGCTCGGCCCCAGGAGAGATTTTCATGACCAACGGCAATGGCACACCTCCCGAGGCGGCCGCCCCTCCCCAGTTGAACGTGTTGGCCCAGTATACCAAGGACCTGTCGTTCGAGAATCCGAATGCGCCGGCCTCGCTGGCGCCGCAGCAGCAGCAGCCTGCGATCAATATCCAGATCAACGTCAGCGCCAACAATATCGCCGAAAACGAGTTCGAAGTGACGCTTTCGGTCGAAGGCAAGGCCGAAAACGCTGGCAAGGTGATGTTCAGCTTCGATCTCGCCTATGCCGGCGTGTTTCGGATCATGAACGTGCCGCAGGAAAACCTGCATCCGCTGGTCATGATCGAATGCCCGCGGCTGCTGTTCCCGTTCGCGCGCGAGATCATTGCGACCTCGGTCCGCGACGGCGGGTTCCCTCCGCTGATGCTGGATCCGGTCGATTTCGTCGGTCTGTATCGCCAGAATCTGGAACGGCAGGCCGCTGCACAGGCTTCGCAGGCAAAGCCGAGCTAACGCGACCGAATCCGGTTCCCGTCAAATACCCAGAAAATCGTTCCAGACCGGCTTGTCGCCCAGCGTGGCGACAAAAGCCCGGTGGGCCGCGCGATCTTCATCGCTGACGCGCGGCGCGAGCGGCGCCTCGCGGAGCCGCCGCGGCATTTCGCCGTACCCGCCGGCGCGCACATCGCGGGTCTCCGTTGCCAGGATCAGTTGCGACTGCCGGGCCCCGATCAGGTCGATATAGACCTCGGCCAGCAGTTCGGCGTCGAGCAAGGCGCCGTGCTTGGTGCGCCGGGAATTGTCGATCGCATAGCGCGAGCAGAGATCATCGAGCCGGTTCGACACCCCCGGATGCTTGCGACGGGCCAGCAGCAGCGTGTCGACCAGCCGGTCGCGCGAAATAACCGGCCGCTTGATGCGGTCCAGTTCGGCATTGATGAAGCCGATATCGAACGACGCGTTGTGGATCACCAGTGGCGCGTCGGCGATGAATTCCAGGAAATCGTCGACCACATGGGCGAACAGCGGCTTGTCGGCGAGGAACTCGCTGGAAAGGCCATGCACATTGAAGGCCTCGGCCGGCATGGAACGTTCCGGATTGATGTGGCGGTGAAAGGTCTGTCCGGTCGGCATGCAATTGATCATCTCGACGCAGCCGATTTCAACCAGCCGGTCGCCGCGCAACGGATCGAGGCCGGTGGTTTCGGTATCGAGAACGATTTCGCGCATGGGTCTGGTCCGGAAGACGGCGAATCAGCTGCGCCGTTGCGGCATTTTAGCAACCTGTTGCAGAATGTCGCTGATCTGGAGCCGCACCGGTTCGAGACCATGCGATGTATCCACCACGAAATCGGCCCGCTTGCGTTTTTCGGCGTCGGGCAATTGCCGCGCCAGGATGGAATCGAGCGCTTCGCTGGTCATGGTGCCTCGCGCCATGATTCGTGCGCGCTGGTTCTCCGGTGAGGTCGTCACCACCACCACCGCATCAACGCGCTTCTCACCCCCGGTTTCGTACAGCAAGGGCACATCGACCACCGCCACCGGTGCGCCGGCCCGCTCGGCATCTGCGAAGAATTTTTGCCGCGAGGCGCCCAGCATCGGGTGGACGATCTGCTCAAGCTGCTTCATCGCGGCGGGATCGTGCACCACGCGCGCCGACAATTTCGGACGATCGACCTTGCCGTCAACGGTGGTGCCGGGAAATGCCGCTTCGATCGCCGGCGCCGCCTCGCCCTGGTATAATTGGTGAACGGTCGCATCGGCGTCATAGACCGGGACGCCGGCTTCCGCGAACAATTTTGCGGTGGTGGATTTTCCCATCCCGATCGAACCGGTCAGCCCAAGAATGATCATTCAACGTTCGCCATTGCTGTTACCAGGACTCGTTGTCAGACACCAAGCAGCCGCTCGCTGCGCAGAAACGCGAGCAAGGGCAGCAGCGGTAGTCCAAGGATGGTGAAGTGGTCGCCGTCGATGCGCTCGAAAAGATGCACCCCCAGCCCTTCGAGCTGGTAGGCGCCGACGCTCGAGGTCACCGCCTCCCCTGCTTCGTCCAGATAGATTTGGATTTCCGCTCCGCTGAGCTGCCGCATGGTCATGCGCGCGGCAGCAGTGGTTTCGAAAATTATCTGGCCGTCGCGCGCCACCGCAACGGCGGAGTACAGTTCATGACTGCGGCCGGCAAGATCGCGTAGCTGCTCGCCGGCCGCGGCACGGCCGGCCGGCTTGCTGAACAGTCTGGTCTCCAGCGCCAGGGTCTGATCGGCGCCGACGACATATTTTCCCGGCTGGCGCATCGACACCTCAAGCGCTTTCTCGCGCGCAAGAAGAGCGGCTATTTCACCGGGCCCTGACAGGCCAGAGGATTGCTGCACGGCGCGCTCATCGATGTCGGCCGGAACGGCTTCGAAATCAATGCCGGCATTGGCCAGCAGCGTCTGCCGCGCGCGGCTTTGCGACGCCAGGATCAGCGGATCTTTGCCGCGCCACAGCGTCATTCGGAATTCCGCTGCCGCTGGCGGTCGGTGAACAATTTCAATATCGCAGCAGCGGTCTCTTCGATCGATCGCCGGGTCACGTCGAGCTGGGCCCAATTGAATCTCGCGCTCAATTTGCGGGCGAAGGCGACCTCGTCGGTGACCGATTGCCGATCGATGTAGGTATCGTTGTCCCGGTCACCCATGCTCAACAGCCGGTTCTGCCGGACCTGAATGAGGCGTTCGGGCGTGGCGTGAAGACTGACCACCAGCGGCTTCTTCAGCGTCTCCAGCTGATGCGGGATCGGAATGCCCGGCACCAGCGGAACATTGGCGGTGCGGATGCCGCGATTGGCGAGATAGATCGAGGTCGGTGTTTTCGAGGTGCGGGACACACCGACCAGAATCACCTCGGCCTCTTCCAGTCCTTCGACGTGCTGACCGTCATCATGCATCATCGAATAATTCAGCGCGTCGATGCGTTTGAAATATTCCGTATTCAGGACGTGTTGGGCGCCGATTCGGCCGGTCGTGGCGGCGCCGAGATAGGCCTGAAATAATTGCATCACCGGGCCGATAATCGAAAGGCTCGGGATATTCATTTCCTTGCACTTGGCTTCCAGCCGCGCGACCAAATCCTTTTCCAGCAAGGTGAACAGCACGATGCCGGGAGCTTCCTCGATTTCATCGAGCACGCGATCGAGCTGCTTCTGGCTGCGCACCAGTGGATAGACGTGTTCGACCGGCGTCACATTGGCGTATTGCGCGGCCACCGCGCGCGCCACCGTGATCAGGGTCTCACCGGTCGAATCGGACACCAGATGAAGATGAAAATA
>JBKJUA010000065.1:0-4401 GCA_046590305.1 Bradyrhizobium sp.
TTCACCGTGTCGTTGGAACGCATATTCTCCGAGACCACGAACAGCTCGAGCTTTTTCAGCGCGGCGCGGGCAGCGTCGGCGTCCGGCAGCGACACCGCAGGATTGGTGCCCATCACCCACAGCGCCTTGATCTCGCCGCGCGCGATCGCCTCGAACATCTGGACCGCCTTCAGTCCCTCATGCGTGGCGATGCGCGGCGCTTTCCAGAACCGGCGCACGCGGTCGATGTCGGGCGGCGTGAAGCCCATATGGGCGGCGAGCTGGTTGGCGAGCCCGCCGACCTCGCGTCCGCCCATCGCATTAGGCTGCCCGGTCAACGAGAACGGCGACGCGCCCGGCTTGCCGATCCGCCCGGAGGCGAGATGGCAATTAATGATGGCATTGACCTTGTCGGTGCCCTGCGCCGACTGGTTGACGCCCTGCGAATACAGCGTCACCACGCGCGGGATGGTGGCGAACAGCCGGAAGAAGTCGGCGACGTCGCGTTCGGATAGGCCGGTCGCCAAAGCGGTCGCCGCAGCGCTGCCGGCGATGACCCGCGCCCGCGCCAGCGCCTCATCGAAACCCTGGGTGTGCCGTTCGATGTAGCCGGAATCCAGCGCGCCATTGTCGGCCAGATGCGCCAGCAGCCCGGAGAACAACGCGGTGTCGGTACCGGGCTTCAGGCCCAGAAACAGGTCGGCATCCCCAGCGGTGTCGGTCCGGCGCGGATCGATCACGACGATGCGCGCGCCGCGCTTCTGCTTGTTGGCGACCATGCGCTGGTACAGCACCGGATGGCACCACGCCGCATTGGAGCCGACCAGCACCAGCAGGTCGGCCTGGTCGAGATCGTCATAGCAGCCCGGCACCGTGTCGGTGCCGAAGGCGCGGCGGTGGCCGGCGACCGAGGACGCCATGCACAGCCGCGAATTGGTATCGACATTGGCGGTGCCGATGAACCCCTTCATCAGCTTGTTGGCGACGTAATAGTCTTCGGTCAGGAGCTGGCCGGACAGATAGAACGCCACCGCATCCGGGCCGTCGCGCTTGACGATGTGGGCGAAGCGATGCGCGACATGGTCGAGCGCGTCGCTCCAGGCCACCTGCTCCATGCTGCCCTTGCTGCAGCGGATCATCGGATGGAGCAGCCGGTCGGTCAGATCAAGGGTTTCGCCGAGCGCCGAGCCCTTCGAGCATAGCCGGCCGAAATTGGCGGGATGCTCAGGATCGCCCGAGATCGCCGCACCACCGCTGCCGTCTGGCGTCGCCACGATGCCGCAGCCGACGCCGCAATAGGCGCAGGTCGTCCGAGTGGAACCAACGAGTCCGCGCGAAGCGCGGCCCGATGATAGACTCCGCACGGGATCGACCGCGGTCATGTCGGCAACCGGATCACGCCGCCTCCGAGGCCAGCGCCAGCGCGCGGCCGAACATCATCTGACTGCGAATCCCCACGAGCGGTTTGCGATCCCTGATCAATTCGAGGTACCAGAGCGCGTCGGCGACATCGCCGACCAGCACCGCGCCGGTGAGCCGGCCGCCCGATATCACCAGCTTCTTGTAGGTACCGTGCCTGATATCGTTGAGCACGATGGCCTCGCTGCCATCCGCACCCATGAAATCGCCGGCCGAAAATACGCTGACGCCGGAGACCTTCAGATTGGTTGCGACCACACTGCCGCTATAGTTCGCCGGCCGGCCCGCCAGATGCCGCGCCAATACGCGCGCCTGCTCATAGGCCGGCTCGACCAGTCCATAACAGATGCCGCGATGCTCGGCGCATTCGCCGAGCGCGAAAATATCGGGCGCGCCGGTTCGCATGACATCGTCGACCACGACGCCGCGATTGACGGCAATACCGGCCTCCTTCGCCAGCGCTATGCTGGGCCGGATGCCCGCCGCGAAGATCACCGCGTCGGCATCGATCCGGCGGCCGTCGGTCAGCTCGACGCCCTCGACGCAGGTCTCGCCGTGAAACCGCGCGGTGTTGGCGTTGAGCAGAATTGTGATGCCCTTGAGCTCGACCAGCGACTCCAGGAGTTCAGCCGCCGGCGCATCGAGCTGGCGCTCCATCAGCCGGTCCATCAGGTGAACCAGGGTGACCGGCGCGCCGGCCTTGGCGAGGCCATACGCTGCTTCCAGCCCGAGCAATCCGCCGCCGATCACGACAACGCGCTTCTTCTGCGCCGCCAGCGTCAGCAGCAGATCGACGTCCCGGCTGTCGCGGAAGGTATGCACGCCGGCGAGGTCAGCGCCGGGCAAGTTGAGCCGTAGCGGGGTCGATCCGGTGGCGAGCACCAGCTTGGAAAACCCGATGCTCTCGTCATTCTCTATCTTGAGTTCGCGGCGGCCAACGTCGATCTCGGTGGCGACACAGCCGTATTTCAAAGTAACCCCGCGGTCGCGCCACCACGAGGCCGGCCGCAATTCGATGTCATGCGAGGCGGTCTCGCCGGCCAGCACTGACGACAGCAACACACGGTTATAGGCCAGCCGCGGCTCCTCTCCGATCACCGCGATGGCGTAACGCCCAAGGGCTGCATTCGACAGCTCATCGACCAGACGCGCCGCCGCCATTCCATTGCCGACGATGACCAGTGGTTCGCTCACATTGTATCCTTACTCCGCGGCTTCTGCGCGGCCGTATGCTTCCCGAAATCATGTAACCGGACAACGTTCCGTAGGCAGTGACATCGCCTTCACCGAAGGAGCGACCTCAAACAGGCGATCGTAGAAGATCACCGCCGCGGCTTCCGAGATCGGGACGACCTTTGCAAAACTCTCTTGAACCAATTTGACCTGCGTCGAATTCATTTCAGCTCTCCTAATGTGTTAAAGCAGAACCTGTTGGACGTGCTCCGGGGACATTAGTTCACGTCAAAGTTGGAAAGAGACCCAAGGGCTTACGCCGCCTCCACAAAACGATGCCGCTCATAGAGGAATTCGAGTACGCGTTGGCGGCATTTCAGGTATCCGGCGTTGGTGGCGAGTTCGAGCCGCTTGCGCGGGCGCGCCAAGGGCACGTCGAGCACTTCGCCGATCCGCGCGCTCGGCCCGTTGGTCATCATCACGATGCGGTCCGACAACAGCACCGCTTCGTCGACGTCGTGGGTGATCATCAAAATGGTGTTGCCGAGCTTCTGATGCAGCGCCATCACCGAATCCTGCAGATGGGCGCGGGTCAGTGCGTCCAGCGCACCGAACGGTTCGTCCAGCAGCAGCACTTTCGGCTCCATCGCCAGCGCGCGCGCGATGCCGACGCGCTGCTTCATGCCGCCGGAGATTTCCGCGGGACGCTTGTCCTTGGCATGCGCCATCTGCACCAGATTGAGATTGTGCATGGTCCAGGCGTCGCGCTCCCCACGGGTCTTGCTTGATGCGAACACCTTGTCGACGCCGAGCCGGACGTTTTCGTAGACCGTGAGCCAGGGCAGCAGGCTGTGGTTCTGGAACACCACCGCGCGATCCGGACCCGGCGAGTTGACCTCGCGGTTTTCCAGCAGCACGCAGCCCATCGTTGTCGTGGTGAGGCCGGCGACGATGTTGAGCAGCGTGGACTTGCCGCAGCCGGAATGTCCGATGATCGAGACGTACTCGCCCTTGTCGATCGTCAGGTTGATGTCCTTCAGCACCTCGGTCGAGGCGTTGCCGCGGGTGAAGACCTTGTCGATGTGGTCGAGCTTCAGATAGGGATGCATGGACATGTTCCTTCAGTTCAGCGCGGTGCCGCGGGTGACGAACTGCGCCATGCCCGCAATGATGCGATCGAGCACGAAGCCGATGATGCCGACGTAGAACAGCGCCAGGATGATTTCGCTGATGTGCGACGAATTCCAGGCATCCCAGATGAAGAAGCCGATGCCGACGCCGCCGATCAGCATTTCCGCCGCCACGATGGCGAGCCAAGACAGGCCGATGCCGATGCGCAGGCCGGTGAAGATGTAGGGCGCCGCCGCCGGGATCATGATCTTCCAGAAAAACTCCAGCGGATTGAGCTGAACGACGGCGGCGACGTTGCGGTAATCCTGCGGAATGTTGCGGATGCCGACCGCGGTGTTGATGATGATCGGCCAGATCGAAGTGATGAAGATCACGAAGATCGCCGAGGGCTGGCCGTCGCGGAACGCGGCTAGCGACAGCGGCAGCCAGGCCAGGGGCGGAATGGTGCGCAAGACCTGGAAGATCGGATCGAGCCCGCGCATCGCCCAGACCGATTGTCCGACCAGCGTGCCCAGTAGAATTCCGATGACGGCGGCGAAGCCGTAGCCGATCGCGACGCGCTGGAGCGACGTCAGCACGCGCCTGCCGAGACCAATGTCCTGGGGACCGGCGACGAAAAACGGATCGACGATGAGATCGTAGGCCTCGGTCCAGATTTTCGAAGGCGAGGGCAGCGTTGCGCCGGGCCTGGAGCACAGG
>JBKJUA010000234.1:0-6977 GCA_046590305.1 Bradyrhizobium sp.
ACGCCCTATCTGCATGAATGCATCCGCGACGGTGCGGCCGAGATGCTGAAGGACAAGGCGATTTCGGCGATCTATCTGCCTGATGGCACGCCGCTGCAGGCCGGCGAGCGCGTCGTACAGTCGGAATATGCGGAGACGCTCACTTACATTTCACAGCATGGCGACGCCGCGCTCTATACCGGGCCCCTCGGCGATATTCTCGCCGACTACATGAAGGCGCATGGCGGCTTCATCACGCGCCAGGATCTGACGTCTTACAAGACCGTCGAGCGGGCGCCGGTCCGGGCTGATTATCGCGGCTGGCAGATCCTCGGACCGCCGCCGCCCGCCGCCTCCGGCGTGCACATCGCGCAGATGCTGAATATTCTGGAGGGTTACGATATTGCGGCGCTCGGCTTCGGCACCGCCGCGACCATCCATTACCTCGCCGAGGTGCTGAAGATCGCCTTTGCCGATCGCGCTGCCGCCAGCGGCGATCCTGATTTTGTCGGCGTGCCGGTGGAGCGGCTGACCTCGAAGGATTATGCAAAAGAGCGCCGCGGCGCGATCGATCCAGCGCGCGCGCAAAAATGGAGCGCTGAAGTGGCGCAGCTCGAGAGCGCACACACCACGCACATGACCGCGGCGGATGCGTTTGGCAATGTGGTCGCGACCACGCAGACCATCAACAATCTGTTCGGCGCCAAGATCCTGATCCCCGGCCTCGGCACGGTGCCGAACAATTACATGAACCTGTATGATCCCCGGCCGGGCCACGCGCTGTCGCTGGCGCCGGGCAAGCGCGTCACCACGTCGATGTCGCCGATGATGGCGCTGCGCGACGGCAAGCTGGTCTATGCGCTCGGCCTGCCCGGCGGCAAGAAGATCTTTCCGAGCGCCATGCAGGCGCTGATCAATCTGATCGATCACGGCATGAGCCTGCAGGAAGCCGTCGAGGCGCCCAGGGTCTGGACCGAAGGCAATGCGCTCGAAATCGAGGCCACCGTTCCCGCTGGTGTTCGCGCGGTTCTCGCCGCGATGGGCCATGACGTACTGGCGGTGCCGACCGTGGCCGGCGGCATGAACGCGATCCAGTTTCACCCGGACGGTTCGATGTCGGGCGCGGCCTGCTGGCGCGCCGACGGCACGCCGGTCGGGCTCGCCGGAGGATTGGCCCGCGCCGGGATTCGGTTCGGGTTGGCGTGACCCTCGTGCCCCGGACGCGCCCGGGACATAGTGACTGTGGATTACTTCCGCACGCAGATCACGCGCACCACGGATGCCCTGACATCGGCCGATCCGCCTGCGGCAGTGACGCCATTGGCTTTGAGAAAGCCGCGCACGGTATCGGCTGACACCAGCGCTGCGGCGGCGGCGTTGGCCGGTCCCGCCGCCATCACCGGCTTCAACAGCGCAATGCCGGCAAATTTCCCTTCAGTATCGAGCACCGCAGCGCCGGAAAAACCCAACCCCGGTGCCGGCGACAGATCGCCGCCGCTGCCGTTTGGCGTGACCGACGCCTTGATGCTGCTCGCCGCGCCGCCGCCGCCCTGATTTTGCGGATCGGCAATCCCGGTCAGCTCGACGCTGGATTTGGCGGCGCCATTGCCGAGATTCAGCGGCGTCAGCCCGCGTGCGCCGTAGATGCGAAGCAGGGTGAGATCGTTATTCTTGTCCTCGGCAACGCGATCGGCGTTGCCATGGCCTGATATCGCGATCGCAAGGCAGCTGTCGGTGACCTGACGGTCGGCGAGGATGGCGCCGTCACCGCTGACGACGATGCCGGTGCCGTATTCGACGGTCTTGAGCGGCGGCGGGCCTGCGACCTGCGCCCCCGCCGGGAACGGGTTGAACGCGCTCGACATCGCGATCACCACCGGCTCGACGGTGTTTTCAACGGCCTGGTCGTACAGGATGGTGAGGATGCGGACCTCGTCGCCCTTGAACGTCCCGCGCAGATAGAATTTCTTCAGGCCCTGCAGGCCCGACAGCACGAAGAAATCCGGCTTGACCACGGTGTAGTCCACCTTGCGCCCGGCCGGCTCCTTCTTCTCCTGCTCGGCGAGTTTTGCGGTGGTCGAATTGGCTTGCTTGCGCCGGGCCAGCTGAATCTGCACGGTGCCGGTGGTTGAAGTCCATTTGGAGCCATTGGCGTCGGAGGCTTGCTGCGGCACCAGCTTGGTCGGCACGCCAAGCCGCGCGCCGGTGCCGAGATCAGTGACGATCTTCCAGCCGACGTTTTCCTGCTTGCGCTTCGCCGTCTCGGCGAGGATGCCGCGTTCCTGCGGATTGAGCACGCCGGTCTGCTTGCCGCTGCGGCCCTTCTGGAATTCCTTGATGGCGGCGACCATGCGCTCGCTGACTTCGCCCGTGATCGCGCCATTGTACTGTCCGACCCAGGCGAGGTCCGACTGAATCGCCAGACGCTCCGCCGGCGGCATCGCATTGGCGGTATCGGCAGGGGTCTGCAGCGCGGGACGGATCGGCACGGTCGCGACCGGCTTCGGCTTGGCGCCTGCGGTGGCCGGCGGCGTCAGCTGGGTCTGGGCGGAAGCTCCCATCGCCACGAACATCAATGTGGCCGTCAGCAACGATCTCATGACAGGTCCCGGTCCATTGAAGTAAGCATAATTAAGCACATCTGCTTGGTCGGCAACAGCTGAGCGAAGGTTCAGGCAGGGGTATTGGTAGTGGCGACAGGGAAGGACGAAGCCTGACCATGCTGAGCGCCGAGGAACTCGAACGATACGCCCGCCACATCGTGTTGCGCGAGGTCGGCGGTCCCGGCCAGGCCGCGCTGAAGGAAGCCGCGGTGCTGGTGATCGGCGCCGGCGGTCTCGGCGCGCCCGCGCTGATGTATCTCGCCGCGGCCGGTGTCGGTACGCTCGGCGCGGTCGACGATGACCTGGTGTCGCTGTCCAATCTGCAGCGTCAGATCATCCATTCCACGCCGGATATCGGCCGCCAGAAGGTCGACAGCGCCGCCGGGCAAATCTATGCGCTCAATCCCCATGTCCGCTTCGCCGCGCACGCCTCGCGGCTGACGGCCGGCAACGCGATGGAGCTGATCGGTAGCTACGATCTGGTGCTCGATGGATCCGACAATTTCGAAACCCGCTACCTGATCTCGGATGCGTGTTTCCTCGCGGGAAAACCACTGATCACGGCGGCGCTAGGCCAGTTCGACGGGTCGCTGACCACGATCCGCGCGCATGAAACCAACGCCGAGGGCGAACTCAACCCCACCTATCGATGCCTGTTTCCCGAACCGCCGCCGCCGGGCACGGTGCCGGCCTGCGCCGAAGCCGGCGTGCTGGGCGCGCTGGCGGGCGTGCTGGGATCGATGATGGCGCTGGAGGCGATCCGCGAGATCGTCGGCTTCGGCGAGGGGCTGGTCGGCCGGCTTTTGATGATCGACGCCCGCGCGATGCGGTTCGAAACCCTTCGCTACAAGCGCGATCCGTCGAACTCGTTGAATGGCGATGCGCCTGTCATTGTCGATCTGAGCGGGCACCGTTGAATATTCATGGTGCCGGCATACTATATCTGGTGCCTCATCATGAGCCACCGGTCTATCCATTCTTTACATGGGGTTGTTTTGCGAATTTTTGCAAACAGCCCTGCCGGCCTCACAGCATGCTTGGCAGCACCCGGTCCGGCGGCTTGTGGTTGTCGAGGAAGGTCCTGATATTAATGATCACCTTCTCGCCCATCTCGACGCGGCCTTCGATGGTGGCCGAACCCATATGCGGCAGCAGGGCGACCTTGCCGGCCCGGGCCAGCCGCACCAGCTTCGGGCTGACCGCGGGCTCGTTCTC
Source organism: Bradyrhizobium sp. (assembly GCA_046590305.1). GTDB lineage: Bacteria > Pseudomonadota > Alphaproteobacteria > Rhizobiales > Xanthobacteraceae > Bradyrhizobium. The sequence goes on from JBKJUA010000234.1 coordinate 3,798, forward strand.
GAACACGTCGAGGCCGGCGCCGCCGATCTCGCCGGTTTCGAGCAGCTTGATCAGCGTGTCTTCGTCGATCACCTCGCCGCGCGCGGTGTTGACGATGTAGGCGTCCTTGCGGATCAGCTTCAGCCGCCGCGCCGAGAGCAGATGAAACGTCGCCGGGGTGTGCGGACAGTTCACCGAGATGATGTCCATCCGCGCCAGCATCTGGTCGAGGCTTTCCCAGTAGGTCGCGCCCAATTCGTCGGCGATCATGGGCGCGACGGGACGGCGGTTGTGGTAGTGAATCTGCAGGCCGAAGGCACGGGCGCGGCGCGCCACGGCCTGGCCGATGCGGCCCATGCCGATGATCCCCAAGCGCTTGCCGCCGATACGATGGCCAAGCATCCAGGTCGGCGACCAGCCCGGCCAGTTCTTGCCCTCGGTGAGAATCGAGGCGCCCTCAAACAGCCGCCGCGGCACCGCCAGGATCAGCGCCATGGTCATGTCGGCGGTGTCTTCGGTCAGGACCTTCGGGGTGTTGGTGACAGTGATGCCGCGCGCATGGGCCGCGACCACGTCGATATTGTCGACGCCATTGCCGAAATTGGCGATCAGCCGCAGCTTGCAGTCGGGGTCCTTGAGAAGCTGTTCGGTTATTTCGTCGGTGACGGTCGGCACCAGCACGTCGGCGGTCCGCACCGCCTCGGCGATCTGTTCCGGCGTCATCGGCGTGTCGTCGAGATTGAGCCGGGCGTCGAACAGCTCGCGCATCCGGGTCTCGATCGAGTCCGGCAATTTGCGCGTGACAACAACGAGAGGTCTTCTCTTAGCCGGCATTTCCTGCTCTCACGAGTCTGTTGCTCGCCATCCCCTAAGATCGTCAAAGGCCTCGCCGTTGAGGCCTCATTAACCCGGTTGTTCGACACTGCGGCGGGCCGCGCGGTCCCGGTTTTTGGTTACGGTTTTCTTGTCGTTTTCTTGTCGTTCTTGGGTTCCCCGATATTTCCCGCTGGTTTCCGGCGGGAAATTCCGAGTTCGTCCTGGTTCAGAGTGCTCCGTCCTCTCTAGCAGAAGGCCGGGCCAAGACAAGAACCCCGGCCAGCCGCCGGGGAAATGAAGGATTGCGGGGCGCAATCGGGATCGCGGGGGCGATCGGGCGGGGGTACAGGGGTTCGGCATTCCCGGTGTTTCAGCTCGAAGAATTTGAGTTGGGTTCTCGGCAGGAGACGAGTTGATGGCGTTGAGACGTTTTTGCAAATTGGCGGTGCTCGCAGGCTGCATGCTGGGTGCGTCGGCCGGGCCCGGATTTTCGGCCAAGGAATCGGGCCAGACCACCAGCGGTCTGCCGTTGCCGCGCTATGTCAGCCTCAAATCCGATCATGTGAACGTCAGGGCCGGCCCGACCAAGGACAATGACGTGGCCTGGGTCTACACCCGCTCCGGCCTGCCGGTCGAGATCACTGCCGAATTCGAGAACTGGCGCCGGGTCCGCGATTCCGAGGGCGCCGAAGGCTGGGTCTATCACTCCTTGCTGTCGGGACGCCGCACCGCCGTCATTACCATGAAGGCCAAGGACGAACTCGCGCCGCTCTACAATCGCGCCGACCAGGCCTCGGCCGTCGCCGCCCGCCTGCAGGCCGGCGTCGTGGCCCAGGTGAAGAAATGCACCGCCGGCTGGTGCCGCGTGGTCGGCAATGGTTTCGACGGCTGGATCGAGCAGCAGCGGCTGTGGGGCGTCTATGCCGACGAGAGGGTGGATTGACTCATAGCGTCATTCCGGGTGCGATGCTGCGCATCGCCACGGAACGACATACGGGATTAGATGTTAGCCGCTCAGCGCTTCTTGCGCAGGCGCACGACCATGTCGACCCGGGCGATCTCGTAGCCTTCGGGCACATCCGGCATCTTCTGCAGCACCAGATGCGGGTCCGGAATGTCGACCAGCTCGTGGCTGTTTTCGAGATAGAAGTGGTGATGCGTCGTGACGTTGGTGTCGAAATAGGTCTTGGTGCCGTCGACGCTGACCTGGCGCAGCAGGCCGGCATCGGTCAGCTGATTGAGAGTGTTGTAGACGGTGGCGAGCGAAACCGGGACCTTGGCGAGGGTGGCTTCCTCGTAGAGCATTTCCGCGGTGAGATGGCGGGCGCCCTTGCCGAACAGCAGCCAGCCCAGCGCCATGCGCTGACGGGTCGGGCGCAGCCCGGCCGCCTGCAGCATTTCATTGACGTCATGCCAGGGGCAGCCGGTCAGCGCCGGCTGGTGGCCCGCGGGGCGGGTTGCAGGATGGGCGGCGTCGTCATTCAAAATCGAAGCATCCACGCTTATTTCCACGTCAGGCACCGCACTCGCTGTCGCACTACTTTTGCCATGGAATATAGAGGGAAATCCGTTAGATGCAAGTATTTCGCAACTAGAATGCCCCCATGGTAACTAGAACGATCCTAAGTTAAACGGAACCGGGTGACAGGACGTGGCGATTTATCCGGCGGTGGTGCTTGCCACCGGCGGGGCCTATGATAGAGAGCGCGCGGACTTAACTTTGCAAATCCGGCAAAGGCGAGCGCGGGTGGCCGCAGGACCATCCTGAACTGCGGTATTTGCGCCAAATCGCAATAATTGGCGCACTTCCTGCGCGAATTGGGTCCATTTCGCTCGAAAACGCTCCATCGGATTTTGAAGAGGCTCGGCAGCATGCTGGATCGACGCGGCAGTTATGAATACGAGGATTTGCTGGCGTGCGGCCGCGGCGAGCTGTTCGGCCCGGGCAATGCACAATTGCCGCTGCCGCCGATGCTGATGTTCGACCGCATCAGCGAGATTTCCGAGACCGGCGGGGAATATGGCAAGGGCCTGATCCGCGCCGAACTCGAGGTAAAGCCGGATCTCTGGTTTTTCGGGTGCCATTTCAAGAATGACCCGGTCATGCCGGGATGCCTGGGTCTCGATGCCTTCTGGCAAATGGTCGGCTTTTATCTGGGCTGGACCGGCGGCGCCGGGCGCGGCCGGGCGCTGGGCCTCGGCGAGCTGAAGTTTTCCGGACAGGTGCTGCCGAACGTCCGCAAGGTTGTGTACAATGTCGACATCAAACGCGTGATGCGCTCAAAGCTGGTGCTGGGCATCGCCGACGGGTGGCTTTCCACCGACGGTGATATTATCTATCGCGCGAAGGATCTGAAGGTCGGGCTGTTCAAGCAGGACGCCGAA
>JBKJUA010000246.1:0-4147 GCA_046590305.1 Bradyrhizobium sp.
AACGCCCGCCAGGTCGGACCGAAAATGCCCTACCGGCCGCCGCGGGAAACCCGCTCGATTTCCGCTTTGACGATGCGCTCGACGAGGCCCGGCAGATTATCGTCGAGCCAGTTCTTCAGCATTGGCCGCAGCATTTCCTTGACGAGGTCTTCCAGCGTCCGCGCGTTGTTGCTCAGCACGGTGTTGGCGAGCGAGTTGAAGGCGGATTCAACGGCAGACACGGTCGTGTGCGACAGGATCTGCTGAACCGGCGCGGCGCTTTCAAACGGCGGCGGCTCGAAGGCGGGCTGCCGAGGCGCTGCGGCGCGGGCGGCGCTCTCGGCAAATTCCAAATCGTCCTGTGGTTCGACCTTCCGGAACGAAGGTTGCGGCGGCGGCGGCGGCGCCTGCTCCATCGCGACCGCCATGTCGTCGGTGAGTTCGAACACGTCGCCGTCGGGCTGGGGCGGACGGATCTCCTCCGGCACGGTCGCCTCGTCGAGGCCGTTGAGCAGGGCGTCGATGTCGTCCTGGCTGTTGGATACGACAGCCGCCGGTGCGGGGGCGGCAGGAGGCGGCGCGGGTTTGGCCGGCGCGGGTGCGGGCTTCGCAGCCGGGGCAATCGCCGACGGCGGAATATCGGCCATGGCAGCAGGCTTGGCAGCGGGCGCCGCCGCAGCCGGCTTTGCCGGGGCAGCCGCGCTGGCGGGCTTTTCGGCCGCCGGCGGCTTGGCTTCGTCGTCGGCGATGATACGACGAATCGACGCCAGAATCTCCTCCATCGAGGGTTCCTGGACCTTTGCAGGTTGCGTCATCGCCGACTCCACATCATCAACGCCCTCCGGTGCGTTTTACACCAAGCCAGACAGGATTTGCCGGTTCTGGAGATGCAGGCGGGGATTTTCACCGCACAAGCCTGACTTGTCCCCAGATCAAGCGCCGCCCAGCACATCGTTCGGGATCCCGCCCCCGCTCAGGGCACCGAAGCGTCGAGGCCAAGGTCCTGCCAAGGTCCTGCCAAGTGCCCTCTCGGATGATGCGGCGCGAATCGCCCTGTTGCCTCGAAGAACGGTATGTCATGGCAACAATTGATTGCAAGCAACGCGCCGCCTCATTCACGCTCGCGAGCGCTCGAGGCGGCCTGTGTTCATGCAGCGATATTGGTGATCAGCGGCCGTCGGGAACGCGAACACCGAACCAGCTGTCGCGGACCTGGTGATAATGCACGCTGGGATCGTAGACGGTGGTGGGAAGCTTGAGCACCACAGGCGACAACCGTCCGACCTTGTCCAGTACGGAGTAGGACGCGACCACGCGGTCATGCTGTGCGGTGACCAGCGCGACGCGGGCGTTGACCAGCGCCTGCTGGGCGTTCAGCACGTCCAGCGTGGTGCGCTGTCCGGCCTTGGCTTCTTCCCGCACGCCGTTGAGCGCGATCTCGGACGCCGACACCTGCGACTGGGCCGACTGGACCTGCGCCTTGCCTGCCACCAGCTGTCCCCATGCCGTCACCACATTGGCGCGGATCTGGTCGCGGACCTGTTCGAGGTTGAGGCGCTGCTGCGCCAGGGTTTCCTTGGACTGGCGGATCAGCGCGTATTCGCCGCCGCCCTGATAGACCGGAACCGATAGCTGTCCGATTACGGAAGCGCCGAACGAGCGCTGGATCGTCATGGTCTGTTCGTAGGACTGCTGCACCGAGGCCTGCAGCGTCACCGTCGGCAACAGCGCGCCTTCGTTGACCCTGACCTGCAGATAGCTGACATCGATGCCGAACATCGCGGCGGTGACGTTGGGATTTTGCGTCAACCCCAGATCGACCGCGGAGGGCAACGTTCCCGGCAGAAAACGATCGACCGGCGAACCCGGCGCGAGATTGCCCGGCTCATTGCCGATGATGCGGCGGTAGTTCGATCGCGTGGTGTTCAGGTTGGCTTCCGCGGTCAACAGCTGGGTCTTGCCGGCGGCGAGCTGCGCCTCGGACTGCGCGACGTCGGTGCGCGTGACCTCGCCGACGCTGAAGCGATCCTTGGTCTGTTTGAGCGTCTGTTCGAGAACGCGGACGTTGCTCTTCTGCACCTCGACGATCGCGGAGTCGCGCAGATAGTCCATGTAGATGGTGGCGGCCGAGAGCAGCACGGTTTGTTCGAGCACCCGCAGCGCTTCGCGCGCGCCGGAAACCTGGCTCTCCGCCGCGCGGGTCCGGTTCGCGGTCTGCTGCCCGTTGAACAGCGTCTGCGACACCGTCGTGCCGATGCTGCGCGGCGAATTGGCGCCATGAATTCCGGTCCTGACGATGACGGTGGGCGTGCCGCCCGACGTGGAGAGCGTATCGGTGTATTGATAACCGGCGCTGCCGGTGACCGCGACGCGCGGACGATAGCCGGACAATGCCTGCGGCACGTTCTCGTCGGTCGATCGGACCGAGGCGCGCTGCGCGTTGAGCTGCGGGTTGTTCTGATAGGCGCGCACCAGCGCCTGTTCGATGGTGTCGGCCAGGGCCGGCGTCTGGCCCATCCCTGCCAACAGAAGGACCGCAGCCGCAGCTCCGGTGAAAACCTTCACACCACGCATTCCAGGAAATCCATTCATTCTTGTTCGCCGGCTCGAACGATAAGCCGGACGTCGCTGCCGCCCAATTGAGTCCCAGCTCACCTTATTCCGCACATAGGCGCGACGGAACCACCCCGCGCCCCGATGCAACGGAAACTCTCGACGTGGGGCATCTGGGCCACACTTCTGATCGGGAACGGCATTTCGTCAGTTGCCAAGGGGAGCGGCCGAGGCAGCGGCCGGACACGCGTAAACCCCGAACAAGGGCCGGCAAGGGTTGGCAAGAGCGGGAACGCCTAGAAAACGAAGGCGGCAGCCCGCTCGAGGCCCGGAAGAACCGGAACCGCGGCGTCGAACAGCGCCCGGTTCCCGTAATCGCCATGCGAACGCGTCACGATGGTAGCGCGCGGTGGCTGCGTGGTGGCGAAAACGCCGACCAGCCGGCCACCCTCCCTGAGCTGGCCATAGAGCCGGTCCGGCACGATTTCGGTCGCGCCATTGAGAATGATCGCATCATAGGGCGCATTAGCCGGATCGCCCTCGGCGGCCGCAGCCGTCCGCACCGTGACATTCGCCAGCCCAAGCCCGGCCAGAACATCCCCGGCCTTCGCGGCGAGCGACGAATCGCTCTCGGTCGCCGTCACCTGCCCGGCCAGATGGGCGATGATCGCCGCCGCATAGCCGGTCGCGCATCCCACCACCAGGACGTTGTTGCCGTGCTTGATCTCGGCCGCCTGCAGCATCTTCGCCGTAACCACCGGCTTGATCAGGAAGCGCTTGGCCGAAGCCCCCTCGCTGACATCGAGATCGAGGTCGAGATAGGCCAACGCGCGCTGGCTGGCCGGGACGAATGCCTCGCGCGGCACCGCCAGCATCGCATCGAGGATCCGGATATCGGTGACGTCGCTGGGGCGCACCTGGCCATCGACCATTTTCTGGCGCGCGGTCGAAAAACCGGACATGAGCGGACCTTGCAAGCGGTGCGGGCGCGAGCCCGCGGGGGCGAAACCGCGCCATCTTTGGTACAAGGACCGCCAAAACGCAACATGGGGCCGGCGCCGGCCGAAGCGGGCGCACCACCCTCCCCGATGTGCGTGTTCCGGGGTGGGTCAGCCGACCTACTTGATGGTCACCGCGAGCCGTCCGATCCACTGCGCCACCTCATCCAGATCATCGGAATCGTGCTCGGCGATAGCTCGGGCCAGCCGGAACAGGCATTCATCGTCGCTCAGCGCGGGGACCTCGTTCGGAACGATCGACGGCACCGGTTTTGCGAGATCGGTCAGGACGTCTGGCATCGAATCACCTCGAGGGTTCGGTCCGATACCACCAGAGATCGTCGGCGAATGGGCCCTTTTGGCGGTTGATCCATGCGAAGCGCGGGTGGCGACAATGCGCCGGTCAGGCGCCAAGGCCTCGGCCCGCGGCCCGGAACGCCAACAAATCGTTGTGGCGCAGGCGGTTTTACCACCTTACTGATGCCGCGCCGGAACCGGCCATTTCGTCCTTTGCAAGCCCGGAAGGCTTTGTTATACGCAGCCGGCTTGCGAACGATTGTTTCGCCTGTTCCTCGGTAGCTCAGCGGTAGAGCATTCGACTGTTAATCGAATGGTCG
>JBKJUA010000099.1:0-8973 GCA_046590305.1 Bradyrhizobium sp.
ACCGCGAGGTCGAACTTGCGGCGCACCTCGTCCAGCAGCTTCAGCACCTGGTCCTGCACCGAGACGTCCAGCGCCGAGACCGGCTCGTCGCCGATCAGGAGTTCCGGCTCCATGGCCAGCGCACGCGCAATGCAGATGCGCTGGCGCTGTCCGCCGGAGAACTGGTGCGGGTAGCGGTCGATCGCATCCGGCGACAGGTGCACCACCGCCATCAGGTCACGGGCACGCTGCAGGGCTTCCTTGCGCGGCAGGCCGAAATTCATCGGCCCCTCGATGATGGCTTCGCCGACGGTGCGGCGCGGATTGAGCGAGCGGTAGGGATCCTGAAAAATGAACTGTACCCGCCGCCGCATCGGACGGAACTTCGCTTCCTTCATCGAGGCGATGTCGACGTCGTCGATCCGGATCGCGCCGCTGGTCGCCTCCACCAGCCGCGCGACGCAGCGCGCCACCGTCGACTTGCCGGAACCGGATTCGCCGACGATGCCGAGCGTTTCGCCGCGCCGCACCGTCAGCGAAACGTCGCTGACCGCGTTGACGATCCGCGCTTTGGGCTGGAACAGCGAGCGCTTGCCGTAGGTCTTGAACAGTTTCTCGGTCTGCAGCACCACCGGCCCGCTCACCGGCGAGCGCTTCGGCGGCGTCATGCTCGGCACCGCCGCCAGCAGCATCCGGGTGTAGTCCTCGCGCGGATTGCGCAGCACTTCCTCGCAGGGGCCCTGCTCCACGATGCGGCCCATCTGCATCACCACGACCCGATCGGCGATTTCGGAGACCACGCCGAAATCATGGGTGATGAACAGCACGCCGGTCTTCTTGCGGCCCTGCATTTCCTTCACGAGTTTCAGGATCTGCGCCTGCGTCGTGACATCGAGCGCCGTGGTCGGTTCATCCGCGATCAGCAAGGCCGGATCGAGCACCAGGGCCGCCGCGATCATGATGCGCTGGCGCTGGCCGCCGGAGAGCTGATGCGGATAGGCGTCGATCATCTGCTCGGGATCCGGCAGATGCACGGCACGCATCATCTCCAGCACGCGCTCGCGCCGCGCCTTCGGGTCGAGGTCGGTGTGAACCTCCAGCACCTCGGCGATCTGGTCGCCGACCCGCTCGACCGCATTGAGCGCGGTCATCGGCTCCTGGAACACCATGGCCATGCGCGTGCCGCGCAGCGCGCGCAGGTCGGCGTCGGATTTGGTCGTCAGTTCCTCGCCCTGCAGCCGCATCGAACCAGTCTCGACCTGCATCGCGTTCTTCGGCAGCAGACCCATCACCGCCTGCGCGGTGACGGATTTTCCGGAGCCGGATTCACCGACGACGCAGACGATCTCGTTGGCATCGACCGTGAGGTTGATGCCGCGCACGGCGTGAGGCCGGTCGCCGCTGCCCTTGATGGCGACGGAAAGATTGACGATTTCGAGGACGGGTGCAGCCATGTCAGACCCGCTTCGCCATCTTGGGATCGAGCGTGTCGCGCAACCCGTCGCCCAGCACGTTGACGGCGAGGATGGTCATCGCCAGGAACACGCCGGGATAGATGATGTTGTGCGGAAACAGGCTGAACACCTGCCTCCCCTCGGCCATGATGTTACCCCAGGTCGGCACCTCCGGCGGCACGCCGATGCCGAGGAACGACAGGATGGCCTCGATCAGAATGGCGGACGCACAGATGAAGGTACCCTGCACGATGATGGGAGCGAACGTGTTGGGCAGCACATGCCGCCACAGCAATTTCGGGGTCGATGTGCCGAGCGTCACCGCCGCCTCGACATAGGGCTCCTCGCGCACGCTGAGCACGATGGAGCGCACCAGCCGGACCACGCCGGGGATTTGGGGGACCGTGATGGCGATGATCACCGTCAGCACGCTGGAGCGGAACAGCGAAACCATGGCGATGGCCAACAAAATGGCCGGGATCGCCATCAAGCCGTCCATGATGCGCATGATGATGGCGTCGAAAATGCGGAAGAAACCCGCGAGTACGCCGATGAACAGGCCACAGGCGACGCTGATCAGCGCCACCGAGACGCCGACCAGCAGCGAGACGCGCGCGCCATAGATCACGCGGCTGTAGATGTCGCGCCCCAGCCCGTCGGTTCCGAACAGGGCGATCATCTTGATGCGCTCGCCGGTGTCGGTGCGCTGGAAAAACTCCGCGCCGGGGATCTTGTTGCGCGCAATCGGACTGATCGCGGTGGGGTCGATGGTGCCGAGCCATGGCGCGAGCAGCCCCATCAGCACCACGATGGCGACGACGGCGCCGCCGAACACGATGCCCGGATTGCGCGCCAGGTTGCGAAAGGCCGCGCTTGGTTTGACCGGCGCCGCCGCAATCGGGGTGTCGAGGATCACATCGGCCATCAGTAGCGGATCCTTGGATCGAGCAGCGTATAGAGCATGTCCACCGCCAGGTTGATCATGACGTAGACGAACGAGAACAACAGGATAACAGCCTGGATTGTCGGATAGTCGCGCGCCAGCACCGCATCGACGGTGAGCCGGCCGAGGCCCGGAATCGTGAAAACGCTTTCGGTAACGACGACGCCGCCGATCAGCAGCGCGACGCCGAGCCCGATGACGGTGACGATGGGAACCGCCGCATTGCGCAGCGCATGGCGGAACAGCACGATGCGCTCGTTCTGCCCCTTCGCCCTGGCGGTGCGGATGTAGTCCTCGGACAGCACTTCGAGCACGCTGGTGCGGGTCATGCGCGCAATCAGGGCAATGTAGATCACCGACAGCGTGAGCGAGGGCAGAATCAGCCTTTGCATCCAGCCGCCGACGCCTTCCGCAATCCGCTGATAGCCCTGCACCGGCAACCAGTTCAGCCAGATCGCGAAAAGATAGATCAGAAGGTAGCCGACGACGAAGACCGGCACTGAAAAGCCGAGCACCGAAAAGCCCATCACGATGCGATCGATCCACGAGCCGTGGCGATGAGCCGCCAGCACGCCGAGCGGAACCGCCACCAGCACCGCAATCAGGATCGTGAACAAGGCCAGCGACAGCGTCGGCTCGATGCGTTCGCCGATCAGCGAGGCCACGGTCTTCTTGAAGAAGAAGCTCTCGCCGAAATCGCCTGATAGCACCCTGCCGGACCAGATGAAGAACTGTTCGATCATGGGACGGTTGAGGCCGAGCTGGCTGCGGATCTGCGCCACCTGTTCGGTGGTGGCATTGTCGCCGGCGATGATCGCCGCCGGATCCGAGGGGGTCAGCCGCAGCATCAGGAAGATGAAGACCGCAACCACCAGCATCACGGGGATGGTGCCGAGCAGTCGCCGGAACAGGTAGCCATACATCGCGATCAATCCTTGAAACGTCACGGGCGGCGGAAGAACCGCCGCCCGCCGTCGTCACATCAGTTGGTGATTTCCACGTTCCAGAGCACTGGCACCGGTGAGGTCAGGTACCCCTTGACGTTTTTGCGCATCGCAACCGGCGCCACCCACTCACCGACCGGAATCTCCGGGGTGTACTCGATGACGCGCAGTTGCACCGCTTCCGCGATCGCCTTCTGCTTGGCAGGGTCGGTCTCGCGCGCGAAATCATCACGCAGCTTCTCGAGCTTCTCGTCGCAGGGCCAGCCGAACGATGCCTTGTCGCATCCGGCGTTCACATAGGCGGTCGAGATCGGGTTCATCACGTCGGCGGCGACCCAGGACGTGAGGAAGGCATTCCAGCCTCCTGCGCTAGGCGGATCCTTCTTGGCCCGGCGTGCCACCAGCGTCTGCCAGTCCATCGACTGCATGTCGACCTTGAAGCCAGCCTTCTCCATCAGCGATTTCGCCACCGGAGCCAGATTGGTCAGAACCTTGAGGTCGGTGGAGTGCATCAGCAACACGGGCGTACCGTCGTAGCCCGCTTCCTTGAGAAGCTCCTGCGCCTTCTTGGCGTTGGAAGTAAGAAGGCCGTCCGTTCCCTTGGTCGTGGCCAGCGGCGTGTCGCAGATGAACAGCGCCTTGCATGGCTTGATGTAGTTCTCATCCCCGATGGTCGCCATCAGGAAGTCTTCCTGGTTGAAGGCATACCACAACGCATGGCGGATTTTCGGATTGTCGAACGGCTTGTGCAGCGTGTTGGGCCGGAAGACGTACTGGTTCTTCGCCAGTGGCGACACGAAAACGGTGACGTTCGGGTCTTTTTTCAGAGTGGGAAGCAGGTCGTGGCTGGGCGCCTCGACGAAGTCTATCTCGCCCTTCGACAGCGCATTGACCGTCTGCTGCGCGTCGGAGATGGCGCGCCACTCGACGCGGTCGACCTTGACGACCTTGCCGCCTGCCAGACCGGAAGCCGGTTCGGCGCGCGGCTTGTACTTGCCGAACTTGACGTAGACGGTCTTGTCGCCGGGCTTCCACTCGTCCTTGACGAAGACGAAGGGACCGGATCCGGTAAAGTCCTCGATCTGCTTGTTGGGGTCCGTGTCGGCGACCCGCTTGGGCATCATGAACGGCACGTTGGACGAGGGCTTTGACAGGCCGAGCAGAACGAGGCCGGTCGGTTCCTTGAGCTTGATGGTGAAAGTCCTGGCATCGACCGCCGCGATCGAGTCGACGAAGGTCATCATCTTCTGACCGAGCGAGTCCTTGACTGCCCAGCGCTTGATCGAAGCGATACAGTCTTCCGACGTCACCGGCTGCCCGTCGTGCCACAACAGGCCGTCGCGCAACGTGAAGGTGTAGCTCTTGTTGTCGGGCGCTGTTTCGTACTTCTCGACCATCTGCAGCTTGATGGCGCCCTTCTCGTCCTGCGCGAGAAGCGTGTCATAGATCATGTAGCCGTGATTGCGGACGATATAGGCCGTGGTCCAGATCGGATCGAGAATTTTCAGATCCGAATGCATCACGACGCGCAAGGTCGTCTGCGCCATGGCGGGCGGCGCCGCAATTGCGAGGCCGGCCGTACAAGCGGCAGCAAGAATGGCTTTTCTGAGCATTTTCATTTTTTCACCTCCATTGTCGTGTCAGATTCCCGAATTCGTCGCCCGGACCTTGATCCATTCGCCCATCGAACCCGGGAGGTCGAAACCCCGGGGATCGATATCTTCCCCATTTTGGCCCGGCAGGACCGATCCTGGCCGATGATCGAGCAAGCTTGACACACTACCCCCACCCGGCCAAGTCCGTCATCGCTTTCGAAGGCGCCGGACCTCTGCGGCAAATCACCTAGCCAAAAACGTGCCAGAAGCCAGGTTGACCGGCGCCGCGCACGTTCCGCGGGCAGAAACCACTCCTTGGCGTTCGAAGGTTTCATCAGAGCCGGACCCCGTCTTCCGGCCACATTATCCTGCGGCGCATTTTTGCTTTACAAGTCCCGCGTCGTTCATTCTCGTAAGGCACGGCCGACGAGAGCAATCCATCGAGAACCAAGAGAGCATCCATGAACCCCGCCAACCTTCCGTTCGATTCCGAGGCCATGCTGCAGGGACTGCGCGGCTGGGTGGAGTGCGAAAGCCCGACCTGGGATGCACCCGCCGTTGAGCGCATGCTCGACATTGCCGCCCGCGACATGGCGATCATGGGTGCGTCGATCGAGCGCATCGCCGGGCGGCAGGGTTTTGCCGGCTGCGTCCGCGCCCGCTTTCCGCATCCGAAACAGGGCGAGCCCGGCATCCTGATCGCGGGGCATCTCGATACCGTGCACCCGATCGGCACACTGGAGAAACTGCAGTGGCGTCGCGAAGGCAACAAGTGCTTCGGCCCCGGCATCTTCGACATGAAGGGCGGCAATTACCTCAGCCTGGAGGCGATCCGGCAACTGGCGCGCGCGTCCTTCACGACGCCGCTGCCGATCACCGTGCTGTTCACGCCGGACGAGGAAGTCGGCACTCCCTCGACCCGCGACATCATCGAGGCGGAGGCGGCGCGCAACAAATATGTGCTGGTGCCGGAGCCGGGCCGCCCGGACAATGGCGTCGTCACCGGACGCTATGCCATCGCGCGGTTCAATCTCGAGGCCGTGGGCAAGCCGAGCCATGCCGGCGCCACGCTGTCCTCGGGCCGCTCGGCGATCCGAGAGATGGCGCGCCAAATCCTCGCCATCGACGCCATGACGACGGCGGACTGCACCTTCTCGGTCGGCATCGTGCATGGCGGCCAATGGGTCAATTGCGTCGCCACCACCTGTTCAGGCGAGGCGCTGAGCATGGCGAAACGACAGGCCGATCTCGACCACGGCGTCGAGCGGATGCTGGCGCTATCCGGCACCGCCAATGACGTCACCTTTAAAGTGATGCGCGGCGTGATCCGGCCGGTATGGGAGCCCGACGCCGGCACAATGGCGCTGTATCAAAAGGCGCGCGGCGTGGCCCAACAAATGGGCGCCGAGTTGCCGCATGGCAGTGCAGGCGGCGGCTCCGACGGCAATTTTACCGGTGCAATGGGAATCCCGACGCTCGACGGGTTGGGCGTCCGCGGCGCCGATGCGCATACCCTGAACGAACATATCGAAGTCGACAGCCTCGCCGAGCGTGGCCGGCTGATGGCGGGGCTGCTGGCGACGCTGGAGTGAGGCTCGTCGCGTTCGCGCGACCGTTGGCTCGCAATGACGGAGAAAATACCGGAGGCCGCTCTCGCTCCTCACAATGGCGGGATGCGGCATGCAAAACGGGATTGCTTCGTCGCTTGCGCTTGCCGCGACGACAAGTCTAACGTCGCGCGCACGAACCACTGACCGAGACACACTGAATGACCCGTATCGCTGTTGGCGGCTTCCTGCACGAAACCAATACTTTTGCGCCGACCAAGGCGACCTATGATGATTTCGTGCATGGCGGCGGTTGGCCGGCAATGGCGCGTGGCGCCGGCGTGCTCAAGACCATGCGCAACATCAATGTCGGGCTCTCCGGGTTCATCCAGGCGGCGGAAGCCAATGGCTGGGAGCTGGTCCCTACCATCTCGGCAGCCGCCACCCCCTGCGCCCATGTGACCAAAGATGCCTATGAACGCATCGCTAGCGAGATGATTGACGGCATCGCATCAGCCGGCCAGCTCGACGCTGTCTATCTCGACCTGCACGGCGCGATGGTGGCGGAACATTTCGATGATGGCGAAGGCGAAATTCTGGCGCGTGTGCGCCAGGTGATCGGCAAGGATTTGCCGCTGGTGGTCACCCTCGATCTGCACGCCAATGTGACGCCTGAAATGGTGGAGCACGCGGATGCACTCATTGCGTACCGCACCTATCCCCATGTCGACATGGCCCACACCGGCCGCGCCGCCGCGGAACATCTGGCGCTGCTGCTCGGCAGCAAGCAAAAATTCGCAAAAGCGTTCCGACAATTGCCGTTCCTGATTCCGATCAGCTGGCAGTGCACCAACGACCAGCCCACCAAGGGCATTTACCAGATGCTCGCGGCGCTGCAGGACGATGCGGTGCCAACGCTGTCGTTTGCGCCGGGTTTTCCGGCCGCGGATTTTGCTCATTGCGGACCAAGCGTGTTCGCCTATGGCAGGACGCAGGAAGACGCCGACGCCGCGGCCGATACCATCGCGAATGTCATCGTCGGTCACGAGAACGATTTCGACGGCCGCATCTACACGCCTGACGAAGGCGTGCTGCATGCGATGGAATTGGCGAAGACCGCGAGCAAGCCGATCGTGATTGCCGACACCCAGGACAATCCGGGCGCCGGCGGCGACTCCGACACTACAGGCATGTTGCGCGCGCTGGTGCGCAACAATGCCCAGCGCGCCGCCACCGGCGTGATCTACGATCCCGCATCTGCCAAGGCCGCGCATGCCGTTGGCGTCGGCGCGACGGTGACACTGGCGCTCGGCGGCAAGTCCGGCATTCCGGGCGACGCGCCGTACCAGGAAACCTTCGTCGTCGAACAACTGTCCGATGGCAAATTCGTCGCGCCCGGCCCCTATTACGGCGGCCGCGACATGGAGATGGGTCCGTCGGCGTGCCTGCGCATCGGCGGCGTCAGGGTCGTCGTTTCCTCGCACAAGGCGCAACTCGCGGACCAGTCGATGTACCGCTATGTCGGCATCGAGCCCACCGAACAGGCGATCCTGGTCAACAAGAGCTCGGTGCATTTCCGCGCTGATTTCGAGCCGATCGCGGAAAAACTCCTGATCTGCGCCGCACCCGGGGCAATGCCTGCCGACACCGCCACCCTGCCCTGGACGCGGCTGCGCTCCGGCATTCGCATCAAGCCGAACGGTCCCGCCTTCGTTCCCGCCAAGTCATCCCCATCGTCTTCTGCAACCGGATAACAACCATGCCCACCATCGAACGCATTGAAGGCTTTGCCGACGAACTCACCGCGATCCGCCGGGATCTGCATGCGCATCCCGAGATCGGCTTCGAGGAAGTCCGCACCTCCGGCATCGTCGCCGACAGACTGACGCAATGGGGCATCGAGGTGCATCGCGGCCTCGGCGGCACCGGCGTGATCGGCGTGCTCAAGGGCAAGGGCACCGGCACCAAGCGCATTGGGCTGCGCGCCGACATGGACGCGCTGCCGATGGAAGAAAATACCAATCTGCGCTGGCGCTCTACCATTCCCGGCCGCTTCCACGGCTGCGGCCATGACGGCCACACCACCATGCTGCTCGGCACCGCGCGCTATCTCGCGGAAACCCGGAATTTCGACGGCACCGTGCACTTCATCTTCCAGCCGGCCGAGGAAGGCCTCGGCGGCGCGCGCGCAATGATCAAGGACGGGCTGTTCGAGAAATTTCCCTGCGACGAGATCTACGGGCTGCACAATGCGCCCGACCTGAACCATGGCGAGATCGCGATTCTGCCGGGACCGGCGATGGCCGGCGCCGACTTCTTCGATATCGTCATCAACGGTTACGGCGCGCACGGCGCGATGCCGAACCTTTCCAAGGATCCCGTCATCGTCGCGATGACGCTCGGCCAGGCGCTGCAGACCATCGTCAGCCGCAACGTCGACCCGCACGAGCCCGCGGTGCTGTCGATCACCCAGATCCACACCGGATCGGCCTACAATGTGATCCCCGGCGA
>JBKJUA010000418.1:0-14283 GCA_046590305.1 Bradyrhizobium sp.
GGCTCGCAAGCGGCGCCAGCATGTACTATGTAGACAGGAACCGGTCTTGGCTGCAAAGGGGCTGGATCATTTGCGAAATCAGGCCGGTAGCCGGGAAGCGACCGAGTTGAGTATTCCGAACATCATTACGCTGGGCCGCATCCTGCTGGTGCCGGTCATCGTCTGGGCGATCGCGTCGAACCAGATGGCGATCGCGTTTGCGATCTTCATCGTTGCGGGCGTCAGCGACGCTGTCGATGGCTTCCTGGCCAAGCGCTTCAATATGGCGAGCGAACTCGGCGCCCTGCTCGATCCCTTGGCCGACAAGGCCCTGCTGATCTCGATCTACATCGCGCTTGGAACCTGGGACGCGGTGCCGCGCTGGATCGTCATCCTCGTGGTCTCGCGCGACATCATGATCGTCGCCGCCGTGATCGTGTCATGGTTGGTCGGCAAGCCGATCCCGATGAAACCGTTGATGGTGTCGAAGCTCAATACGGTGGCGCAGGTGGCGTTTGCGGCACTGGTGCTTGCAGCGCTGGGCTTCGGCTTCAATCCGATGCCCTACGATCTGATCCTGATGGGTTTCGTCACGGTCTTTACGCTGGTTTCCGTATCGCTCTATCTCATGGAGTGGGTGCGGCACATGAGTACCGTCGAAATAACCTAGAGAGATTTGCGTGGTCGTCCGCGTTCAACCCCGCCAGCTTGCCTTCGCGCTGCCGCATGCAGAGAGCCTGACCCGCGACAATTTTCTCGAAGGTCCGGCCAATGAAGCGGGCCTCGGGCTGATCGACCGCTGGCCGGAATGGCCCAACCGCCTGATGTTGCTGGTCGGCCCGGAAGGCTGCGGCAAGAGCCACCTTGCCGCGATCTGGGCCGAGCAAGCCGGCGCCCGCTCGATCTCGGCGCATGCGCTGACCGCGGCCGCCGTGCCGGGCGCGCTGGCGACGGGGGCGCTGGTGGTCGAAGACCTCAGATCGGGGGATGTCGACGAACGGGCCCTGTTCCACCTGATGAACCTGGCGCGCGAGGACGAGGCGTTCGTCCTGATCACCGCGCGGGAGCCGCCATCGGCGTTCGAGGTCGAATTGCGCGATCTGCGCTCGCGTCTGCGCGCGGTGCCGGCGGTGACGCTGTTGCCGCCCGACGATCAGCTGTTTCGCGCCTTGATCGTCAAAACCTGCGCCGACCGGCAGCTTGCGATCGACGAGTCCGTGGTGAGCTATCTCGCCACCCGGATCGAGCGGTCCTATGCCGCCGTGCGTCAGACCGTCGAGCTGCTGGACACCGAGGCGCTGCGGCTCGGCCGCCCGGTGACCCGGGCGCTGGCGGCGGAATTGCTCCGCAACGCCTGATCCCGAGAACTTGCACTTTGAGACCCGGCACCTGAGACGCTGCGCCATCTTGACCGCGCGACGGCCGGGAACATCAATGTCATTGAAACGTCATCGCGATAACACATGCTTGGCGGCGCATTGCCGGGAACGGCGCAAGCATCGCGCAGGATTGGACTAAATCTTGATGGAATCCGCACAAGCTGTTGTAATCAAAGAGAAAGAGGCGGAGGCTGAAGCCGACCCGGCAGTGGCTTCCAGCCCCGAACGCTTCATCAATCGCGAGCTTTCCTGGCTGAACTTCAACCGCCGGGTCCTGGAGGAATCGGTCAATCCCGGCCATCCCGCGCTGGAGCGGGTGCGATTCCTGTCGATTTCAGCCAATAACCTTGATGAATTCTTTATGGTGCGCGTCGCCGGCATCAAGGCCCAGGTGCGTGAGGGCATTGCCGAGCGCAGTCCCGACGGCCTGACCCCGTCCGAGCAGCTCGTCCAGATCAACGAGACGGTTTCCCGGCTGGCCGGCGACCAGCAGGCGATCTGGCGCGACCTGCGGGGCATTCTGGCCGAGGTCGGCATCGTCCTGGTCGACGGCCGCGACGTCACCAAATCCGAGCGGGCTTGGGTCGAGGATCATTTCCTCCACAACATTTTCCCTCTGCTGACGCCGCTCGCGATCGATCCGGCGCATCCCTTCCCGTTCATCCCGAGTCTCGGATTTACCGTTGCGCTGCAGCTGGCGCGAGTCTCCGACGGCAGGCCGATGAATGCGCTGATCCGCATGCCCGGCAAGATCGATCGCTTCATCCGGATGCCCGCGGGCAAGGATGCCTCGGTACGGCTGATCACGCTGGAGCAAGCTACCGGCCTGTTCATCGGCCGGCTGTTTCCCGGCTACACCGTCAAGGGCCAGGGCGCCTTCCGCATCATCCGGGATTCCGAACTCGAAATCGAGGAAGAGGCGGAAGATCTGGTTCGCCTGTTCGAGACCGCGCTGAAACGCCGGCGGCGGGGATCGGTGATCCGGCTGGAGATCGAAGCCAAGATGCCGGAGGAGCTGCGCGCCTTCGTGCAGCGCGCGCTGTCCACCACCGACGACGAGGTATTGCTGGTCGATGGCGTGCTGGCGATGAACGAGCTGTCGCAGCTGACGCGGCTCGACCGGCCCGATCTCGAATTCGCGCCCTACGTCCCGCGCCATCCCGAACGGGTGCGCGATCACGGCGGCGATATTTTTGCCGCGATCCGGCAGAAGGACCTGATCGTTCATCACCCCTACGAATCCTTCGACGTCGTCGTTCAGTTCCTGCAACAGGCGGCCCGCGATCCCGATGTCGTCGCGATCAAGCAGACGCTCTATCGCACCTCCAACAACTCGCCGATCGTGCGGGCGCTGGTGGAGGCCGCGGAGGCCGGAAAAACCGTGACCGCGCTGGTGGAACTGAAGGCGCGGTTCGACGAGGAAGCCAATATCCGCTGGGCGCGCGACCTCGAACGCGCCGGCGTGCAGGTGGTGTACGGGTTCATCGAGCTGAAGACCCACGCCAAGCTGTCGCTGGTGGTGCGCCGCGAGGGCGCCAGCCTTACCACCTATGTCCACACCGGCACCGGCAATTATCATCCGGTAACCGCGCGCATCTATACTGACCTGTCCTACTTCACGTCGGACCCGATCATCGGGCGCGACGCCGCGCGGGTGTTCAACTACATCACCGGCTATGCGGAACCGATCGACATCGAAAAGATGGCGGTATCGCCGCTGACTCTGCGCGAGCGGATGCTCGAACATATTCGCGGCGAGACGCAATTTTCCCGTAACGGCAAGGCGGCGGGAATTTGGCTCAAGATGAACTCACTGGTTGACCCTGATATCATCGACGCGCTTTACGAGGCGTCACAGGCCGGCGTGCCGATCGAGCTGGTGGTACGCGGCATTTGCTGCCTGCGGCCCGGCGTACCAGGACTTTCGGAGAATATCCGCGTCAAATCCATCATCGGCCGCTTTCTCGAACATGGCCGAATCTACTGCTTCGGGATGGGACAGGGCCTGCCCAGCGCAAAAGCTGCTGTGTATATCTCCTCCGCCGACATGATGCCGCGCAACCTCGACCGGCGGGTCGAGATCCTCTGTCCGCTGCAAAATCCCACGGTGCATCAGCAGGTTCTCGAACAGATCATGGTCGCAAACCTGAAGGATACCGAGCAGAGCTGGCAGTTGTTGCCGGATGGATCGTCAACGCGTATGAAGGCCGCGAAGGGCGAGGAGCCCTTCAATCTGCACGATTACTTCATGACGAATCCGAGTCTGTCAGGCCGTGGAAAGTCTCTCAAGGAATCTTCGCCGCGCCGCCTCACGCGCCGTTCCGAGCGTCACCAGTCGCCCTAAGAGGGCGACACGGTGAAGCGGCCGCGCAAGCGCGCCTCCAGCGTCGCGGTTATCGACATCGGCTCGAACTCGGTGCGGCTCGTCGTCTATGAAAAGATGGCGCGCAGCCTGATCACCATCTTCAACGAGAAGGCGCTGTGCGGCCTCGGCCGCGAGGTCCAGACCAGCGGTTTGCTGGCGCCGGATGCCGTCGCCAAGGCGCTGACCGCGCTGCGGCGGTTTCGCGCGCTGTGCCGAGTGATGAAGGTCGGCCGGGTCCATGCGATCGCCACCGCCGCTTGCCGCGACGCCAGCAACGGCCCCGACTTCATCGCCAAGGCCGAACGCATCTGCGGCTGTCCGATCGAGATCCTGTCGGGTCCGCGCGAGGCGCATCTGTCGGCGCTGGGCGTGGTTTCCGGGATCCACAAGCCCGATGGCATCGTCGGCGATCTCGGCGGCGGTTCGCTGGAACTGATCGACGTGCACGGCAACCGGGTTCGCAGCGGCGTAACGCTCCCGCTCGGAAGTCTGGCGCTGCAGGACGTGTCGCAGAAATCGCTGAAGCGCGCCGAGCGCATCGTCAAGACGGATCTTGCCGGCGTGGCACAGCTCAAGGCCGGCAGCGGCCGCACCTTCTATGCGGTCGGCGGAACATGGCGAGCGCTGGCCCGCATCCACATCATCCAGAGCGGGTATCCGTTGCGGGTGATGCACGGCTATTCGATCCCAGCGGCGGCGGCGCTGGATTTCGCGCTGCGCCTGCGCCGGCTGGCGGCGGCCGACATGCTGGCCGACATCGAAGCCGTCGCCGACGCCCGCCGGCCGCTGCTGGCCTATGCGGCCCTCGTGCTCGAATACATCATTCGCGTCGCCAAACCCAAGACCATCGTGTTCTCGACCTTCGGCGTGCGCGAAGGTCTGCTGTTTGCGAAGCTGCCGCAAGCCGAGCGTTCGAGGGATGGCCTGATCTGCGCCGCGCAGTCGCTGAACGAATTGCTGTCGCGATCGACCCGGCACGCCGAGGAACTGATCGGATGGACCGATCGACTGGTCAGGGTCGTCAGGCTCAAGGAAACCGAAGAGGATCGGCGGCTGCGTCATACCGCCTGCCTGCTGTCGGACATCGGATGGCGGGTGCATCCCGACTATCGCGGCGAGCAGACGCTCAATCTCATTACCAATGGCAATTTCGGCTCCATCAGCCATCAGGGCCGGGCCTTCGTCGCACTCGCGGTGTTTTACCGCTATGCCGGCCTGAGCGAACAGAATGAACCGCCCACGATCATTCGGCAGCTGGTGCCGCCGGCCATGGTCGAGCGGGCACGGCTGCTCGGCGCAGCGTTTCGCGTCGCCCATCTGATATCGGCGGCGCGGCCCGGCGTGCTGCCGCTGACCCACTTTCGCAGCCAGGGCCGCAAGCTGATGCTGGTGTTCGAACACAGGATGGTGGACCTGGTCGCCGATCGCGTCGGCAGCCGGTTCAAGCAACTGGCGCGGCTGGTCGGCCGCGCCGGATCGATTGTGCGGCGCTAAAGCGAGTTTATCAGTCTAAGGCATTGATAACGCGTATCTTTTATTTCCCGATGACGCTACGCGGAGTCCGGCTCGCCTACTGTACATGGGGTTGTTTTCGAAATTTTCGTCCGGGCCGTGTGCCCGGACCGTTAAACCGCCGTCGCGGAATGCGCGTCGCTCTGCAGCTTGCGCTTCCGCCACATCGATCCCGCCACCAGGACGGTGACGATGCCGAGGATTCCGAACACCACCTCGCCGCCATGACCGTCATTGGCGAACTGCGGGAACACCCTGAGCGGCGTGAGGAATGAGTCGAGCGTCACGCCGACCGGACCGTTGAAGACCGCCTTCAGATACGGGACAACAGCGGGATCGGTCGCCATCACCTCACCGGCGACCCAGCCCAGCAAGGCCGCGCCCGCCCATACCAGACCGGGCATCCGCGTCAGCAGCGCCATGATCAGCGCTGCACCGGCAATAATCAGGGGAACGCTGATCGCAAGACCGATCACAAGCAAGGGAATGCTGCCATTGGCGGCCGCGGCAACCGCGATGACGTTGTCGAGGCTCATCACGATGTCGGCGATCGCCACGATCCGCACGGCCGCCCACAGATGCGATGCCGCGTCCACGTCGCCCTCGCCCTCGTGTTCGGGGACCAGCAGCTTTGCCGCGATGAAGAGCAGCGCCAATCCGCCGACCAGCTTGAGGAACGGCAGCGCCATCAGGGTCACGACGATGCCCGTGAAGATGATGCGCAGGAAAACGGCGACGCCGGCGCCGAGGACCATGCCCCAGAACCGTTGCCGCGGCGGCAGCCCGCGGCAGGCCATCGCGATGACAAGCGCATTGTCACCGGACAAAAGGATGTTGATCCACATGATCTTGCCGAGCGCGACCCAAAAGGCCGGCTGCTGCATCTCGGCGTGAAACTGGGTGAAAAAGGTCGAGAACGTCGCGGGATCGAAGATTTGCATTGCCCAGCTCACAGCATATTCCCCCGGCGCGCGGCCGTCTCAAGCGGCTATGGCTTGCCGCTTCCGTTGTCGATCAACCGACGATTTCGTTGCCCGAGAAGAACTGTGCGATCTCGATCGCCGCGGTCTCGGCGGCATCGGAACCATGGACCGAGTTTTCGCCGATCGACTTCGCGTGCAGCTTGCGGATGGTTCCGTCGGCGGCCTTGGAAGGATCGGTGGCGCCCATGACGTCGCGATGCTTCAGCACGGCGCCCTCGCCTTCCAGCACCTGGACCACGACCGGACCGGAAGTCATGAAGTCGACCAGTTCGCCGAAAAACGGCCGCGCCTTGTGGACGGAATAGAAAGTTTCGGCCTGCTCGCGGGTCATGCGAATGCGCTTCTGGGCAACGATCCGAAGTCCGGCCTTTTCGATCAACGCGTTGATCGCGCCCGTCAGGTTGCGCGCGGTCGCGTCGGGCTTGAGAATCGAAAAGGTGCGTTCAATCGCCATAATATCGTCCTTGAAAACCGCCGGTGGGAGTTGCGGCGCTTATATCGGCGCCGTCAGGGAACGGCAAGCGACCGCGCGCTGCAATTGAGCCCGATCGTCCCGCTTTCGTGCCAAATAACCCCGGCCGGGCACCGCATGAGTGTTCCCTCGAACGGCACCGGCGGCGGTTTCAAGCCATTCCAGCGAGCAGGCCATGCAATCCACCCCGGGGCGGAAACCATTTCCATTCCCGTGACTTGTCTCTGCAACACCGCCACCGAAGACCAACCGGGATGCCGTCATGAACAGCCACACCGACACCAGCGAACACATCGATCGCAAGACCAGCCGCTCGATTTGCCAGGGCGTGGGCGAGCGGCTGCAGCGGCACCTCCGACCACTGGAAGCCGAACTGCCTTCCCATTTGGCACATCTGATGGAGGAACTGCGCAAACGGGACGCCAGCGCCCGCCGAATGCGCCCGAACTAGGACCTACTGCGGTATCAGCCGCTGCGCCGCCGCCACTTCGCGCAATTAACGGGTTGCGTTTTGGGACGGCTCCGGTGAAAAGCCCGGATGCTTTCAATCACCGATATTTCGGTCCGGATTGCCGGACGGCTTTTGATCGATACCAGCTCGGTTCAGATCGTACCTGGCTCGCGCGTAGGCTTTGTCGGCCGCAATGGCGTCGGCAAATCGACGCTGTTCCATGCGATTCGCGGCGAGTTGCCGACCGAAACCGGTTCCATCTCGATCCCGCCGCGCTGGCGTATCGGCAGTCTCGCCCAGGAAGCGCCCGACGGCCCGGAGAGCCTGATCTCCGTCGTGCTGAAGGCCGATCTGGAGCGCGACGCGCTGCTGGCCGAAGCCGAGACCGCACACGATCCCTCGCGCATCGCCGATATCCAGACCCGTCTCGTCGACATTGACGCGCATTCGGCGCCGGCGCGCGCCGCCGCGATCCTGAGCGGACTTGGATTTTCCACCCCCGACCAAGCGAGGTCCTGTGCGGAGTTTTCCGGCGGCTGGCGCATGCGCGTCGCACTGGCGGCGACGCTGTTTTCGGCGCCCGATCTGCTGCTGCTGGACGAGCCTACCAACTACCTCGATCTCGAAGGCACGCTGTGGCTCGAGGACCATCTGGCGAACTATCCGCGCACGGTGATCGTCATCAGCCATGACCGCGACCTGCTCGACACCTCGGTCGACCAGATCCTGCATCTCGATCGCACCAAGTTGACGCTCTACAAGGGCACCTACTCCTCGTTCGAGGAGCAGCGCGCCACCCGCGAGATGCTCGACGCCAAGCACGCCAAGCGGCAGATGGACGAACGCAAGCGCCTGCAGGCCTTCGTCGATCGATTCAAGGCCAAGGCCTCGAAAGCCCGTCAGGCGCAGTCGCGCGTCAAGATGCTGGAGCGGATGAAGCCGGTCACCGCGCTGGTGACGCAGGACGTCCGCGAAATTTCCTTTCCGGTGCCCGAGCGTATGCTGTCGCCGCCGATCATCGCGGTCGACAATGTTTCGGTCGGCTATGACCCGAAGAAGCCGGTGCTCAATCGCGTGACCCTGCGCATCGATACCGACGACCGCATCGCTTTGCTCGGCTCCAACGGCAACGGCAAGTCGACGCTGGTCAAACTGCTCGCCAACAAGCTGGCGCCGTTCTCCGGCCACGTCACCCGCGCCGAAAAGCTGTCGGTCGGCTATTTCGCGCAGCATCAGGTCGACGAGCTCAACCTCGACGGCTCGGCCTATGATCACGTCCGCAAACTGATGCCGGACGCCACCGAGACCAAGGTGCGCGGACGCACCGGCGCGATCGGCTTCTCCGGCAAGGCCGGCGATACCCTGGTCAAGAGCCTCTCGGGCGGCGAAAAAGCGCGGTTGCTGCTGGGACTTGCGACCTTCTTCGGTCCCAACATGATCATTCTCGACGAGCCGACCAACCATCTGGACATCGACAGCCGCGCGGCGCTTGCCGAAGCGATCAACGAATTTCCCGGCGCCGTCATCATGGTCTCCCATGATCGCTATCTGATCGAGGCCTGCGCCGATCAATTGTGGGTGGTCGCCGATCAGGCGGTCACGACCTATGACGGCGATCTCGACGATTACCGGCGCATGGTGCTGTCGGCGCGCGGCATGCGCTCGAATTCGCGCGACCGCGGCGATAATGATCGCGGCGACGGCCGCGACAAGCCCGCGCGCAGCAAGCCCGAGAAGCGCATCCCGCTGAAGCAGAAGATATCCGACGCCGAGGCCGAGATTGCGCGCATCAACGGCATCATTTCCAAGATCGATACCGCGCTGGCGCTGCCGGATTTGTTCAAGCGCGATCCGAAGCAGGCGGCCCAGCTCGGCAAGGCGCGGGCCGGCGCCCAGAGCGCCCTGCAGCGCGCCGAGGAAGAATGGCTGACGGCAAGCTCGCAATACGATCAGGCGACGGGCTGAGGCACGGTTGTCCGAAAGACTGTGGACAGCGATCAGGTCGCGGCCGGCTTCTTCTTCGGCTTCGCCGTTCGCGGCGGTGCCACCGGTTCGGCGCCGCGCTCGATCGAACTCAGGCGTCCCGCGGTAAAGGTGTAAATTCCGGCGCGTTGTCCGCGCGAATAGGTGACCACCGCCACCCGGTCGCCGCGTGCATTGTTCGAAAGGTTGACGCTGTCGGGTGCGCCGATGCCGCGCACGACGTCGCATTCGGTATGAAGAAGCGCCACCGTTCCCCGGGTCGACGGCACCGGCGCGCCGGCCGCGCCGTCGGTCAGGGCATTGGCGTCCGAACCGGGAGGCGCCATTCCCGGGCAACCACCATCGGCACTTACCAGATCTCCCGCCGTCACCGGCTTGTCCGGGGTCAAGGGCAACGTTTCAATCGAAACGTTCCTGATGAACACCCTGCCGGTTCGGGAAAACCATTCTGCGTCTTTCGACAGGAGATCGGAGCCTGACTGGAGCGCGCCCGCGCAGCCCGCCATCAGGGGGGCCAGCAGCAGCAGCGCCAGCAGGCGTTCGCGATGAAGGTTTGTTTCTCGCACGATTAATCGAATTCCCAACCCTGTCGCTTAAGCGGTTGTCCCACCATCACTTTGCGGCATGAGCGTGACTATGTCCAAGCTCGCGGGCCGAAACCGCAGATTATCATTAATTGCCTCATATCGCTAATTCCGCCGCTGCCACCGGCCGCGCTCGTCGGCCTGCCAGTAAGTGACCTCGAACCCCCGCGACTTGCAGTCGGTCCAGGCGCCCCGCGCCGCGCCGAGCGCGGTGTCGTCGTCACCGTTGAAGACCAGCACCAGACGGTCGTAGCTCTCGCAGTCCGCGGGCAGCGCGGCATTGTCGATCAAGAACCTGACATTGGCCTTGTTCGGGTTGCCCTCCTCCACCGCCAGCACGATCGGCTGGTCCTGGGCATCGGTGGCGCGCCAGGTGGCGTGCGGCAGGAATGAATCGTCGCGATAGGTCCACAGATGGGCGTCGAGCGCGTCTGCGCGCTCTTCCGATGTCGACTGCACCACCACCCGCCAGCCACGCTCCAGCGACTTCTCCAGCAACGGCGGCAGCACGTTCTCGAGCAACATGTCCTGCAGATGGTAGAACAGAACTTCCGTCATCGGGTTTCAGCTACTTGCTGCCTTCGTAATACTCCGCCACCAGCCGATCCAGCAGGCGCACGCCATAGCCCGAGCCCCAGCTGTGGTTGATCTCGGATTTCGGCGCACCCATCGCGGTTCCCGCGATATCGAGATGCGCCCACGGCGTGTCGTCGACGAAGCGCTGCAGGAACTGCGCGGCGGTGATCGACCCGCCATTGCGCACGCCGGCGTTCTTCATATCGGCGAACTGCGAGTCGATCTGCTTGTCGTATTCCGGACCGAGCGGCATGCGCCAGACCCGTTCCCCCGTCGCCAGCCCGACCTTGGTCAGCCGTTCGGCCAGTTCGTCGTTGTTGGAAAACAGGCCGGCATATTCGGTGCCGAGCGCCACCATGATCGCGCCGGTCAGCGTTGCCAGATCGACCATGAATTTCGGCTTGAACTTCTTCGCCACGTACCAGAGCACGTCGGCCAGCACCAGCCGGCCTTCGGCGTCGGTATTGATGATCTCGATGGTCTGGCCGGACATCGAGGTCACGATATCGCCGGGGCGTTGCGCATTGCCGTCGAGCATGTTTTCGACAATGCCGATGGCGCCGACCACATTGACCCTGGCCTTGCGCGCCGCCAGCGCATGCATCAAGCCGACCACACAGGCCGCACCGCCCATGTCGCCCTTCATGTCTTCCATACCGGCGGAACCCTTGATGGAGATGCCGCCGGTGTCGAAACAAACGCCCTTGCCGACGAAGGCCACCGGCTGCTCGCCTTTCTTGCCGCCATTCCAGCGCATGATCACGGTGCGGCCGGGCTGCGTCGAGCCCTGGGAAACGCCGAGCAGTGCGCCCATGCCGAGCCTGGTCATGGCCTTGACGTCAAGAATCTCGACATCGACGCCGAGCTTGCGCAGCTGCGCGGCGCGCCGGGCGAACTCCACGGGATAGAGCACGTTTGGCGGCTCATTGACGAGCTCGCGCGCCATGATGACGCCATCGACAATGTGCGCGCGAGGCGCGAAGGCTTTTCGCGCGGCGGCGACATCGCCGACCGCGAGCGAAACCTCGGCGCGCAACGCGGCATCCTCGCCATCCTTCTTTTTGGTCTTGTAGCGATCGAATTTATAGGCGCGCAGGCGCACTCCCGATGCCACTGCGGCGGCCTGGTCGGGCTTCATCGCGCCATCAGGCAATTCCGCCATGATCGTCACCACCGCGTTGCCCGCGAGCAGCTTGCTGGCCGCCGCGCCGCCAAGCTTGAGAAAATCATTATCCTTGATCGCCGACAGCTTGCCGGCTCCCACCACGATCAGCCGCGAGGCCTTGAGACCCTCCGGCGCCAGAATATCGAGCGTTGAGCCGCTCTTGCCCTTGAACTGGTTGGTTTCCGCCGCGCGCTTGACCACATCGGCAGCCCTCCCCAGCCCCTTCCGGGTCGCCGCACCGAATTTCAGCGCGTCGTCGCAAAACACCACCAGAACCCCGCGCGGGGCAGTGGAAAACGGAACGAAGCCGACCTTGACGGCGTCGGACATGGGCAAATCCTCCAAGAATTCAGGGCTGTCGCGGGGTCGGGAACCGGCCGGGCGGTGTTTCGAATGTTCTCATCGGCTGTGGCTGCACATCCGCGGGAAGCATGGTCCGGCGCACTATGGCCTGCCAGCCGCCGCGCTGCCAAGCGTCCCCGTGGCTCATAAGCCACATAGCCCGAATTATTAACCATATAGCAAGGGTGCCATGGCGCAGCCATTTTGTTGACGGATCAAAGGGATGGTAGTGAGAACGTGAGCCGGCAGGACAACTGCGGCGCGACCAATGGGGATCCCGTAACAGGGATTGGTCGTGAGCCGCGGTTCCGGTTTGCAAGGTGGGATCGTGCGGTAGCGATGGGGTCAATCGACAAGTATATTTTTCGAACGACGCTGGCGTCGTTTGCTTTGATTCTGGTGAGCCTGACAGGGGTGATCTGGATTACGCAGGCGTTGCGCGGCATCGATCTGATGACGAGCCAGGGCCAGACCATCGTCACCTTTCTCGGCATCACCAGCCTCGTCATCCCGGCGCTGGTGCTGATCATTGCGCCGATCGCGCTGATGATCGCGATCTCGCATACCCTCAACAAGCTCGCGACCGACTCCGAGATCATCGTGATGAATGCGGCGGGCCTCTCGCCGTTCCGGCTGTTTCTTCCGTTCTTCTACGCCACCTGTGTGGTCTCGGTCATGGTTGCCTTCATTGCGGCCTACCTGGCGCCCGACGGCATGCGCCGCATCAAGCAGTGGGACGCCGAGATCACCGCCGACGTGCTTACCAACATTCTGCAGCCCGGCCGCTTTGCCTCGCTGGATCAGAATCTCACCATCCGCATTCGCGAGCGTCAGCCGGGTGGCGTGCTCGCCGGCATTTTCGTCGATGACCGTCGCGACCCCAAGGAACGCGTCACCATCATCGCCGACCACGGCACGATCCTGCGCAACGAGAGCGGTTCATATCTGGTGCTGGAGGACGGAAATCTGCAGCGTTTCGAAGCCGGCAAGCGCGACCCGGCGCTGGTGGCGTTCGGCCGTTACGCATTCGACATGTCGAAATTCTCCAATAGCGGGCGCGATGTCGCGCTGGGAATTCGCGAACGCTAC
Source organism: Bradyrhizobium sp. (assembly GCA_046590305.1). Lineage (GTDB taxonomy): Bacteria > Pseudomonadota > Alphaproteobacteria > Rhizobiales > Xanthobacteraceae > Bradyrhizobium. The sequence goes on from JBKJUA010000418.1 coordinate 12,881, forward strand.
ATCTGGGAATTGCTGTCGCCGTCGCCTGAGGACCCGGTTTACAAGCAAGTGCCCGGCCAATTCCGCGCCGAATTGCATGACCGTTTCATGGCGCCGATCTATCCCTTCGCCTTCGCAGCGTTGACGTTCGCGTTCCTGGGAACGCCGCGCACCACGCGGCAGAGCCGAAGTTTTGCGATCGGCGGTTCTATCTTTGCCGTGTTCGGACTGCGCATGGCGGGATTCGCCTGCTCGGTCATGACGGTGAGGTCGCCAGTCGCAGCCATCGTTCAATATCTGATGCTGTTTCTCGCGATCGGCGGCGGGACGGCGATGATCCTGTCGGGCACCGTGGTGGAACCGCCCGCGGCCCTGATGGAGGCCATCAACAGGTCGAACGAACGTATTCTGCGGCTGTTCGGACGACCGGCCGCAGCATGAGCATGATGACCAACACACTCGGGCGATATTTTGCCGGCCGCTTCGTGGTCTCGGCGGTGGGCGCGTTCGCGAGCATCTTCCTGCTGCTGGTGCTGGTCGATTACATCGAAATGGTCCGGAAGACATCGGGGCTGGCTTCGGCGTCCGCCATCACGGTGGCGAAAACGTCCCTCTATCGGGTGCCGCAATTGCTCGAAAAAATGATGCCGTTCTGCGTCCTGATCGGCGCGATGACATGCTATCTGGCGCTGTCGCGGCGGCTGGAACTCGTGGTGGCGCGCGCCGCCGGCGTTTCCGCCTGGCAGTTCATTGCGCCGGCGCTGGCAAGCTCGATCGTGCTCGGTTTCCTGGCGACCGTGGCCTACAATCCGATGTCGGCCAATCTACGCGAACTATCCAAGCGCATGGAGGCGGAACTGTTCGGCTCCGCGTCCGGCGGCGGTATTCAGGACGCATCCGGCTTCTGGCTCAATCAGGTCGGCAGCGACGGACAGTGGATCATCAACGCCGCCCGCAGCGAGCAGCAGGGCGTCCTGCTTACCGGGCTCACGGTGTTCAAGTTCGACAACGACTTCCAGTTCAAGGAACGCATCGAGGCGCGTGAGGCGCGGCTTGAGGAAGGCCGCTGGGCGTTCAAATCGGCGCGCCGATTCTCCCTCAATTCCCCCCCGGTTGATCAGGACAGCTTCTTCATCCCGACCAGCCTGTCGCCAGCTCAGGTCCGCAACAGTTTTTCCACCCCCGAAACTGTGTCTTTCTGGCAACTACCGAGCTATATCCGGTCTTCGGAAAGCTCGGGATTCGCGACCGCCGGATACCGGTTGCAGTACCATAAGCTCATCGCACAGCCGTTTTTGCTGGCTGCCATGGTCATGTTGGCAGCCTCCGTGAGCCTGCGCTTCTTCCGTTTCGGCGGCGTGCAAAAGATGGTTTTGAGTGGCGTGGGAGCAGGCTTTCTGCTCTACGTTCTGTCGAAAGTAACT
>JBKJUA010000430.1:0-10894 GCA_046590305.1 Bradyrhizobium sp.
TGGCCGATTTCGTCCCGCGAGGTGGCGACGATCGTTCCCTGCAGATTTCCGGCCTCGACGGCTCTTGCGCCCTCCAGCAAACGCCGCACCGGGCGGGTGACGCCGGTACTGACAAGGGCGGCGAACACAAGGCCGAGGATGGCGGCCAGCACGGTCAGGACGATGGAGATCAGCATCACCTGGTGCTGCTTGTCCAAGGTCATATTGGCGTCCTTACGCAACAGAGCCAACATATCCCGTCGAACGCTGTCCAGCTTCTGGTTGAGTTCGTCGCGGAGTTCGTCAACACGCTCAATTTCCTCGGCAAGCGCCTCCTTGTCGCCGCTTTCGAGCGCCGCGAACAGCCGCTTGTTCTCTGCGCTGAGGCGGCGACGGGAATCTTCGTGGATATTGTCGATACGGATATCGAATTGAGTGAGCGTCGATGCGTCGCCGAACGCAGGACCCTTCTCGATCAAGCCCTTGATCAACCCCCGCGCGGCCAGGATTTCCAGCTCGACCTGCCCGCCGAGGGCGTCGTACTGGTCGCGCAGGCCGGTATGGACGCCGTCTTCCGGCGACTGAAGCTTCTCGATGATGATCCGGCGTATCGAAAGCGCCCGCTCAAGCGAACGGATATTCGCTCGAGCCAGGTCGCCATAGGCGGGCATATAGCTGTTCGTCAGCTCTTCGATGCGCTCACCAACCTGCATGACTAACACCACCGTCGTAACCGCGGTAACGGCCATCAGGGCGACCAGCGTCACCGCGATCCCCATGATCTTGTTTCGAATCGACAGTTTGATCACGGCGGACGGCCTCTTCGTATCTGCGGGGGCGTGCCAGCATACATCAGAGATGCGGCGGCGACGAAATCGGCTGATGGGCAATTGGCGCGGGGCGGCTGGCGGCCCCGCCCCGTTTCCAATTGCGAAATCGGGAATGGCGACAGCGCAAGGGAACTCTGGGGTTCCCAGGGCATTCTCTCATGGGCGGTTGCTTTTTGGCCCACGCCTCGCTTGCTCCAGGCCGACATGGCCTTTCAATACTTTGAGCTGTTCGACCACCGCCCATGACCAGCCCTCCCTATCAGCAAGAAAAGATCGAATCCCCTACCGATCCCGTTTCGGCATCGGACGATGCCACGGTAACTCCGGGACATGTTCGCGATTCGCTTCGCACGCTGGCGCGTCAGATCGTTCTGCTGGCACGATCGGCATTCCGCCATGCCGGCCGCCGGGTGAAAGACTGGTGGAGCGGTGGGCGAGCGGCCATGCTGGCGTCAGGCGCTTCACTTGGAAGTCGCTGGCCGGGGTTGAAGGCGAACCTGCTTTCATCGACGGGCAATGCCCGCTGGCCGCAGCTGGATTTGAAATCCCGCCTGCAGGGCTGGCGATCCAGATCAGCTGCTTCGGCGCCCGAATCGAGCCATGGGCCGGTTCACGGGCCGGTTCGCGCAGGATGGCGCCGGAAGTATCTTGCGGCCTCGCTGGGGTTGGTGGTGGCGCTGTCCACCGCCTATGTCCTGTACTGCGTCGCGACCCTGCCGATCACGGGCGGGCTTCAGGTCGAGGCAACCCAGAGCGCACTGACGTTCGAAGGGGCGCAAGGCGAAGTGTTCGCCGCCCGCGGCGTATTCAAGGGCGACAGACTGGCGGCCGCAGATATGCCACCGCATCTGGCCCAGGCGATTGTTGCCATCGAGGATCGAAGGTTCTTCGACCACATCGGTGTCGATCTTCGCGGCATATTGCGGGCCGGGTGGCGAAATTCACAGGCCGGCGGTACGCGAGAGGGCGGCAGCACCATCACGCAGCAGCTCGCCCGCCTGATGTTTCTCTCCCAGGAACGCACATTCCGCCGAAAGGTCCAGGAAGCGCTTCTCGCGCTGTGGCTGGAGAGTCAATTGAAGAAGGAAGACATCCTTCTGCGATATCTCAACACCGCCTATTTTGGCGCCGGCGCTTACGGTGTCGACGCTGCCGCCAGAAGGTATTTCGGGAAGAAAGCCGGCGAACTGTCGCTCGCTGAATCAGCGATGCTTGCGGGCCTGGTGCGGGCGCCGTCCCAACTTGCGCCGACACGCAATTTCGGCGGAGCCAAGGAGCGGCAGGAGACCGTCCTGCAAACGATGGTGGAAACCAAAGCCCTGACGGCCGCCGAAGCGGAAGCCACGCGCGCCCAGCCTGTCAATCTGCGAACGCCTCCGGAAACGCCGCCGGGCACCAACTATTTCGTCGATATGGTTGCCGGCGATGTCCGCCGGCTTCTGGGCTCGGCATCGGGCGATCTGACGCTTCGGACAACGTTGAACCTGGAATTGCAGCGGCTCGCCGAGGGCGTCATCGAGCGACGCTTCGAGGCAGAGGGCGCGAAGAAAAACGTCTCGCAGGCGGCACTTGTGGCGCTCGGCAGAGACGGTGCCGTGCTGGCAATGGTCGGGGGCCGCAATTACGAAGCCAGTCAATTCAATCGTGCCACCCAGGCGAAACGCCAGCCCGGGTCGCTGTTCAAGCTTTTCGTTTATCTGACGGCGCTCCAGCGCGGCTACACGCCCCAGTCTGTCGTCGTCGACAAGCCTACCCAGATCGGGGAATGGGAGCCGCAAAACTCCAGTGGGCGCTTCCGTGGCAACATGACCCTGCGCAACGCGTTCGCGCAGTCCGTCAATACGGTTGCCGCCCAACTGGGCGACGAGGTGGGAACGCCGGCGGTCATTGACACCGCCAAGCGCATGGGCGTGCAGTCGACGCTGCCGGCCGTGCCGAGCCTGGCGCTCGGCTCCGCCGAGGTTACGCTGCTGGAGATGACGCGGGCTTACGGCGCGGTCGCGGCCGGCGTTCAAACACTCGAGCCGTACTCAATCCGCTCGATTGCAGGCAATTCCCAGCAAGCGCTCTACACAAAACCCGGAGCTGGCAGCGAGGTCACCGGCCAACTGGGCGCCACCCGGGCGATGATGACGGAAATGCTGCAGTCGGTCGTCAACGAGGGGACCGGAAAGGCCGCGCGCATTCCAAATGTCGCGGTTGGCGGCAAGACCGGAACCACTCAGGAATACCGCGACGCCTGGTTCATCGGATTTACCGGGGATCTCGTCGTCGGCGTATGGGTGGGCAATGACGACAACACTCCCACCAACCGGGTCACCGGCGGAGATCTTCCAGCCAACATCTGGCGTGATTTTGTCGGCCGGGCTCTGCCGGTCGTGACCAAAACCTCGCCTCAGGTCGCAAGACGAAACACCGACGCTCTCAACCCCGGGACCGCGCTGACCCCCGCCAACCCTGCCGCCAACCCCGCGGTAGCGAGCGGCGCGGATACAGGCGTCAGAGGATCCGCGGACGTTGTCGATCTCGCGACCTTGGCGGTTCGCGGTAGAAAGATACAGCTCGAGGGCATTCTCGGCGATGATGATCGACGCGCGGTCCGGGCGCTCGCGCGGTTTCTCAGGCGACGGGAAGTGATTTGCGAACCCAGCGGCATGCCGGACCGCTACCGATGCAGCGTCGATGGGCAGAACTTGTCCCAGATCATTCTGGGGGCCGGAGGCGCCCGCGCAACACCGGACGCGCCTGCGGAATTGCTGGCCTCTGAAGACGAAGCCAGGTCTGCGCGGGTTGGAATCTGGCGGAATATGTAGCTTGCCGATGCAGGCTGCGCCTGTGTCCCGGATGATCGATCACGCCGTCTTGCGCGGCGCGGCCGTTTCGATATCGCCGGTGTTCGGCGTTCCCGTTGGCTCAATCAGCAACAAATGCACCTCATCCCGCGCGACGGGGCGGTGCTCAACGCCCTTCGGTACGACGTACATTTGTCCCGGCCCAAGCGTGACAGTCCGGTCTCGAAGTTGAATGTCAAGCACGCCTTTCAGGACGAGAAAAAAATCATCCGTATCGTCGTGCTTGTGCCACACAAATTCGCCCTTCACTTTCACGACCATGACGTCGCAACTGTTGAATTGCGTGACAGTCCGGGGCGACCAGTGCTCAGAAAACGTGGACAGCTTTTCCGTCAGGTCAATCCGGTCGCTCATGCGTGCCTCCGATTGAGTGGCCGACTGGGGCTCGCTCCCCTACCCTTTCACGTCATACTGCTTGCTGAGGTGGTCGCCGATCTGGACAAGCATCATCACGCTTTCGGGATAGCCGGGTTTTGCGATCGTCGCCGCGTCGGCGGAAGCGCGGAACTCCCAGCTGTCGCCGTCGCGCAGCACGGAGATTTCGAATTCGTGCGGACCATCGGCGTGAACCTTCAACTCGGCTCTGGCCATCGCAATCAGCTCGGCTTCGGTCTTGACAGGCTTGCTCATGGCGACGGCTTCCTCCGGCGTTGATTTACCGCAGGTTGCCGGCTCGGCGCATATCTGTCGAGGGGATCGCGGCGGCTGCGACGCTCTACCGCTTCGCGTCGGCCCGCGTCAATCCAATGATGCGCGGCAGCGAGCCGGTGTGGACCGGTTCGCCCTTGGCGGTTTCCGGCGGCAGCGGCGCCCTGGCGGTGGCGTCGGGGAAGCGCACTTTCATTTCGCGCAGGAAGCCGTCGAGCGTGTCGACGCTGGCCGCCATTTTCGCGATCAAGGCGAATTCAGCGCTGCTGCCACCACTCGACTTGCCGGCGGTCTCGAACGCCGCCCGATCGGCCTCGCCGCTCATCAGAGGCGCATATTTCTCGCGGAAGCGCGCCAGGCCGATAGCGTCCTCGGCGAGCGCATATCCGACCACCGCGCGGATCACGTCGCCCTTCTCCACCGGGTTCATGGGTCTGAAGTCGCGCCAGCGATCGGCGTAGTACAATTCGATCTGCTCGGCGGACTCGCGCCAGCGCCGCGACGCCCAGTAGATGTCGGAGCGCAGCCGGATCGCCTCGCGGCCGCTGATGTTCGAGATGATGTCGAGCGCGAGGTCATGGCGTCCGACATCGCTTTGGGCGCGCGATTCCAGCAACAGCCGCTGCTGGCGCAGTTCGCCGGAGAGGTCCGCGATCCGCGTGGTGCGAAGCGCCGATATCGCGCGGTCCGGCTTGCGTCCGGTGAGATAGACCATGGCCAGGCGCGCGGCGACCTGGGCGCGCGCCGCGCCCTCCAGCCGCCTGTCGACCTGATACTGCAGAAGTTCGGCGGCCTGATCGAGCAGGTCGACCGCGACCAGCCGGTCCGCCAGCCGGCGGATCATCTCGTCGCCGCGCCGCCCGATCGGCGTCAGCTCGCTGTATTCGTAGAACATCCCGAGCGCGTCGACCGGAGGAAGATTGTCGCCTTTCGGACTGAGATAGATCTGGGCAAACAACGCCGCCGACGCATCCTGGCCGGCCCGCGAAATCTCGGAATTCGGCTGCAGCCTGGTCGCGACCTTCGCCGCGGCCAGCGACTCGCCGTAGCGTCCGATATCGGCATAGATCTTAGCCATCATCTGCAGCGCCCGCACCTCGATGGCGTCGCCGCGCCACAACACCGCAAGCGTCTCCAGTTCGCGCAGGGAGTCGGCCTGGTTGGTCTCGTCGCGGCGCTGGCGCAGAATGATATCGAGCAGCCTGGCCTCGGCGGCCGCGGCGCGGTCCGCGGATTCGATCGCGACCTTGTATTCGCTCTGCGCGTCCTTGTCGTGGCCGAGCGCCTCGGCCAGCCGGCCGAACAGCACCGCGGTCGCCGCCTTCATCTCCCTGGGAACACCGATCACCTGCAGGTCGCTGCCGCGCTTGGCGGCGCCGGAAAAATCCCTGATCTCGAGCGACGCGCGCATCGCCTCGGAAATCACGATGCGCTGCAGCTCGATCGGCAGCGAGGTGATGGCGAATTCGACATTCTTGAATTTCTCCCGCGCTTCTGCCCACTTGCCCTGGCGCGCGAAGGCCAGCGCTTTCCACAGCTGCGAATCGTAACTGGCACCGATCACGGGATTGGCGAGGTCTTTCAGCGCCTGCTCGGGACGGCCGATCAGGATGTTGGCGACCACGCGCACCATCAGGGCGATCGAATCCTCCGACCCCGGCTTGGCGTCGGCGAGCGCGAGATCGGCCGCGCCCTTGGCTTCCCAATACATCCCGCGCGACATCAGGAAACGAGCGAGGTTGATCCGGGCCTGGGTGCGCTGGGCCGGCTCCATTGCTCCCGCCGCCGCGATCAGTTCATCCTGGCGAGCGATGAAGTTTTCAACCTGGTTCTTGCGCCACTCGGCGATGTCGAAGATCGGCCGCACCGCGGTCGTGGCGCGCTCGGAGGCGACGTCGGCCGAGGACAACGTCAGGCCGCCGGGACGCCCGATGATGACCCTGTCGGACGCGACCTCGGCGACAACGTCCTCGGAAACGGGATGCACCGCGACGCCGTGGATCGATTCCAGCAGCGACATCTCGACAAAATCATGCTGCTTGATGAGGCCGCGAACCGGTAGCGGCGCCGTCACCACCAGCAGCGTATCGCCGGCCTCCGGATCGATGAAACGGTGCAGCAGTCCGGGCCTCGACAGCGGCACGGTGACATTGGCGAGCGCGGGATCGGTGATATTGCGGATCACCACCAGCGGCAGCTGCGGCGACTGCATCGTATCGGCGAAGGTGAGCATCCAGTGCGCGCCGCCCTTGTCGTCGCCGGTCAGCGAGGGCATTTGCGGGCGGTTGAGACGAATGCGGATTGCCTGCCCCTTGTCCAGCGTCAACCGGCTGACGTCTGATATCAGCGCCCCGCCCCTGGAGCGGATCAGGTCGATGTCGATCGGCTGCAGGGAATCGAACACCAGCCACACCGTATCGGCGCGGCGAAACAAGGCGGCGGGAGTAGTCGCGGCAAACGCGAACGTCACGCGCAGGGCGTCGCTGTCCCGCCTGGCGGTGACCGTCGCGGGGCCTGCGCCGGGCGGCAGCGCCTGCACGGCGGGCGGCGCCTGCGCCGCCGGCGGCAAGCCTTGAGGTACCGGCTGCGCCTGAATCGCCGGCGGCGCATCGATGACCGGCGGCACAACATTGGCCGGCGGCGAGACATTTGCCGACGGTGCGATGTTGGCTGGCGGCGCGACAATGGCCGGTGGCGCCTGGGCCACCTTCGGAGCGCCGGGTTCCGGCGGCGGGGCGGCCGCGACCGGCGTCAATTTCGACGGGGCATCAGCCGCTACGGTCGGCGCCTGCTCGGGCTTGATCTCGATGTTGGCTTGCTGCGCGAACGTTTCCGAGGTCAGCGGCACGATGTCGTTGCCGGACCGGGAGGCCGAAGGCGCCGCGGGCCTTGCGGATGCGGCGGGCGCCGCCGACGCCGGGGCTTGCAGGACATCGGCGACCGGCGACCGCTGCGCCTGCGGCTTATCCGCCTGCTGGAAGGCGACATCGATAATGTAGTTTTTCTCCTCGCGGAAGGAGCGAACATCGACATCGCCGATCAGCAGCACCTCCACCAGGGAAGTCTCGCGCTCGATCTTCTGACCGATCGAGGCGATATTCGACGGCAGCGCCAGCTTGGCGTCCGCGAGATCGAACGAGAGCGCGGCGTTGAACAACAGCGACAGGCGCTGGTCGTTCAACACGCTGGAGACGCTGATGCCATCGGGCATTTCGAATACGAAGCGCACGAAGGTCGGCTGGACCGAGGCGCGGACCCTGATCGGCGGGCGCTTCTGGGCCGCCGTGGCCGCGCGCTGCTGACGCAAGGCGCGCTCGGCGACCCGTGCGCGTTCGGACAATTCGCGGACCACTTCGGCGGGAAGTGCCGGCGGCTGACCGCTCCAGGTATCGGGCAACAGGTCGACGAACACCCGCTCGCCCGCCGTCATAGTGTTGACGGTCACCTTGCGCGACAGCGACAGCCTTATCGCCGAGCCATCGGGGTCGCGCCGCACCGATCCGACGTAATCAGGCACAGCGTCGGACAATCGGTCGACCGGAATATCCACCGGGCGCTTGAACCGGATCACGAGGATGGAGCCGGCGGTCGACACCTGGGATTCGACATCCTCGGCGAGCTTGAGCACCAGCCGCGCGTATCCGCCCGAGGCCGAGAACGTCGCCTCGCCCCTGACCGGCTCGGTCTGGCTGAAGGCAGTCGAGGTCAGGCCGGTCAGGACCAGCCACCCGACGAGACACAGCCGCGCCATCCGCGCGAAAGCGCGGCCTCGCGACCAGAATCCAGTGGCAGCTATCAGCGCCATTCCAACCGGGTCTTTCAGCTCGTTCGATCTGTTCGGCGGCGGGACGTCCTCGCCCGCGATGCCGCTGAATCCTAGGATCGGCGCATTAAGGGGCTGTTAATTATCCGCGTTAATTGGACTTTTGCGGCAGCACCTTGCCCTCGATTTTGGGGAGATCGACCACCGCGGCGGATTTGTCCGATCCGGCGCGGCGCGCCATCTCGACCGTCAGCCGCTCGGCCGATTCCGGCGCCATCAGGCCGAGGATATCGGACATCTTGCGCGGCGCGATCTGCGAGGCGATCTCGAACAGCACGGACATCTCGAGCCGGTCGAACACCTTGGCGGCGTCCTTCGGCTTCATGCCCTCATACATGGTGATGATGCCCTTGAAGCGGGCGGCGTCGATCTCGCTCTTGGCCCCGCTCGCCGTCGAGATCCGGCTTTCGACGGCCTTCATCTCCTCGACCTTGGATTCAATGCGCTTTTCAGCCGACTTCAGCAGGCTTTCGCGAATGTCGATCTCGCGCGCGCGGGCCTCCAGTTCCTGCCGCCGCGACTGCAGCCGTTCCAGGATCGCGCGCTCCGATGCCGACACCGGCGCCGTCTGCTCGGGATAGACCACGACGCCGTCGGGCTTCGGCGGTTCGGTGGCCGGCACCGCCGGCTTCGGCGCTTCTTCCTTCTTGGCCGGCACCGAACCCGTGATTTCGGCGGGATCGGCCTTGCCTGCCGACGGAAAGTTCAGGGTCTCCTGCGCCCACGACTTCGTCGCGGTCTTCGGCTGGTTGTCGAACACGTAGCCGCCATCGATCACCAGGCCCGCGACTTTCAGCACGGCCAGGCCGAGGATCGCGATCAGGACGACCGGAATGACGCGAATGTCACGGTAGGATTTCATGCCGCCAGGCCGTCAGACCTTCTGCGCTCGGAGAACGCGTGTGCCGCCGCGGCAACCGCCTTGGCCGATGATGCCCTTGGAGCCGCTACCGGCTCTGCCTCCGGTTCCGTCAGTGGCCGGGCCGCGATCGCGATCCGAGACAACCGTCGGATCACATTGTCGCCTTCGGCGAGCTGCTTCTTCAGCTGCTGCGACATCTGCGCCGCCGAAGTCAGCTGGTTGCCGAGATTCTCGTTGACGTCGCGCACGGTGTGCTTGAGGCCGCCGATCGCACGCTCGGCGATTTCGGTCGCCGTGATCAGCTCCCCGATCGTCGCCTTCAGCGAATGCTCGTCCGCCTTCAGCCGCTTCAGCCGCGTGTTCAGCAGCATGCAATAGCCGATCGTGAGAAGCAGCAGGACCGCCACCAGGCTCTCAATCACAATTCCGAATGAATGACTCATTGGGCCTCCATCAACTTGGTTTGCTCATCGGCCTTCTCGAACATCGCGAAGGTGGTATTGGGTTTGCGCAACTGCTTGGTGACGCGGATGGCGACGCGGTCGCCGACCCGCCCCATGCGGCCTTCGGTCAACAGGACGTTGCCGCAGCGCACCGCGACCAGCGCGTCGGCGCGCATGTCCAGCGGCAGGGTGTCGCCGACCTTCAGCTTCATCAGCTGCTTCAGCGGAATCTCGGCTTCGTACAGCACGGCATCGACGGAAATTTCCGCCTGCCCCACTTCGGTGGCGAAATGGCCTTCCCAGATCGGGTCACGGCCGAACTTTTCGCCCATGAACATCTGCAGCAGCACGGGACGGATCGGCTCGATGGTGGCATAGGGCAGCAGCAATTCGATATTGCCGCCGCGATCTTCCATGTCGATGCGCAGGCGCACCAGGATGGCCGCGTTGGCGGGCCGGCTGATGGCGGCAAAGCGCGGATTGGTTTCCAGCCGGTCGATCGAGAAAGTCACCGGCGACAGCGGCCGGAACGCCTGCTCGGCATCTGCCAGCACGACTTCAACCAGCCGCTTGACGAGATTGGTCTCGATCGAGGTATAGGGACGGCCTTCGATGCGCAGCGAGGTCTGGCCGCGGCGGCCGCCGAGGAGCACGTCGACCATCGAGTAGATCAGGCTGGAATCCACCGTGGCGAGGCCGAAATTCTCCCACTCCTCGGCCTTGAACACGCTGAGCACGGCGGGCAGCGGAATCGAATTCATGTAATCGCCGAACCGCACCGAGGTGATGCGGTCGAGCGACACTTCGACGTTGTCGGACGTGAAATTGCGCAACGACGTCGTCATCAGCCGCACCAGGCGGTCGAACACGATTTCGAGCATCGGCAGACGCTCGTAGGACACCATCGCGGAATCGATGATGGCGCGAATGCCGGAATTGTCGTCGAGATTGACGTCGCCGACTGTGAAGCCGAGCAGGTTGTCGATCTCTTCCTGCGACAGCACCCGCTCGCCGCCGGCCTTGTTGCCGAAGTCGCGGCTGCCGTCCTCAACCATCGCAGCCCATTGCAGGGCCATGCTCTCCGAGAGTTCGTTGGCCGCAGCTTCTTCCGCAGCCGCCGCGGGATCCTCGGAGTCGAGCGAGGCCTCCCATTGGGCGGCAATTGCGTCCTGGTCGAGGTCCTTACCGGCCATGATATGAGACCTGCTGCGTCACTGGACGATGATTTCCTTGAACAGCACCGCGTTCACCTGTTGCGGCGCCAGCGCGATATTGACGCGCTTGGTCAGTTCTTCCTTGAGGCGGAATAGCCCGGCCGAACCGTTGATGTCGCTGGGGCGCAGTTCGCGCAGATAGGTCTGGAACAGGTCGGTGACCCGCGGCAGTGTCGGCTTGATCGCCTCGACTTGCTTCTCTTCCTTGACCTCGAGTACGACCTTGACCTTGAGATATTGCAC